>CAZFUQ010000074.1:7256-15512 GCA_964521905.1 uncultured Cellulosimicrobium sp.
TCAAGGAGAACGTCCTCGCCGGCGTCAAGCTCAACAACAAGCGCATCTCGAAGTCCGCGGCGGAGGAGCTCGTCGAGACCTCGCTGCGCGGCGCGAACCTCTGGAACGAGGTCAAGGACCGCCTCGACCGCCCCGGCTCCGGCCTCTCGGGCGGTCAGCAGCAGCGACTGTGCATCGCGCGGGCCATCGCGGTCAAGCCGCAGGTGCTCCTCATGGACGAGCCGTGCTCGGCGCTCGACCCGATCTCCACGCTCGCGATCGAGGACCTCATCGCGGAGCTGAAGGACGAGTACACGATCGTCATCGTCACCCACAACATGCAGCAGGCGGCTCGCGTGAGCGACCGCACCGCGTTCTTCAACATCGCGGGCACGGGCAAGCCCGGCCGCCTCATCGAGATGGACGACACCGCGACGATGTTCTCCTCGCCCACCCAGCAGGCCACGGAGGACTACATCTCCGGCCGCTTCGGGTGACCTGCGGGGCCCGCGCGGCCCCCGGTGACGCACGACGGCGCCGCTCCCCCGTGCGGGGAGCGGCGCCGTCGTGCGTGGTGCTGCGTGGCGTCAGGACGCCGTGCCCTGGAGCGATCCCGTGACGTCGGTGCCCTGCGTGTCGAGGACGCACTGGATCACGCGGTCGTCGAGGGCGTTCCAGCCGTCCTCGAGCGGCGTGAAGTACCAGAAGTCGTGCGCGGACTCCTCGTAGGCGAGGCCGACGAAGGGCTCGAACTCGCCGTAGCAGTACTCCTCGGCGCTCGCGGAGACGGCCTCCTCGCCCGGGTAGTCGCCCTCGGGGAGCTCGGTCTCGGCGTAGATCTCGATGTCGTGCGGCTCGGCGCACGGGACGACGGGGACGGACTCGACCTCTCCCGAGTCGTCGAGACGCTCGGAGACGATGCAGTCGCCCACCTTGATCGAGAAGACGTCGGCGTCCGACGCCTCGGTGACCTGGCCGTCGGGCTCGTCGCGCTGGGCCTCGGCAGGACCGGTGATCTCGTCGAGGATCCCGCCGCAGCCCGACGAGAGCAGGGCGAGGGCGAGGGTGCCGACGACGAGCAGCGCGGGCCGGCGGGTGGTACGGGGCAGGGTCACCTGGGTTCCTTCACGGACGGTGCCCCGGCCACGGCGGCCGGAGCGAGCACGGGAAGGCTAGCGCCCGCCGGTGACACGGCCCGGCCTGTTTATCCGTTCGTGACCTCGACGATCTCGACGGACTCGGGGACGAGGTGCGCGTACTCCTGGAGCGTGCCGTCGAGGACGGGCAGGAACATCTCCTGCTCCTCGCCGGACGTCGCGCTGACGACGACGGGAAGGGTGCCGCCCGGCTCCGCGTCGACGCGGCCGAGCAGGACCTCGAACCCGTCCTCGGTGCCCAGGTATACGGCCTCGCCGGCGGCGACGGGGATCACGACCGGAGCACCACCCTCGGGGAGGACGGCGAACTCGACGTTCTCGTCCGAGTCGTTGGCGAACGCGCCGACCAGCGTGCCGGGCTCGCCCTCGGCGGCGCTGACGACGAGGAGGTTGAGGCCGCGCAGCTCGCTGGTCAGGTCGACGCGCAGCCCGTCCGAGGGGGAGTAGGGCCGGTTCGTCTCGATCGGGGAGCAGGCCGTCGCGAGGGCGACGCTCGCGACCACGGCGGAGACGGCCCGGAGGCGGGTGCGGCCGGTCGTCCGGGACGCCGCACGGGTCGTTGCTCGGGGGGTCGGGATGCGGGTCACGTGCACTCCAGGGCTGCAAGAAGGGGGCAGGGTTCCGCGTCCAGCCTAGTGCGTCGTACGAGGCAGGGCGGCCCGAACCGGGTGCCGCGAGGGAGGGCGTGAGCCGCGTCACGCCGGGGCCGCCGGGCCCGCCGCGGGCCGCGACCGACCAGGTGAGGTCCCGTGAGATTCGTGAGGCGCGCTGACACTGCCCTGACCTGCGAAAACGTCGTCATGGCGGGCTTGTCAAGAGGGCGCGGGGCTCGGATTTCCGCCTTTCCGCGTGGTAAGGTGGACCTCCGCGAAAGGGGACATCTGCAGATGACGTTCACAGTAGGCGAGACCGTTGTCTACCCGCACCACGGCGCCGCGCTGATCGAGGAGATCAAGACGCGCACCATCCGCGGAGAGGACAAGATCTACCTCAAGCTCAAGGTCGCGCAAGGTGACCTGACCATCGAAGTCCCAGCCGAGAACGTCGACCTCGTCGGCGTGCGTGACGTCGTCGGCCAGGAAGGCCTCGACCGTGTCTTCGAGGTGCTTCGGGCACCCTACACCGAAGAGCCGACCAACTGGTCGCGTCGGTACAAGGCGAACCTCGAGAAGCTCGCGTCGGGCGACGTGATCAAGGTCGCGGAGGTGGTGCGCGACCTGTCGCGCCGCGACGCCGACCGTGGTCTCTCCGCCGGGGAGAAGCGCATGCTCTCCAAGGCGCGGCAGATCCTCGTCTCGGAGCTCGCGCTCGCCGAGCACACCGAGGAGGACAAGGCCGAGGCGATCCTCGACGAGGTGCTGGCCTCCTGACGCGGCGGGCCCTGCGGGCCCGATCGACAGACCACCGGGGAGGGTGCCGTCCGTACGGACGGCACCCTCCCCGCCGTCGTGCCCGGTAGCGTGTGCCCGTGCCGACTCTTGCCGTCCTCACCGCAGCGGGCTCCGGGACCCGACTCGGTCTGGACCTGCCGAAGGCCCTCGTCGAGCTCGACGGGTTGCCCCTCCTCCTGCACGCCGCGCGCCGGCTGTGCGCCTCCGGGGTCGTCGACGTCCTCGTCGTGACCGCGCCGCCTGGGCTCCGGGCCCACGTCGCCGAGCTGCTCCACGACGACCCCGCCGTCGACCGCCCGGTCCACGTCGTCGAGGGTGCGGGGACGCGTCAGGCGTCCGTCGCGGCGGGCCTGCGGGCGGGGCTGGACGCGGGCCTCGTCCGGTCCGCCGGCGGGCCGCGTGTCGACGTCGTCCTCGTGCACGACGCCGCACGCCCCCTCGCCCCGCCCGCGCTGGTCGGGCGCGTCGTCGCGGCCGTCCGCGCGGGGCACGACGCCGTCGTGCCCGGCCTCCCCGTCGCGGACACGATCAAGCGCGTCGCGCCCGCGCCGGCCGGGGACGCGTCCGGCGCGGAGCCCGTCGTGGCGACCGTCGACCGGTCGGCCCTGCGCGCCGTCCAGACCCCGCAGGGCTTCGCACGCGACCTGCTCGAGCGCGCGCACGCGGCCGCCGCGGACCACGCCGCCGACGAGTCGGTCGCCGCGACCGACGACGCCGGGCTCGTCGAGGCGCTCGGGCTCCCCGTCCACGTGGTGCCGGGTGACGCCGCCGCCGCGAAGATCACCACCGCGCACGACCTGCGCGTCGCCGAGCTGACCCTCCGGGAGGAACGATGACGGACCCCACCGACCGGCCGGCGTCGTCCCCGCGCGTCCCCGCACCCCTGCCGCGCACCGGCGTGGGCGTCGACGTCCACGCGTTCGCGCCCGAGGGCTCCGACCGCGAGCTGTGGCTCGGCGGGCTGCGCTGGCCGGGCGAGCGCGGGCTCGCCGGTCACTCCGACGCGGACGTCGCCGCGCACGCCGCCGCGGACGCGCTCTTCTCGGCGTCCGGGCTCGGCGATCTCGGCTCGAACTTCGGCACGAGCGCCCCGGAGTGGGCGGGCGCGAGCGGCGCGTCGCTGCTCGCGGAGGCGGCCCGGCGTGTGCGCGCGGCGGGCTTCGAGATCGGGAACGTCGCCGTCCAGGTGATCGGGAACCGGCCGCGCCTGGGCCCGCGCCGCGACGAGGCGCAGGAGGCGCTGAGCGGGGCCGCGGGCGCGCCGGTGTCCCTCACCGCCACGACGACCGACGGCCTCGGTCTCACGGGCCGCGGCGAGGGCGTCGCGGCGGTCGCGACCGCGCTCGTCGTGGCCGTCGGACCGATCGCCTGACGTCAGCCCGCCGGGGCGACCTGCACGCTCTCGAGGACCTCGCGCACGGCCGCCGCGCTCTCGGTGTCGTCGGCGTCGTAGGAGGCGGTGAGGACGACGGTCCACGGCTCGTCCTCGGACCCCGCCCCGACGGCGAGGATCTCCTGCTCGACGAGCGCATCGGGGGTCTCGTAGGACCCCGCGACCCGGAAGGCCGGCAGGTCGGCGAGCGTCGTCATGCCCTGCCCCTCGGTGGACGGGATCCAGCCGGAGATCTGCTCGAGGGCGACCGTCGTGTCGGACCCCGCCGCCTGCAGCGGGCCCTCGGACGGCTCGCCCGTCACGACGACGTTCGCGCGGAAGGCGCCCGACCCCGAGCCCGCGGGGGCGCGCAGCACGAACGCGCCGTCGCGGGCCAGCCGCGTCCAGCCCTCGGGCGCGGTCACCTGCACGGGTACCTCCGGGACGTCGTAGGTGACGGGTCCGGTGGCGACGGTCTCGCCCGCCGGACCCCCGCACCCCGCGAGGAGGAGCCCCGCGGTCGCGGCGAGCAGGAGGGTGCGCGACGTGGCGCGCTGGTGGTGCGGTCGGGGCACGGTGGTCCTTCGTCGGGTGGGTCGAGGGTGCTCGGCGACCATTCTCGCCCTGCGTCCCCCCGGCGTGCCAGTGCCCCGGGCACGCTCTACGATCGCCGGGAGCGCGTCGGTGTGTTTGACTTTCCCAAGATCGACACATGGGATGAATCGCACATGAACCGTATGTCCGTCGAAGAACGACGAGCCCAGCTCGTCGACGCGGCGATGACCATCGCCGTCCGTGAGGGCGTCGAGGCCGTCACCATCCGTGGTGTCGCAGCCGAGGCCGGCGTCTCGCTCGGAGTGGTGCACTACTGCTTCGAGGACAAGGACGAGCTCCTCCAGGCGATGGGCAACAGCCTCGCGCTCGTGGCCTCGGAGCCGGTGCGGGCGGCGCTCGACGTCGACGGCGACGTGGTGCAGCTCGCCCACGCGGCCGCGGACGGCCTGTGGACCGGGCTGACCCCGCGCCGGCACATGCGCCTCCTCACGTTCGAGTTCGCGACGGCGGGCGTGCGCAGCCGCGCCCTGCGCTCGGTCGCGCACACGCACCTCGAGCAGACGTGGGCGATGACGCGCGGCTTCCTGGAGAACGTCGCGGACCGCGGGCACGTCACCTACTCGATGGACATCGGTTTCCTGTCGCGCATCGTGGCGGGCTACATCGACGGCATCGAGATCGCCTGGCTCGTCGAGCAGGACGACGCGACGGCGGTCCGCAGCTTCCACGCGCTCGCGGAGTACGTGCTCTCGCTGATGGTGCGCCCCGACGGCACGCCCGTGCGTGAGGGCGGCCCGGAGCCGGTCGGGACGGCCCCCGAGGGCCCGGGCGGCTGACACCTCTCCTCGGGTGCCGGCGCGCCCGGGCTCAGCGCGCGCCGCGTCCCGCCGCGTCGGGCGCGACGCCCAGCACGCGGTCGGTGTACCCGTTCGCCAGCACGCCGCGCGGGTCGACGGCGTCGCGCACCGCCACCACGTCGTCGAACCGTGGGTAGAGCGCGCGCAGCCGCGAGGCGTCGAGGCCGTGCATCTTGCCCCAGTGCGGGCGCCCGTCGACCTCGGCGACGATGCGCTCCACGGCGTCGAAGTACCGCTCGTGCGGCATCCGCGCGTACTGGTGCACCGCGACGTACGCGGTCTCGCGCCCGTGCGCGGTGGACAGCCACACGTCGTCGGGCGCGGCGAAGCGCACCTCGACGGGGAACGGGACGTGCTCGCCGGACCGGCGCAGCCAGTCGTCGATGCTCGCGAGCACGTCGACGAGGTGCTCGCGCGGCACCGCGTACTCCATCTCGCGGAACCGCACGCGTCGCGACGTGACGAACACCTGGTGCGACGGCGCGACGTACGTGCGGGGGGCGAGGGCGCGTGCCGAGACGGCGTTGAGCCGCGGCGTCACGCGCGGGACCGCCGTCGCGACCCGGTTGACCAGCTCGAACGCGCCGTTCGACAGCAGCTCCTCGTCGACCCACGCGCGCGCCCGCGTGACCGGCCCGGGGCCCGACGTCCGCAGCCGTTCGAGCTCGTCGGCCTCGTCGTCGGGGGCGAGCCGGTTGTTGCGCTTGGTCAGGGCGCGGCGCGTGTGCGGGAACCAGTAGAACTCGAAGTGGTCGTTGCCGCCGACGAGCCCGTCCGGGTCGTCGGGGGTGCCCAGGTCCTCGAGCACGCGGTCGAGCGGCCACGGCTCCTCCTGCGCCCGCAGGAGGAACGCGGGGACCACCTCGAGCGTGACCGCGGACAGGATGCCGACGGCGCCCAGCCCGAGCCGGCCGACCTCGAACAGCCCCGGGTCGTGCGTCGCCGACGCCTCGCGCACCTCGCCGTCGGCCCCGACGACGCGCACGCCACGGACCTGGGTCGCGAGACCGCCGAGGCGTGCACCGGTGCCGTGCGTGCCCGTCGAGATCGCGCCCGCGATCGACTGGCGGTCGATGTCGCCGAGGTTGCGCATCGCCAGCCCCGCGGCGGCGAGCGCCTCGTTGAGCCGGTGCAGGCGGACGCCCGCGCCGACGGTCACGAGGAGCGCGTCGCCGTCGCGCGTGATCCGCTCGACGCGGCTCACGCGGTCGAGGTCCAGGAGCAGCCCGTCCGTGACGGCCGCCGGGGTGAAGGAGTGGCCCGCCCCGACGGCGCGCACGCGCAGCCCGTCCGCGACCGCACCGGCGACGAGCGAGGCCAGCTCGGCCTCGTCGCGGGGCGTGGCCCGGCGGCGCGGGGTCGCCGAGGCGGTGCCGGCCCAGTTGGTCCAGGAGAGGGCGTCGTCGCTGCTCACAGGACGTACTGTCTCACGACGTCCCCGCACCGGTCCCGCACCGGTTCCGCACACGTCCCGCGGGCCGGCGGGGCCCGGTCGTGGCGTACGTTCTCCCCATGACGACACACGCGGCAGCGGAGCCGGGGACGGGTGGGGGAGCGACCCGCGCGACCGCCGACGAGCGGGAGGTGTCGCCGTCCCTCCTCGCGCGGCTGACCCGGGCGACGGCCGATCTCGACGGGCCGCTCGCCGTCGTCGACCTCGACCGGTTCGACGCCAACGCCGACGAGCTCCTCGCGCGAGCGGGAGACGTGCCCGTCCGGGTCGCGTCGAAGTCCGTGCGGGTGCGCTCGCTCGTCGCGCGCGCGGGCGAGCGCGGCTTCCGGGGCGTCATGGCGTACTCCGTGCGCGAGGCGCTGTGGCTCGTCGACGCCGGCGTGCGCGACGTCCTCGTGGGCTACCCGTCCGTGGACCGCGGCGCGCTCGCCGCGCTCGCGCGCCACGAGGCGGGCCGACGCGAGATCACGCTCATGGTCGACGACGCGGCGCACCTCGCGCTCGTCCGGCAGGCGCTCGCCGCCACCGGGACCGGCGACGAGCCGCCCGTGCAGGTGTGCCTCGACGTGGACGCGTCGCTGCGCGTCGGCGTGGGGCCGCTGGTCGCGCACCTCGGCACGCGCCGCTCGCCGCTGCGCGCGCCCCGCGACGTCGCGTCGCTCGCCGCACGCGTCGCGTCCGAGCCGGGCCTGGTGCTGCGCGGCGTGATGTTCTACGAGGCCCAGGTAGCGGGCCTGCCCGACTCGAGCCCCGCCGTGCGCGCCGTGAAGCGGCTGTCGGTCGCGGACCTCGCCACACGCCGGGGCGAGGTCGTCGGGGCCGTGCGCGACGCCGCCGGGCACGACGTGGAGCTCGTGAACTCCGGGGGCACCGGGTCGCTCGAGACGTCGTCCGCGGACGCCGTGGTCACCGAGGTCACGGCGGGCTCGGGGCTGTACGTGCCCGGCCTCTTCGACGACTACCGGTCGTTCCGGCCGCGCCCGGCAGCGTTCTTCGGGCTCGACGTCGTGCGGGTGCCCGCCCCGGGGTGGGCGACGGCGTTCGGCGGTGGGTACGTCGCGTCCGGCCCGGCGTCGCGCAGCCGCCTGCCGCGCGTGGTGACGCCCGGGTGGTCGCTCTCGGGCCGTGAGGGGGCGGGCGAGGTCCAGACGCCGCTGCACCGGGGCAGGGGACCCGCCGCGGCCTCGGCGCCCGAGCTCGCGGTGGGCGACCGCGTGTGGTTCCGGCACGGGAAGGCGGGCGAGGTGATGGAGCGGTTCGACCGCGTGCACCTCGTGCGCGGCGACGAGGTGGTCGACGAGGTGCCGACGTACCGCGGCGAGGGGATGAACTTCGGCTGAGGCCGTGAGACCGGCGGTTACCGCTTCGGTCGGGATGGTATGTCCCCGGTACCCTTGCGGACGTGACCCTTCGCCTGTTCGACACCGCCACGCGGGACGTGCGCGACTTCGTCCCCCTGGTCGAGGGGCGCGCCAGCCTGTACGTCTGCGGT
>CAZFUQ010000075.1:0-15447 GCA_964521905.1 uncultured Cellulosimicrobium sp.
GCCAAGACGACCGCGGCGCAGACGCTCGCGGCGGCGGTCGACGGCAGCTTCCACCGCATCCAGTGCACCCCGGACCTCATGCCGAACGACATCGTCGGCACGCAGATCTTCAACTACGCGTCGGGCGACTTCACGACGCAGCTCGGCCCGGTGCACGCGAACGTCGTGCTGCTGGACGAGATCAACCGCTCGTCGGCCAAGACGCAGTCCGCGATGCTCGAGGCGATGCAGGAGAAGCAGACGTCGATCGGCGGCGAGAACTTCCCCCTGCCGGACCCGTTCATGGTGCTCGCGACGCAGAACCCCATCGAGGAGGAGGGCACCTACGTGCTGCCCGAGGCCCAGATGGACCGCTTCCTCATGAAGGAGGTGCTCACCTACCCGACGCCGCCGCAGGAGCTCGAGATCCTGCAGCGCATCGCGACCGGGCAGATGACGCAACCCCTCACCGCGCAGCCGATCTCGCTCGACGACGTCCGGTTCCTGCGCGGGCTCGTCGACGACGTGTACGTGGACGACTCGATCAAGCGGTACGTCGTCGACCTCATCAACACGACGCGCTTCTCCGGGCCGCGCCCGATCCCCGGGTTCGACCGGCACGTGCGCGTGGGCGCGTCCCCGCGCGGCGGCATCGCGCTCATGCGCGTGGGCCAGGCGCTCGCCGTGATCGCGGGCCGCGCGTTCGTCATCCCGGACGACATCAAGGCCGTGCGCTACTCGGTGCTGCGTCACCGCCTCGTGCGCACGTTCGACGCGCTCGCGAACAACGTCCCGCCGGAGCAGCTCGTGGACGCCGTGTTCGACGCCGTCCCCACGCCCTGAGCGTCCGTCGCACCTTCCCGCCCGGCCACCGACCACCACCGACCACCGACCGAGAGAGCACCACGTGCCCGACGTCTCCCGACTCGCCCAGGTCCGGGCCCGGCTCGACCTCCCGGTCGCGCGCCGGGCGTCGGGCCTGCTCGAGGGGCGGCACCGGTCGGTGTTCAAGGGCCACGGGCAGGACTTCGACGACCTGCACCTGTACGCGCCGGGCGAGGACGTCGGGGACATCGACTGGAAGTCGTCCGCCCGCGCGGGGATCCCGATCATCCGGCGGTTCGTGCGCGAGTCGAACCTCAACCTCGTGCTCGTCGTCGACACCGGTCGCACCATGGGCGCGACGGCGCCGAGCGGCGAGAGCAAGGCCGAGATCGCAGGCTTCTGCTGCGCGCTCGTCGCCTACCTGGCGCGCGACCGCGGCGACCGGGTCGCGCTCGTCGCCGGGGACGCAGAGCGCCTCGTGCAGCTCCCCCCGCGCGCGAGCACGCAGGACCTCGAGGTGCTCCTGCGCACGGTCGAGGACCAGTGGCGCCCCGACGCGCCCGCCAGCGACCTCGCGCGGCCCCTGGACCGCGCGCAGTCGGCGTTCCGGCGCCGCTCGCTCATGGTGGTCGTGACGGACGAGGCGCGCCCCGGCGTCGAGCACGAGCAGCTCCTGCGCTCGCTGCGGGTGCGTCACGAGGTCATGGTCGTGCAGGTCGCGGACCTCTCCCCGGTGAGCGTCCGCATG
Source organism: uncultured Cellulosimicrobium sp. (assembly GCA_964521905.1). Classification (GTDB taxonomy): domain Bacteria; phylum Actinomycetota; class Actinomycetes; order Actinomycetales; family Cellulomonadaceae; genus Cellulosimicrobium. The sequence goes on from CAZFUQ010000075.1 coordinate 1,553, forward strand.
CCCGACGCCGGGTCCCCCTCGTCCCGAGGCAGGGGCCCGGTACGCCGAGGTAGAGGTGAGGTCGCCGACCAGGGCTCTACCTCGCGCTACCAGGGCTCTACCTCGCGCTACCAGGGCTCTACCTCGGCGATCGCGGACGTCGACGGGACGCTGCGCCTGCCGCCGTTCCTGCGCGGGCGCGCGGCGCTCGCGCAGGCTGCCGGGACCGTCGTGGCCGCCCGGCGCGCCGAGGTCGTGGAGCGCCTGCGTCGGCTGCAGGTGCAGGGCGTGCTCGTCGAGGGGTCGGACGACGTCGTGCAACGGTTCGTCGAGCTCCTGGGGAGGCAGAAGCGTGCCCGTCGATGAGCTCGTCGACCCCGTGGGCTACTCGGGGTGGTGGACCGTCCTGGGGATCGCGGCGATCCTCGCGGCGGCCGCCGTGGTGTTCCTCGTGATCTGGCTGACGCGCGCCCGCGCCGAGGAGAAGGCCGCGCCGCCGCCCGGTCCGCGCCCGCCGGCCGGCCCGCACGACCCGTACGCCGCGCTGCGCGCCGAGTACGAGGAGCGCCTCGACGAGGTCACCGCGCGCTTCCGCGCGGGCGAGCTCGACGAGCGCGCGCTGCACCTCGCGCTGTCCGCGGAGATGCGCGGGTTCGCGACGGGGCGCCTCGGCCAGGACGCGTCGTCCATGACGCTGTCGGAGATCCAGCAGATCGGCCGGGCCGGGCGTCTCACGCACCTCATCGCGCGCTACTACCGGCCGTCGTTCGCGGACCACGACAACGACCCCGCGGCCCGGTCGACGGACGGCGAGGCCTCGATCGACCAGGCCCGGTCGGTGGTGCGCGGATGGTGAGCGCCCCGCTCGTCCCGGGCCCCCAGGGTGCCTCGATCCACTGGCCGTGGCTGTGGGCCGGGCTCGTCGTGGCGGTGCTCGCCGCGGGCGCGGTCGCGTGGTGGCTCGCACGGCGACGCCGGGAGCGCGCCGCGGACCGCGACGTGCTGTGGGTGGCGAACTCCGACTACCTCGAGCGCGTGCCCGCGTTCGCCGCGTGGGTGCGCCGCTACCGCGTGCTGCAGGGCCTGACGGCGGCGGGGCTGCTGGTCGCGGTCGTCGGCGCCGGGGCGGTCGCGGCCCGGCCGGTCGAGACGGACGTCGTCGTGGACCGGCTCGGCACGCGCGACATCGTGCTGTGCCTGGACGTGTCGGGTTCCATGATCGAGTACGACGGCGCGGTGCTCAAGGTGTTCCAGGAGCTGGTGGACAACTTCGAGGGGGAGCGCATAGCGCTGTCGATCTTCAACTCCTCGTCCCGCACGGTCTTCCCGCTCACCGACGACTACACGCTCGTCCAGGAGGAGCTGCAGTCCGGCATCGACGCGCTCGACAAGGACCCGTCGACCTTCGACTACACGGGCGGGGCGGACGACGACCAGATCCTCGAGTACGCGCAGTTCACCGCGGGCACGACGGCGAACCTCGCGGGGGCGAGCCTCATCGGGGACGGGTTGGCGAGCTGTGCCCTGCAGTTCGACGCGGAGGACACGGAGCGCTCGCGCTCGATCATCCTCGCGACCGACAACTACGTGTCGGGCGAGCCGATCTACACGCTGCCCCAGGCCGCGGACCTGGTCACGTCGCGCGACATCACGCTGCACGGCATCTTCGGCGGCTCGAAGCGCTACGAGGGCACGCCCGAGGAGTCGGAGTACCGCGACACGGTCGAGGCGGGCGGCGGCCTGTACTTCCTCGCGGACGACCCGGGCGCGGTGCAGGGCATGGTCGACGACGTCGTCGCGCAGCAGGCGGTCGAGCTCGACGCCTCGCCCGAGGTGGTCGTCACGGACCGGCCCGCGGGCTGGTTCCTCGTCGCGGTCCTCGGCGTCGGGCTGCTGCTCGTCGTCGCGTGGCGGGTCCGGGAGTGAGGCGACCATGAACACGAGCGCACTGGTGCTGCAGCCCCTCGTCCCCGTGTGGGTGCTGGTCCTCCTCGTCGTCCCGCTGCTCGGCCTCGCCGTGTGGCAGACGGTCGTCGCCGGCCGCCCCGGGCCCGACGGCGCACCTCGCCCCGGCGCGCCGCGCGCGGCCTGGGTGCGGCGCGCGGGAGCGGTCGTGCTGCTCGGGATCATCGGGCTCGCGCCGTCGGTCGAGTCGACCGAGCGCGACACGTCGGTCGCCGACGTCGACCTCTTCTTCGTCGTCGACCGCACGGGCTCGATGGCGGCCGAGGACTACGGCCCGGAGGGCGGCCAGGAGCGGCTCGACGGCGTCCGGCACGACATCGCGAGCCTCACCGAGGCGATCCCCGGCGCGCGCTACTCGATCATCTCGTTCGACTCCCAGGCGTCGCGCCAGCTCCCGCTGACGACGGACGCGCGCGCGATCACGTCGTGGGCGGACACGTTCCACCGCGAGATCACGCGCTACTCGCACGGGTCGCTCACCGACCGACCGCTCGACGAGCTGCGCGCGGCCCTCCAGGGCTCCGCGGAGCAGCACCCCGCGAACGCACGCCTCGTCTTCTTCCTCTCCGACGGGGAGCAGACGGCGCAGGGCGAGCCGCGCTCGTTCGCCGACCTCGCGCCCCTGGTCGACGGCGGCGCCGTGCTCGGCTACGGCACCGCCGAGGGCGGGCCCATGAAGGAGTACGACCCCGACGTGGAGCCCGAGGACGCGGAGTACATCATCGACTGGTCGCAGCCGAGCGAGGACGGCGAGCCCGTCGAGGCGCTGTCCGTGCTCGACGAGGAGACGCTGAAGGCTCTCGCGGACCAGCTCGGGGTCCCGTACGTGCACCGCACCGGGCCGACGGAGACCGCGTCGCTCGTCGCCGGGGTCGACCCGCAGCAGGTCGCGGCCGACGGTCGCCGCGACATCACCGCGTACCGCCCGGTCGTGTGGCCGTTCGCGATCGCGCTCGTCGCGCTCCTCGGGCTCGAGGCGTGGTTCTGGGCGCGCTCGGCGAGCCGCTCGCTCGTGCGCCCCGGCTCGCCCCGCGACCGGGACCAGCCAGGCCGGGGCGACGGGCCGCCGTCGGGCACGCGCACCGAGGACCGTGCGGAGGTGGGCCGATGACCTGGGCCCCGCCCCCGACGCCCCCGCCGGGCTCGCGTCCCTCCCGGGCCGGCGGGCCCGCGGCCCTGCGCGCCGCGCGGCTGCGGCGACGCACGTGGTGGCTCGTCGGGACGATCCCCGTCGTGCTCGTGCTGCTCGTGCTCGGGTTCAAGCTCGCGCTCCTGGCACCGATCGCGTCGACCGCGAAGGACCGGTACGACTCCGGGGACGCCGGGGCCGCCGCGGACTACTACGGGATCCAGCGGACCCTGAACGTCGTCGAGCCGTGGAAGGCGCACTACAACCACGGGACGGCGCTCGCGCGGTCCGACGACAAGTGGGCGGTGTACGACGCCATCACCTCGCTCGACGTCGCGTACGACCTCGCGGAGGGCGCGTCGCCCGAGGAACGCTGCATGATCCAGACCAACCTCTCGCTGGCCTACGAGATCATGGGCGACGACGACCTGGCGTACGCCGACGAGAAGGCCGCGCGTCTCGCGCTGGTCGAGGAGGCGATCGCAGCCCGCGACGCCGGTCTCCCCTACGACGAGGGGCTCCTCGACCCCTACGGCGACGGCAGCGAGGAGCCCGATCCCGACGAGCTGCACCAGGACGTGCAGGACTGGTACGCGTATGCGGAGCAGGAGTACGCGACGGCCGAGCAGATCCGCGGCTGGCCCGACTGCGGCGAGTCCGAGCAGACGCCCGAGCAGGAGGAGCAGGCCGCGGCGGCCCAGGAGCGGCTGCAGGACAAGCAGCAGCAGGCCGAGGACGGGCAGCCCGAGGAGCAGCAGGGCGGCGAGGGGTCCGAGGGCGACGAGCAGTCCGACGCGTCGGGCGAGACCGAGGACCAGCAGAGCCAGGCGGAGCGCGAGGAGCAGCAGCGCCAGGAACAGCTCCAGCAGCAGGGGTCCGAGGCGCGCGACGAGCAGGAACGGCTCGAGCAGGAGTATCGCGACCTCTACGGCGACCAGCCCGGGACCGGCAGCGACCCGGGCGACGACGGCAGCGGCGGCGGCACCAAGAACTGGTGACCCTCCCAGCCTCTCGCGCCGAGCAGCGGGGAGGTGCGCCGCGCGACGGCGGGGGTGCGCTCACCCGGCGAGGGCCGCCCGGTGCCGGACCGGGGGCCGCAGCCCGAGGTTCTCGCGCAGCGTCGTGCCCGGGTACGCCGTGCGGTAGACCCCGCGCTCCTGCAGCTCGGGGACCAACCGGTCGACGACCTCGTCGAAGCCGTCCGGCACCGACTGCGGCGTGAGGTTGATGCCGTCGATCGCGCCGGTCCGGACGTGGTGCGCCAGCCGGTCGGCGACCGACCCCGGGGTACCGACGAACGCCGCGGAGGCGTGCAGCGTGTCGACCAGGCCCCGGACCGTGAGGTCCTGCTCCGCGGCCAGGCGACGCCAGCGGGCCGCCGTCTCCAGGGGATCGTCGCGGCTGTTGACGACGCCGTGCGTGCGCGTCTGCTCGGCCGACACGGGGTCGACGTCGGGCAGCGGGCCGTCGGGGTCGAGCCACGACAGGTCGCGGCCCCAGACCGCCTCGAGGACCGCGACGACCATCCGGTCCGTCCAGGTGCGCCGGTGGAACCAGTCCGCCTTCTCGCGGGCCTCCGCCTCGGTGTCGCCGAGGGTGATGCTCGCGGCGGGGAAGATCCGCAGGTCGTCCTCGGGCCGGCCGTGGGCGACGAGCCGACGGCGCAGGTCGTCGGCGAACGCCGTCGCCGCCTCGAGCTCGAGATAGCGGGAGAAGATGCCTTCCGCGTGCCGGGCGGCGAAGTCGCGGCCCTCGTCGGACTCTCCCGCCTGGAAGATCACGGGGGCGCCCTGCACCGACGGCGGCAGGGTCGCGGTCGCGACGACGTCGTGGTGCGCGCCCGCGTGGCGCACGGCGGCTCCCCGCTCGGCGTCCCACAGCCCGTGGACGACGGCGAGGTGCTCCTCGGCGGACCGGTAGCGCTCGGAGCGGGGCAGGTAGCCGCCGCGGCGGAAGTTCGCGCCGGTCCACGCGTCGTTCGTCGTCACGACGTTCCAGCCGACGCGTCCTGCGCTGAGCCTGTCGACGGTCGCGACCCGCGCGGCGAGGTCCGCCGGGGCGGAGAACGTCGTGTTGAGCGTCGCGACGAACCCCAGGTGGCGCGTGCGGGCCGCGAGGTACGCGAAGAGCACGAGCTGGTCCGGCCGCCCGGTCACGACCGTGTCGTTGACGCGCCCGAGGTGCTCCCGCAGGCGCTGGCTGTCGCCGAGGAACATCGCCGAGAACAGCCCGCGCTCGGCCGAGCGAGCCAGCACCGCGTACGTCTCGGGGTCGTAGTAGGTCGTGGGGTCCGTGACGGCCGACCAGTCGTAGTGCGGGCCGAACGGGAAGAACGCGGCGAGGTGCAGCTCGCGGCGGTGCGTGCTCGGCGCCCCCGTGGTCGCCGTCGGCGTGCTCATCGTCGCGCTCCGATCTCGTCGGCCCGTCGAGCGGCGGCGAGCCGCCCGGCCGGGCGGGGAAGGCCGAGGACGTCGCGCAGGGTCCGCCCGGGCTCGGGCGGCGGCGCGGCGAGCCCCGCCGCGCGGAGCGTCGCCAGCGCCTGGCCGACGACGTCCCCCTCCCCCGGACGTCCGGGTGGCACGAGGCGCACCACGACGGGGCCGTCCTTCGCCCGCAGACCTCGCGCGGCGACGTCGTGCGCGGTGCCGGCGCCGACGGGCAGCACGGTCACGCCGCGCACGTCGGCGTCGACCGTGGCATCCTCGGCCAGCACCGGGACCTGGCCCTGCGGTGGACGAGGCAGGAGCGCGGGGCCCTTGACCGAGAACCGTCGCCCGACGAAGTCGACGTGGCGGACGCGGTCGGCGTCCAGGAACCGCCCGGTCTCCCGGTCCGCGACGAGCGCGCCGTCCTCCCACGAGTCCCACAGGAGCCGGACGGCCTCCACCACCTCGGAGACCTCCTGCACCAGCGCCGGTGGGTCCTCGTCCCCCACGGGCCCGGTACCGTGCGAGCGAGCGTGCGCGACGTCGTCGGCCACCTGGACCCACCAGCCCGCGCGGCCCCGCGAGAGCCGGTCGAGGCTCGAGAGCTGGTTGGAGACGTGGAACGGCTCGGCGTGGACGGGGTTGAGGACCGGGGCGAGCCCGACCCGCTCGGTCCACGCCACCGCGAACGAGGCGGCCTCGACGGCGCTCAGCCCGCCGTCGGACCGCGGCGCGAAGGTGAGCAGGTGCACCCCGGCGGCCTCGAGCGCGGTGACCCGCTCCCGCAGCGCCTCGGCCGTGTGCACCTCCGCCGTGTCGACGTGGACCGCGACCAGCACCTGCGTGACCATCTGCTCTCCTCGCACGAGGCGTGTCGATCCGGGCGCGCCGCGGCGTGCCCAGCCTGCGAGACGACGGCCGGGACCCACGATCGCGCCGGATGGTAGCCCGTACCCTCGGCGCCCGTGACCACACCTGAGGATCTGTCCATCCTTCGAGCGCTCCACTCGACCCCCGCCCGGCGCTACCTGTCCGAGGACCCGGTCCCCGACGACGTCCTCGACGCGATCCTCGACGCCGCGGTCCGCGGCCCCAGCGGGGGCAACCGGCAGCAGTGGGCATGGGTCGTCGTCACCGACCGGGGGGTGAAGGAGCAGGTCGCCGCGTGGTACCGCGAGGGCTGGCGGTCCGCGTACGGGGACCGCCGCGACGCCGTCCTCGCCGCCGCGACGCAGGACGCGGGCGTGAGCGAGGCGGGGTTCCGGGCCGTGGAGCACCTCGCCCTGCACCTGGAGGAGGCACCGGTGTGGGTCGTGCCGGTGCTGCGGAACGCGGCCGGGTCGACCGACCCGCGGCTCGGCGCCTCGATCTACGGCGCCGTGCAGAACCTCGCGCTCGCCGCGCGTGCGTACGGCGTCGGTGCGACGCTCACGACGTTCCACACCGTCCACGAACGCGACGTCGCCGCGCTGCTCGGCCTGCCCGACGACGCGCTGACGATGGGCCTCGTCCCGCTCGGGTACCCGACGCGGGGCCGCTGGTCGCAGCCGCACCGCCGCCCGCTGACGGAGGTCGTGCACCGGGACCGCTGGCAGGGTTGACCACCCGGGCTTCCCACGATGTGAGAAATCCGTCCGTCCCGGTCGCCTTTCCCGCGGCGAGGCCTACGGTCACCCGGACGCCCCGCGGACGACGCGGGGCCGGCGGACGTGAGGGGTGACGCAGGTGACCGGGACGACGGGAAGCACACCGACCGCGATCGTGGCGGTCGCGCTCGACGGGCCGGGGTGGCACCCCGCGTCGTGGCGTGAGCGCGCCGCGCGACCCGAGGCGCTGACGGACGCGGGCTACTGGGTGGACCTGGCCCGCCGGGCCGAGGCGGGCGTCGTCGACCTCGTGACGTTCGAGGACACGTTCGGCGTCCCCGGCGACCCGTGGGGCGACCCGGGCGCGGCGCGCACCGACCTCGTGCGCGTGCGCCTCGACGCCGAGCTCGTGGCGGCCCGCGTGGCTCCGGCGACGCGGCACGTCGGCCTCGTCCCGGTGGTCACGGCCACGCACACGGAGCCGTTCCACGTGGCGAAGGCCGTCGCGACGCTCGACCACACGAGCCGCGGACGCGCGGGCTGGCAGATCCGGGTGTCGGCGTCCGCCGCCGACGCCGCGCTCACGGGCCGGCGTACCTTCCCCGAGCTGACGCTCGAGAAGTACCTCGCCGGCGAGGCCGACGAGCTGGTCGGCGAGGTGTTCGCGGAGGGCGGTGCCGTCGTCGACGCCGTGCGCGCGCTCTGGGACTCGTGGGAGGACGACGCCGAGATCCGCGACGTCGCGACGCGCCGGTTCGTCGATCGCGACAAGGTGCACCGCGTCGACGTCGAGACCCGCTGGTTCTCCGTGCGCGGGCCGTCGATCGTCCCTCGCTCGCCGCAGGGACAGCCGGTCGTGGCCGTGCTCGCGCACGCCGCCGTCCCCTACGCGCTCGCCGCGGGCCACGGCGACGTCGTCTTCGTGACGCCACAGGACGACGCGGCCGCGGCCTCGATCCTCGCCGAGGTGCACGACGCCGAGAACCGGGTCGGGCGGACGGGCGAGCGTCTGCGCGTGGTGGCGGACCTCGCCGTCGTGCTCGACCACGCGGGCGAGTCCGGGGCCGACCGCCTGGCCCGCCTCGACGAGCGCGCGGGCGGAGCGTGGACCACCGACGCGCGCGTGGTCGCCGGCTCCGCGGCCGACGTCGCGGACGTCGTCGAGTCGTGGCACCGGGCCGGCTACGACGGCGTGCGGCTGCGCCCCGCCGTGCTGCCCGACGACCTCGACGCCGTCGTCGCGGACCTCCTCCCCGAGCTGCGGGCCCGCGGGCTCGCGCGCGCCTCGTACGACGCCGACAGCCTGCGCGGGCTGCTCGGCCTGCCCACCGACGTCCCGAACCGCTTCGCCGCCTGAGAGGACGAGAACATGACCACGACACCCGCCGGGACCACCGCGTCCGGCAAGCCCCGCAAGCAGATCGTCCTCGGCGCCTACCTCGGGGGCGTCAACCACCACACGCTGTGGCACCTGCCCGAGGCGGGGAGCCAGATCGACTTCTCGACGTTCGAGCACACCGCCCGCACGGCCGAGCGCGGTCGGTTCGACTTCTTCTTCCTGGCCGAGGGCCTCGCGCTGCGCGAGCGCGACGGCGAGATCTTCGACCACGACGTCGTCGGGCGCCCGGACACGTTCACCGTGCTCGCGTCCCTCGCCGCGGTCACCGAGCACCTCGGCCTCGCGGCGACCATCAACGCGACCTTCAACGAGCCGTACGAGCTCGCGCGCCAGCTCGCGACGCTCGACCACCTGTCGGGCGGGCGCGCGGCGTGGAACGTCGTGACGAGCTTCGACGCGTTCACCGGGGCGAACTTCCGGCGCGGCGGTTTCCTCGACCGGTCGCAGCGCTACGAGCGGGCCGCGGAGACGCTGTCCGTCGTGCGGCAGCTGTGGGACTCGTGGGCCGCTGACGACCTCGTGATCGACAAGGAGGCCGGGATCTTCGCGCGTGCCGGTGCCGGCGCGTTCGAGCACTCCGGGCCGCAGTTCGACGTGCACGGGCGCTTCGGGGTCCCGCGCCCCCCGCAGGGCCACCCGGTGATCCTGCAGGCGGGCGTCTCGCCGCAGGGCCGCGACTTCGCCGCCGCGAGCTCGGACGCGATCTTCTCCCCGTACGGGCGGTTCGACGAGGCGCGCGAGTACTACCAGGACGTCAAGGCGCGTGCCGCACGGCTCGGGCGGAACCCGGACCATCTGAAGATCCTGCCGAGCGCGTCGTTCGTGCTCGGGGACACCCCCGCCGAGGCGCAGGAGAGGTCGCGCTGGGTGCGCGAGGAGCAGGTGCCCGGCCGCACGGCGCAGATCCTGCTCGAGCAGATCTGGAACCGCGACCTGTCCGGCTACGACCCCGACGGCCCCCTGCCCGACGTCGAGCCGCTCGTCGACGCGCCGTCGTTCGTCGCGGGTCGCGCGCTCATCCACGCGGACCGTCCCGCCACCGTCGCGCGCCTGCGCGCGCAGGCCGAGGCGAACGGCTGGTCGTTGCGGGAGACGGCGATCCAGGAGTTCACGCGCGGAAGCTTCGTCGGCACGCCCACGCAGGTCGCCGACGCGCTCGACGACTTCGTCCAGCGGGACGCCTCGGACGGCTTCGTCATCGGCTCCCACCTCGTGCCCACCGGGCTCGACGAGCTCGTCGACCGGGTCGTCCCGCTGCTGCAGGAGCGCGGGTCGCTGCGCACCGAGTACACGGGCACGACGCTGCGTGACAACCTCGGCCTGCCGTCCCCGGCCCGGTCGACGGAGGCTGCGGCCACCGAGGCCGTCCCAGCATGACCGCGACGAGCACGCGCCAGGGCACGACCGACGTCGACGACGCCGTCCTGGACAACCCCTCGTGGAGCGCCCTCACCGGGCACCACGCGCACCTCGCCGAGGGTGGCGACCTCGCGCGCCGCTACCCCGCGGACGTCTCGCCGATCACGGGCGTGCGCTCGTGGGAGCACCCGGGCGTGTGGGACGCGATCGCGGGGCTCGTCGGCCCGGGCGGACGCTTCTCCGCGCCGCCCGAGGGGATCGACCCGCCCGCGGGCTGGACGCTCGAGACCCGGATCGGCGGGGTCCAGCTCGCCCAGACGGAGCGGCTGCGACCCCGCCCGGACCCGGAGGTCGTCGTGCTCGGCGAGGACGACGTACCCGAGATGCTCGCGCTCGTCGAGCGCAGCCGACCCGGGCCGTTCGAGGCCCGCACCTACCTGCTCGGGCGGTACGTCGGGTTCCGTGACGGCGACGGCCGGCTCGTCGCGATGGCGGGCGAGCGCCTGCACCCGGTGGGCTGGACGGAGATCAGCGCCGTGACGACCGACGCCGCGCACCGCGGCCGGGGGCTCGCGTCCCGGCTCGTGCTGGACGTCGCCTTCCACGTGCAGGAACGCGGTGAGCGCGCGTTCCTGCACGCCGCGGCCGAGAACCGCGGCGCGATCCGCGTGTACGAGCGCCTCGGCTTCGCGCTGCGCCGTCGCACGAGCTTCGGGGCGCTGCTCGCGCCGGACTGACGGTCAGTCCTCGAGACCGTCCACGAGCAGGGTGCGTGGGCCGGGGCCCTCGTCGGCCAGGGCGTCGTGCGGGTTGGCGAGGACGCACTTGCGCAGCGACAGGCACCCGCAGCCGATGCAGTCGGTGAGATGGTCTCGCAGCCGCGTGAGCTGCTCGATGCGCGCGTCGAGGTCGGCGTGCCAGGCCTGGGAGAGCCGGTGCCAGTCCTTCGCGGTCGGCGTGCGGTCACCGGGCAGCGTCGCGAGCGCGTCGCGGATGCGCGCGAGCGGGATGCCGACGCGCTGCGACGCGCGGACGAACGCGACGCGACGCAGCGTCTCGCGCGCGAAGCGCCGCTGGTTCCCGGGCGTACGACGGCTCGTGATGAGCCCCTCGCGCTCGTAGAAGTGCAGCGCGGACACGGCCACGCCGCTGCGCGCGGCGAGCTGGCCGACGGTGAGCTCGTCGTGCACGGAAGGGACGACGTCGGGCACGCAGGACTCCTCGCCGCACCGGCCGACGACGGATACGGGCCTGGTGCTTGACCTCAACATTTGTTGAGGTTCGAGACTAGCAGGGCGCGCCCGTACCGGGCCGCACCGCCCGACGTCACACCCAGAGGAGCCACCATGGACGCCATCCGCCTGCACGCCTTCGGACCGCCCGAGAACCTCGTCCTCGACCAGGTCCCCGACCCGGTCCCCGGGCCCGGTCAGGTCCGCGTCGCGGCCCGGGCGCACGGCGTCCACCTGCTCGACACGACGCTGCGGCGCGGCGAGGCCACGGGCGGGCCGCTGCCGCTGCCCGCGCTGCCGACGGTCCCGGGCCGCGAGGTCGCGGGCGTCGTGGACGCCGTCGGGCCCGGGGTCGACGCCGCGTGGCGCGGTCGCCGCGTCGCCGCCCACCTCGGCGCGACGCCGGACGGCGGCGGGTACGCGCGGCTCGCCGTCGTGCCGGTCGAGGCGCTGCACCGCGTCCCCGACCACGTCACCGCACCCGACGCGATCGCGATGATCGGGACGGGCCGCACGGCGGTCGGGATCCTCGACCTCGCGGAGGTCACCGCGTCCGACACGGTGATCGTCACGGCCGCCGCGGGCGGGCTGGGGACGCTCCTGGTGCAGAGCGCCCTCGCGGCCGGTGCGCGCGTCGTCGGGCTCGCGGGCGGTCCCGAGAAGGTCGCGCTCGTGCGCTCCCTCGCCGGTGACGCGCGCGCGGAGCGTCTCACGGCGCTCGACTACCGGGCCGACGGCTGGCTCGACGAGGCCCGCGCCGCCGTCGGGCAGCACGCCCCGGACGGGGCGACCGTCCTGCTCGACGGCGTCGGCGGAGACCCCGGTACCGACGCCGCCGCGCTCGTCGCGCCGGACGGACGCCTCGTCCTGTTCGGCTGGTCGTCGGGCGCGGCGAACCGCGCGGGTGACGTCGAGCACGACGTCGAGAGCTCCGAGGCGGAACGACCCACGACCGACGTACGGTGGGCCGTCGGACCCCAGGCCCGGCCCTGGGGAGACCTGTTCGACCTGCAGGAGCGCGCGCTCGCGCTCGCGGCGGACGGGACGTGGCGCGTCGTCACGCACCAGGTACCCCTCGCGGAGGCGGCGCGTGCCCACCGCGAGCTCGAAGCGCGCGCCACCACCGGAAAGGTCGTCCTCGTATGACGGAGCCGTCGGACCCCGCGCGGACCCTCGTGCACGACGCGGACGAACGTTCCTCCGCGCCGAGCCCGCGCGTAGGCGTGGCGGGACGACGCGTAGGCGCGCCGCCGGGCGACGGGCCGGACGACGGGCCGGGCGACGGGCCGGGCGACGGGCCGGGCGGCGGGCCGGCGGGTGCGGCGCACCTGGCGCCGTCGACGCAGCGGGCCGTGCTGTTCGGGATGGTCGCGTTCGTGTTCCTCGGGGCGTTCGAGGCGCTCGCCGTCGCGACCGCGATGCCGACGGTCGCCGTCGAGCTCGACGGGCTCACGCTCTACACCCTCGCGTTCGCCGCGTCGCTCGCGTCGAGCGTCGTCGGCATGGTCGCGTCCGGCCGGTGGAGCGACCGCGCGGGCCCGACGACGCCGCTGTGGACCGGCATCGGGCTGTTCCTCGCGGGGCTGCTCGTCGCCGGCCTCGCGCAGGACATGCTCGTGCTCGTCGCCGGGCGCGTGCTCCAGGGTGTCGGCACCGGCCTGTACATCGTCGCGCTCTACGTGCTCGTCGCGCGGGTCTTCCCCGCCGACCGGCGACCGAAGGTCTTCGCCGCGTTCGCCGCCGCGTGGGTGATCCCGTCGATCGTCGGCCCGGCCGTCGCCGGGCTCGTGGTCGAGCACGTCGGGTGGCGCTGGGTCTTCCTCGCCGTCCCGGTCCTCGCCGTGCCCGCCCTGATCCTCATGCGCCCGGGCATGCGCGCCGCCCGCGGCTCCGCCCCGGACGACGCGGACTTCCCCGTGCCCGACGACGCCCCCGCGCCGATCGAGGACGCCTCGCCCGCGGACGTGGTCACCGGCGTGGCCGCCCAGGGCGCCGGCATCGAGTCGCCGCTCGACCGGGGCGCGCGCCAGGCGTCGCTCACGTGGGCCGTCGTCGCCGCGCTGGGGATCGGAGCGCTCAACTACGCGGGCCAGCTCCGCGGGCCCGGGCTCGTCGTGCTGCTCGTCGCCGCGCTCACCGCGGTCGCGCTCGCCGTGCCGCGCCTGCTCCCGCGGGGCACGACGCGCGCCGCGCGCGGGCTGCCGAGCGTCATCGCGATCCGGGGCCTCGTCGCCGCCGCGTTCACCGGTGCCGAGGTGCTCCTCCCCCTCCTGCTGTCGCACGAGCGGGGCCTGTCGCCGTCGCTCGCGGGCGCGGTGCTCACGTTCGGCGCGGTCGGCTGGTCGACGGGCTCGTGGCTGCGCGGCCGCGCGACCTGGGGTCTGCAGCACGCCGGGTACGTCCGGCTCGGCGGGACGCTCGTCGCGCTGGGGATCGCGGGCGCGGCGCTGCTCGCGTGGACGGCGGTGCCCCCCGTCGTCGGGATGGTCGCCTGGACGCTCGCCGGCGTGGGCATGGGCATGACGCACCCGACCCTGTCGGTGCTCACGCTCGAGCTGTCTCCCGTCGCGGAGCAGGGCGCCAACTCGTCGTCGCTCCAGGTGTCCGACGCCGTCGCCGCCGCCACCGCGCTCGCCGTCACCGGGTCGCTCTTGTGGGCCCTGCACCCGACGCTCGGGCTCGCGTCGTACGTCGTCTGCTTCGCCGTCACGGTGCTCCTCGCCGCCGGCGTCACCCTCCTCGCCCCCCGCACCCGCCCCACCCTCACGAGACAGACCCCCGGCCCACCGAGGTAGAGGCCCGGCCCGCCGAGGTAGAGGC
>CAZFUQ010000076.1:0-12384 GCA_964521905.1 uncultured Cellulosimicrobium sp.
GCAGAACTCGCTGGCGCTCGTCCTACCTACGCGTTCGCTCTGCTCAGCCCTCGACCTCGTGGTCGGGCCGAGCGCCGCTCACACTCCGGCAGAACTCGCTGGCGCTCGTCCTACCTACGCGTTCGCTCTGCTCAGCCCTCGACGGTGATGCCCATCGAGCGCGCGGTGCCGGCGATGATCTTCGACGCGGCGTCGAGGTCGTTCGCGTTGAGGTCCTCGAGCTTGGTCGTGGCGATCTCGCGCACCTGGTCGGCCGTGATCTTCGCGACCTTGACGGTGTGCGGCGTCGCGGAGCCCTTCTGGACGCCCGCGGCCTTCTTGATGAGCTCGGCGGCCGGCGGGGTCTTCGTGATGAAGGTGAAGGAACGGTCCTCGTAGACCGTGATCTCGACCGGGACCACGTTGCCGCGCTGCGACTCGGTGGCCGCGTTGTACGCCTTGCAGAACTCCATGATGTTCACGCCGTGCTGACCCAGCGCGGGGCCGATCGGCGGGGCGGGCGTCGCGGCGCCAGCCTTGATCTGGAGCTTGATGAGGCCGGAGACCTTCTTCTTGGGAGGCATGAGTCTTCCCTGTCTTTCTCTCTCGTGGACCGACGCCGTGGGCGATGACCCGGTTGCAGTGCTGCGCTCACGCGGGGCGGCCGGTGCCGCCCGCACGTCAGATCTTGGCGACCTGGTTGAACGACAGCTCGACCGGGGTCTCCCGGCCGAAGATGGAGACGAGGACCTTGAGCTTCTGGTTCTCGACGTTGATCTCGGAGATCGTGGCGGGCAGCGTGTCGAACGGACCGTCGGTGACGGTGACGGACTCGCCGACCGTGAAGTCGACCTCGATCGGAGCCTTCGTGGCGGCCGTGGCCGGCTTGCCGGGCTCCGGGGCGGGGGCCAGCATCGGCGCGAGCATCGAGAAGACCTCGTCGAGCGTCAGCGGCACCGGCTGGTGGGTGTGCCCGACGAACCCGGTGACACCGGGCGTGTGGCGCACGGCGCCCCACGACTCGTCGGTGAGCTCCATGCGCACGAGGACGTAGCCGGGGATGCGGACGCGGCGGACGATCTTCTTCTGCGCGTTCTTGATCTCGGCCACCTCCTCCATGGGGACCTCGATCTGGAAGATGAAGTCCTCCATGTTGAGGCTCTGGATGCGGTTCTCCAGGTTGGCCTTCACACGGTTCTCGTAGCCGGCGTACGAGTGGATGACGTACCAGTCGCCCGGCTGCGTGCGCAGCGTGCGCTTGAACTCGGCGACCGGGTCCTCGATGACGTCGCCGTCCTCGTCCACCGGACGCACCTCGTCGTCCGACTCCTCGTCGTCCGCAGCCGACTCGTCGGCAGCGTCGTCGTCGGTCTCGGCAGCGTCGTCAGCCTCGACGGCGTCGTCGACCGTCGTGACGTCCGTGGTCTCGTCGACCTCGTCCTGTGCACCCTCGGGCTGCGTCGGGTCGACGTTCTCCGTCTGGTCCAGCGACTCCTGGGACACGAACGAACCTGCTTTCTGATGAACTGCTCGATGACTGCTTCTGGAAGCGCCGAAGGCGCCCCGAGGGGCGCCGGCGGCCGGTGGTCCTACGGGATGCGGGTCCGGGCTAGCTCCCGAAGAGCCACAGCGTGGCCTTGCCGATCCCGAAGTCGAGCACCGTCACGAAGGCCATGACCACGACCACGAAGACCAGGACGACGGTCGTGTAGGTGAGGAGCTCGGACCGCGTCGGCGTGACGACCTTCCGCAGCTCGGCGACGACCTGGCGCACGAAGAGGGCGATACGCGCGAAGACGTTGGGCTTCTTGTCCGTGGACTGACGGCCCTTCTTCACCTCGTCGGCACGTGCATCGCCCGCACCCACGGCCTCTGACGGCGATTCGCTCACTCGTTCTTCCCCATCGCTGACGCACGGGATGTGCCCTGGACCTGCTCGAACCCTCGATGCAGCCCGTTCCCGGACCACGCGCCGCTCCCGCGGGAGCCACGCCGTGCAGGGTAGACAGGACTCGAACCTGCAACCTGCGGTTTTGGAGACCGCTGCGCTACCAATTGCGCCACTACCCTTCGCGACCAACGCCCTCGGCACGCTTCCCGTCCCCGTCGAGTTCCCCCGAACGGGCGCGGTGCAGCGTGGCGGGCGTCAACCACCGAGGGACCACTGTACGCGACGCGACGCCGCGGGTCGAACCCGTCCACCGATCGGTGGACGCACGGTCCGGACGAACGGCCGTCGCGGCGCGCGGGCCCCTCGCGCCACGCTGTTCCCATGACGACGAGACGAGCAGCCACGGGCAGCTCCGCAGCACCCCTCGCCCCCGGCGGCCCCGCCGTCGAGGTGCGCGGGCTGCGGAAGCGGTACGGCGCCAAGCAGGCCGTCGACGGGATCGACCTGCGCGTGGAGCGCGGCGAGATCTTCGCCGTCCTCGGCCCCAACGGCGCGGGCAAGACGACGACGGTCGAGATCCTCGAGGGCTTCCGCCGACGCGACGCCGGCGAGGTCCGGGTGCTCGGCGAGGACCCGCAGACCGCAGGCCGGGCCTGGCGCTCGCGCATCGGCGTCGTGCTCCAGGACTCCCACGACCAGGCCGAGCTCACGGTCACCGAGCTCGTGCGCCACTTCGCGACGTTCTACCCCGCCCCGCGCGACCCCGACGAGGTGATCGACGCCGTCGGGCTGCGCGAGAAGGCCCGCACCCGCACGCGGCAGCTCTCGGGCGGCCAGCACCGGCGGCTCGACGTCGCGCTCGGCATCGTCGGCCGGCCCGAGCTGCTGTTCCTCGACGAGCCGACCACCGGGTTCGACCCGCAGGCGCGCCGCTCGTTCTGGGCCCTCGTGCGGTCGCTGCGCGAGGACGGCACCACGATCCTCCTCACGACCCACTACCTCGACGAGGCCGCGCAGCTGGCCGACCGCGCCGCCGTCGTGCGCTCCGGGCAGGTCGTGGCGCTCGACTCGCCCGACCGCCTCGGCGGGCCGGCCGCGCGGCGTCCCGTGGTGCGCTGGCTCGAGGACGGGACGTGGCGCGCCGAGCGCACCGACTCCCCCACCGCGCTGGTCGCGCAGGTCGCGGCGCGGCTCGACCGGCCGGACGGCGAGGTCCCCGGTCTCGAGGTCGCGCGCCCGAGCCTCGAGGACGCCTACCTCGAGCTGATCGGCGAGCCGCTCGAGGCGCCGTCGGCCCCTGGTCCCCACTCTCCCGCCGCAGCGACCGACGACCCCGACGGCGCGAGCGTCGTCGTCCCCGAGGAGGCACGCCCGTGAGCACCGCGACGACCCGACCCCCGGCACCGCGCGAGAGGGTCGCGCTGCCCAGCGCGACGCGGCTCGGCCTCGGCAGGACGGGAGCCGAGCTGCGCGCGTTCTTCCGCGAGCGCGACGCGGTGATCTTCATCTTCACCTACCCCGTCATCATGCTCGCGATCTTCGCCACGGTCTTCGACGGGCAGGACCAGGGCGTCGAGGGGTACTCCGTGCCCTTCGCGCAGTACTTCCTGCCGGGGATGATCGCGACGGGCGTCATGCTCACGAGCTTCCAGTCGCTCGCGATCTCCATCGCCGTCGAGCGCGACGACGGCACGCTCAAGCGGCTGCGCGCGACGCCCATGCCGCCGGTCGCCTACTTCCTGGGCAAGGTCGGGCTGGTCCTGGCGACGTCGGCCGTCCAGATCGCCCTCCTGCTCGCCCTCGCCGCGACGGCCTACGACGTCCCCATGCCGTGGGAGGGCCCCGACGCCGCGGCCCGTCTGGGGACGTTCGCCTGGGTCTTCCTCCTCGGGTGCGCGGCGGGGGCCGTGTGCGGCGTCGCGTTCTCGTCGCTCCCGCGCTCGGGCAAGTCGGTGTCGGCCGTCGTGACACCGGTCGTGCTCGTCCTGCAGTTCATCTCCGGCGTGTTCTTCCCCTTCTTCGCGCTGCCTGCGTGGATGCAGTCGGTCGCGTCCGTCTTCCCGCTCAAGTGGATGGCGCAGGGCATGCGGTCGGTGTTCCTCCCGGACGAGGCCTCGGTGCTCGAGCCCTCGGGGTCGTGGCAGCACGGCGCGACTGCTGCTGTACTGGTCGCATGGCTGGTGGTCGGGCTCGTCGTCGGCGTGCGCACGTTCCGGTGGCGGCGCCGTGACGACGGCTGACCACGGCGGTCCGCCGCCCCCGCTCCCCGCGCGGGTCGAGGGGACGTGGGAGCGCGACGTGCGCTGGTGGGACGTCGCGTTCTACGTCATCGCCCTGCTCAGCGCCCTCGCGCTGCTCACCGCGGGCGTCCGGGGAGCGGGACTCGCCGTCTCGCTCGCGGCGATCGCCGTCCTCGTCGTCGGGTACGTCGGGTGGGGTCGGCGGGCCGCGCGCACGCGCGACCAGACGACGGCGCACGTCTACCTCGTCGTGGCGATCGCGTGCACGCTCTTCGTCGTCGGTCAGGACGCGCTCGGCACGCTCCTGCTGTTCGCCGTGTTCACGCAGATCTGGATGATGTCGGAGCTCCTCTGGGCGCAGGTGGTGCTCTGCGTCGTGCTCGCCGTCGGCACGGCGCTCGCCCTCGCGTTCGACCCGGCGACGGGCAGGGTCGACCCGGACGTGCTCCTGCGCGCCGGTCCGCAGATGGGCGTCGCGCTGGCGTTCTCGCTGAGCCTCGGGCTGTGGACCGCCCACACCTTGAACCAGGCCGAGCGGCACGCCCGGCTCGTCGACGAGCTGCGCGCGACCCAGGCCGAGCTCGCACGCTCGTACCACGAGGCGGGGGTCCTCGCCGAGCGCGAGCGCGTCGCGCAGGAGATCCACGACACGCTCGCGCAGGGGTTCACGAGCGTGGTCATGCTCGCCCAGGCCGCGAGCGCCGACCTCGACCGCGACGCCCCGGACGCGGCGCGGGAACGGCTCGCGCTCGTGGAGTCGACGGCGCGCGACAACCTCGCCGAGGCGCGCGCCCTGGTCGCCGCGTCCGCGCCCGCACCGCTGCGGGACGGCACGCTCGGGCAGGCGCTGCGCCGGCTCGTCGACAGGTTCGCGGACGAGACCGGGACGCGCGTCGAGCTCGTGGGGGCCGAAGCACCGGGGCTCTCGAGCGCGGAGGAGGTCGTCCTGCTGCGCTCGGCGCAGGAGGCGCTGACGAACGTGCGGCGGCACGCGGACGCGCGGGCCGTGCGGGTCTCGCTGCGTCACGGCGGGGCGGGGACGGTGCTCGAGGTGTCGGACGACGGTCGGGGCCTGCCCGCGGGCGCCGGCGCGGGCTTCGCCGAGGGGTACGGTCTGCGAGGCATGCGGGAGCGGGTCGCCGCCGAGGGCGGCTCGCTCGAGGTGGGACCGGGGCCGGCCCGCGTCGGCACGCGCGTCGCGGTGCGGCTGCCCGCGAGCTCCCCGGCCACGACACCGACGACGGCAGCACGGACCGGAGGGGCACGATGAGCGCGGTGAGCACGAGCGGCCCGGTGCGGGACGGGTCGGCGGGGGTCGTGCGCGTGCTGGTCGTGGACGACCACCCGGTCGTGCGGTCCGGGATCGTCGGGATGCTCGCCGCGGAGGCTGATCTCGAGGTCGTGGGCGAGGCGGGCGACGGCGCGCAGGCGGTGGAGCTCGCGGGCGAGCTCGACCCCGACGTCGTGCTCATGGACCTGCGCATGCCCGTGCTCGACGGCGTGGGCGCGACCTCGGCGATCGTCGGCGGCCCGGGCGTCGGCGCCCCCGGGCGGGCGCGCACCGGGCGGACCCCGCCCCGCGTCGTCGTGCTCACGACGTACGAGACGGACGCGGACATCCTGCGCGCCGTCGAGGCCGGCGCGACCGGCTACCTGCTCAAGGACACGCCGCGCGACGAGCTCGTCGCGGGGGTGCGGGCCGCGGCGCGCGGCCAGACGGTGCTCGCTCCGAGCGTCGCGACGCGGCTCGTCACGTCGGTGCGCAGCTCCGAGCGCCTCACGGACCGCGAGGTCGAGGTGCTGCGCCTCGTCGCGCGGGGCCTGTCGAACCAGGCGGTGGGGCGCGAGCTGTTCATCGCCGAGGCGACCGTCAAGACGCACCTCCTGCGCGCGTTCGCGAAGCTCGGGGTGGACGACCGCACCGCCGCGGTGACGGTCGCGATGGGGCGCGGGTACCTGCCCGGGTCGTGAGGCCGCCGGCCCCCGCAGGGGGCGGGCCGACGTCGTGGGGCGCGCCCGTGCTCGACGGCGCGGACCGGGCCGTCGCGTGGCACACTCCGGGGGTGCGAGACCTGGCGACGCTCCCCAAGGCCCACCTGCACCTGCACTTCACGGGGTCGATGCGGCCCGAGACGTTGCGGGACCTCGCCGCGCAGCACGGCGTGCGGCTCCCCCACGCGCTCCTCGACGGCGACCCGCTGCGACTGCCTCCCACCGAGCGCGGCTGGTTCCGGTTCCAGCGCCTGTACGACGCCGCGCGCGCGTGCGTGCGGTCCGAGGCGGACATGCGGCGCATCGTGCTCGAGGCCGCGCAGGACGACGCCGCGGAGGGGTCGGGGCGGCTCGAGATCCAGGTGGACCCGACGTCGTACGCGCCGTTCGTCGGCGGCATCACCCCGGCCGTGGAGATCGTGCTCGACGCCGCGCGGTCCGCGAGCGCCGCGACGGGGACCGAGGTCGCGGTCGTCGTCGCGGCCTCGCGCATGCGGCACCCGCTCGACGCCCGGACCCTCGCGCGCCTCGCGGCGCAGTACGCGGGCGAGGGCCCGGGCGAGGTCGTGGGCTTCGGCCTGAGCAACGACGAGCGGCGCGGCGACACGGCCGAGTTCGCGCACGCGTTCGCCATCGCCCGACGCGCGGGGCTCGCGTCCGTGCCGCACGGCGGCGAGCTGCTGGGCCCGGGCCACGTGCACGAGGTCGTGGCGGAGCTCGCGCCGGACCGTCTCGGCCACGGCGTGCGGTCCGCGGAGGACCGACGCGTGCTCGACGACGTCGTGGAGCGCGGGATCGCGCTCGAGGTCTGCCCGGCGTCGAACGTCTCGCTCGGGGTGTACGACGACGCGGCGCAGGTCCCGCTCGGGACGCTCGTCGACGCGGGGGCGCGGGTCGCGCTCGGCGCCGACGACCCGCTGCTGTTCGGCTCCCGCCTCGTCGCGCAGTACGAGACGGCGCGGCACGAGCACGGGTTCTCCGACGACGAGCTCGCCGCGCTGGCGCGGTCCTCGATCCGCGCCAGCCGCGCGTCGTCGGCCACGCGGGCGCGGCTGCTCGCGGGCGTCGACGACTGGCTCGCGACGGGCTGAGGCCGTCGCCCGCGCCGGGTCAGGTGCGCGTCGCGACGACGAAGACGCGGCGGAACGGCAGCGGCGTGCCGTAGCCGCGCTCGGGGTACGCGGCGCGCAGCGCGGCGCCGTACTCCTCGACGAAGGCGGGCCGCACGTCGTCGGGCAGGGCCTGGAGCACCGGCCGCGCGCCGGTCGCGGAGATCCACCGCAGCACCGGGTCGGGCCCGTGGAGCACGTGGAGGTAGGTCGTCTCCCACGCGTCGACGGCCCACCCGGGGTCCGCGAGCGCGTCGAGGTAGACGTCGGGGTCGTGCGCGGCGGGCCGGTCGACGCCCGCGGCGTACCGGGCGTAGGGCGGCCGGGCGGCGACCTCGCGCAGCAGGCGGTGGCTCGGGGCGTCGTGGTTGCCGGGCACAGAGAACGCGAGCGCGCCGCCCGGCGCGACGGACCCGGCGAGCCGCGGCAGCAGGTCGAGGTGCCCGGGGACCCACTGCAGGGTCGCGTTGCTCACGACGAGGTCGGCCGGCGCGGCCGGCTCCCAGGTGCGCAGGTCCGCGAGCTCGTACCGCACCCACGGCGCCGCGGCCTCCCGCCGTGCGCGCTCGACCATCGCGGGCGAGGAGTCGACGCCGGTCACCGAGGCGTCCGGCCAGCGCGCGTGCAGCAGCGCGGTGAGGTGCCCGGGGCCGCTGCCGAGGTCGACGACGGTGCGCGCGTCGACCCCGACCCGGGCCACGAGGTCGACCATCGGCCGCGTGCGCTCGTCGGCGTGCCGCAGGTACAGGGACGGGTTCCAGTCATGGTGCATCGGTGGCGCCTCCGGCGTCGCTCGCGAGAATTTCACTTGATGTCAAGACTCTTGACATCAAGACTACTCCGGAACATCCCGTCACGCCTCGCGCCGGGCACCTCTCATGTTCGTCTCATGAGACTCTCGGATACTGGACGGATGACTCGCCGGACCGTCACGTGGATCGTGGGGGTGCTCGTCCTCGTGCTGGGCGGTGCCGCCGCGGCCGCCGCGATCACCGCGCGCCCGGAGGACCGCGAGGTGGGCGGGGCCGTCGTCGTGACGCCCGCCCCGACCACGCCCGCCCCGACGGGGACGCCGGCACCGACGCCGGCACCGACGCCGTCGACCACGCGGGACGACGACGGCGAGAACGACGACGACGATGACGACGACGACCGGGTGACGCCCGTCCCGCCGTCGAGCGACGACGACGATGACGACGGGCGGGACCGCGACGACGACGATGACGACGACCACGGCGGCCGGGACGGGGGCGAGGGATGAGCCCGCGCGCCCCGCGCGGCGGCCTCACCGTCCGCACGCGCATGCTGGCGGCGTTCCTCGGCCTCTCGGCGCTCGCGCTGCTCGTCGCCGGGGGCGCCGCGTACGTGCTCCAGCGCGGGCAGATCGACGACCGCGTCGACGAGAGCCTCGAGCGCAGCGCCGACGAGCTGGCGACGGTCGCCGCGTCAGGACGCAACCCGGTGACGGGCGAGCCGTTCACCTCCCCCGCGGACGTCGTCGTCGCGGCGATCCAGCTCACGGTGCCCGCGCAGAACGAGGGCGTCCTCGGGCTGCGCGAGGGGCGCACTCCGCTCGTCTCGCAGCAGGACGTGCGCATCGCCCTGGAGGACGACCCCGAGCTGGTCGCCGCCCTCGAACCGCTCGTGGCCGGCGACGACGTCGTCCTGCGGTCCGTGCGGACGGCGACGGCCGACTACCGCGTCCTCGTGGCGCCGGTCACCGCGGTGGTCGACGGCGACGCCGCGTCGGCCGGCGCGGACCGCGCCCCCGCCGCCCTCGTCCTCGCGTTCGACCGCACCGCCGAGCACGCCGAGTTCACCCAGGTGTTCCGGACCTACGCCGCCGTCGCGCTCGGCGCGCTCGTGCTCATCGGGGTCGTGGGGTGGGTCGTCGCGGGTCGGCTGCTCCGCCCGATCCGCGTCCTCGCGCGCACCGCGCAGGCCATCGGCGACACCGACCTCGCCGCACGCATCCCCGTGACCGGCAACGACGACCTCTCGCACCTCACGCGGACGTTCAACGGCATGCTCGCGCGGCTCGAGGCGTCGTTCGACGCGCAGCGCCGCCTCATCGACGACGTCGGTCACGAGCTGCGCACACCGCTCACCGTCGTCCGCGGGCACCTCGAGCTCATGGACCCGCACGACCCGACCGACGCGACGGAGACCCGCAGCCTCGCGCTCGACGAGCTCGACCGCATGAACCGGCTCGTCGACGACCTCGTCACGCTCGCGAGCGCCGGCAGCCCGGACTTCGTGCGCCCGGACGACACCGACCTCGGGCGGCTCCTCGACGACGTGCACGACAAGGTGCGCACGCTCGGCGACCGTCGGTGGCTCGTCGACGCGCGCGCCGACGTCACCGCCCGCGTCGACGCCCAGCGCGTCACGCAGGCGCTCCTGCAGCTCGCGGCCAACGCGGTGAAGTTCTCGGCGACCGGGACGGTGGTCGCGCTCGGCTCCGCGGTGTCCGACGACGGCGCGCGCGTGCGCGTGTGGGTGCGCGACGAGGGCGCCGGCATCGATCCCGGCGAGCAGCGACGGATCTTCGAGCGGTTCGCGCGGGCGACGACCGCCGCGGGCGCGCCGCACCCCGACGGCGCCGGCCTCGGTCTGGCGATCGTCGCCGCCATCGCCGCCGGCCACGGCGGGCTCGCGGTCGTCGCCTCGACGCCCGGTGTCGGGTCGACCTTCACGCTCGACCTGCCGGTCGGGCACGACGACGACCTCCCGCCCGCACCCGACCCCGACGGAAGGACCACCCGGTGAGCCAGATCCTCGTCGCGGAGGACGAGACCCGCATCGCTGCGTTCGTGGCCAAGGGCCTACGGGCCGCGGGCCACGCGAGCACGACCGTGGCGACCGGCCGGGAGGCGTTCGACCTCGCGAGCACGGGCGACTTCGCGCTCCTCGTCCTCGACCTGGGCCTGCCCGACCAGGACGGCTTCACCGTGCTGCGTCGCCTGCGCGAGACGGGGAACGCGATCCCGGTGATCATCCTCACCGCGCGCACGTCGGTCACCGACACCGTGGCGGGACTCGAGGGCGGCGCCGACGACTACATGGCCAAGCCGTTCCGCTTCGAGGAGCTCCTCGCGCGCATCCGGCTGCGGCTGCGCACGGACCCGGCGGGCGAGGTCACGGTGCTCACGCACGGCGCGCTGAGCCTCGACCTGCGCACCCGGCGCGCCCGGACGGCCGAGCGCGAGGTCGACCTGTCCGCGCGCGAGTTCGCGCTCGCCGAGGCGTTCCTGCGCCACCCCGGGCAGGTGCTCAGCCGCGAGCAGCTCCTGTCGCGCGTGTGGGGGTACGACTTCGACCCCGGCTCGAACGTCGTGGACGTGTACGTGCGCTACCTGCGCAACAAGCTCGGCGCCGAGCACTTCGTCACGGTGCGGGGCATGGGCTACCGCCTCGCCGACGCGACACGCTGAGCGCCGGTCCTGCACGTCCCGCACCGAGCACGACGACGCCCGCCCCGGGCGGGGCGGGCGTCGCGCGGGGGTCCGTCGCGTGACCGGGTCAGTCCGCGGACTGCGGCGAGGGCGGCGTCACCGGGCTGGGCGGGGTGTTCGGCGTGTTCGGCGTCGGCGCGGTGTTCGGCGTCGGCGCGGTGTTCGGGGTGTTCGGCGTCGGCGCGGTGTTCGGGGTGTCCGGGGTGTTCGGCGTCTGGCTGGTCACCGCCGACCCGGACGTGTTCGCCGACACGGTCGTGACGGACGTGCCGTTCTGCACGTCTGCCGGGCCGGGCGTCGTGGTCGCGGCGGGAGGCGTCGGCGTGCTCGACGTCGTCGAGGTCCCGTCGACCTGGACGGCGGGCGAGACGACGGACGGGTCGGGAGCGTCGAAGGCGCCCTGGGCGGTCGCCACCGTCGCGCCGAGGCCGACGGCGCCGAGGGCTCCGGTGACGATCCATGCGCTGCGTGCCTTCATGGTGCTTCTCCTTCGTGAGGTGCGGTCGGCCGTCCGGCCGCCGACGACGTCAGCCTCCCGCCCGCGCGTGAGACGTCGAGGAGGGGCCGATGAGAGTGCTCTCAGGAACCGCGGGCGCCCGACCGGGCGGCGTCCTCGACCAGGTCCTCGGCGACGCGCAGCCACGCGTCCGCGACCTCGCGCGTCGCGGCGCCGGGCACGAGCGACAGCACGACGCCGGCTGCCCGCCCCCGCAGGGCGACCGGGTCCACGACCGCGCCGAACACCGCGAGGCAGCGCTCGACGAGCCCGGTCGCGCCCCCGTAGAGCGCGGGCGCGAGCGACGGCAGCACGGCCAGGTGCGCGACGACGCACGCCAGGTCGTCCACGCGCCGCCCCGGCCCGAGCGTGTCCACGTCGAGCAGCGTGCCGATCCGGACCGGGCCGGCGACGGCCCCGCCGGCCTCCGCACGGGCGGCAGGGCTCTCGGTGAGCAGGACGTTGGCCGCGTGGAGGTCGCCGTGCGTCGCCACGACCGGACCGGGGTCGCGCGTGTCGACGACGGCGCGCACCTCGCGCGCGACGCGCTCCACCCGTTCGGCCTCGAGGCCGTGCACCGCGAGCGCCGACGCGGCGTAGTGCTCGACGCGCTCCGCCCAGGGCGGTCTGCGGCACAGGGCCGCGGCGCCGGCGGGGAGGGCGTCGAGCGCGCGCAGGAGTTCGCGGGGGTCGATCGCGGTGGCCTGCGCGACGGGTCCGACCGACACGAGGTGCTGCGCGAGCGACGGACCGCGCGCCTCGGCGAGGAGCACGACGCCGTCGGTGGCCCAGGCGAGGCACCGCGGCGCCGCCACGGGCAGGGCGGGGGGCGCGTCGCCAGGGACCCCCGCGGGGGCGAGGAGCCGGTGCCGGCGCACGAGGGAGCGCACGCGGTCGGGGCGCACGACCTTGACGTACACGGTGCGTCGCGACGTGCGCGCGCGGAGCACCGCGCGCCGCAGGGGTCGGTAGGTGACGATCTCGACGGACTCGACGGCCTCCCCCTCCCGGAGCTCCGCCGCGGCGGCGAGGCGGAGCGTGAGCTCGGCGGCGTCGCACGCCGGCGCGAGGCCGGGCAGCAGCGGGTCCGCGGGGTGGCGCCACACGTGCAGGACCCGCGGCCCGTCCGCGAGGCGCACGACGCCGGGGCGCACCGCGTCGGGCGACAGCGGGGCCGTCGTGGCGAGCAGGTACTCGGCGGCGTCGACCGGGTCCGCACCGG
>CAZFUQ010000076.1:12484-14988 GCA_964521905.1 uncultured Cellulosimicrobium sp.
CCGGGCCGGGGACGGCACCGTGGGCGACCGGTGCAGCGCGGCGCGCGACGACGTCGTACCCGACGGTGACCTCCGCGCCCGGGCGGGCGTGGACCTGGTGGACGCGCCACGCGGCGAGGCCCGCGCCGTCGGCCCCGAGCGCGACGGCGAGGAGGTCTCCGGCCTCCGGCGTCGTGAGCAGGTCGAGCCACGCGCGCTGGTCGGGCGCGGGCACCGCGGTGGCGATCGTCATGGCCCCAGGCAACCCCGCACGCGTGGCCTCCGGGTGAGACGTGCGTGAGAGACCTCTCATGCACGACGACCGTCGCCGGGACGGCCCTTGACGGGTCGCGCGTGCCGTGCGACCGTAGGAAATGTGTTGATACAAAGCGTCGCCGAGGAGCCCGCCGGCACCGACCTGTTCCTTCCCGCGGGCTACGACCTCGTCTGGTCCGCCCTCGTGCTGGTCCTCCTGGCCGCGCCCGTCGCCGTCGCCGTGCTCGTGGTCCGCGACCGCACGCGCCCCGGACCGCCCTCCCCCTGCCCGCACGAGCTCCTCGCCGCGGACCCGGTGCGCCGCGCGGCGCGCCGCCACGGTTCGACGGTCTCGGCCCTCGCGGTGGTCGCCGCGGTCCTCGTCGGGATCGGCGCCGCCCGGTCCGTCGGCGCCGTCGACGGCCTGGCCGAGGGCGTGCTGATCGGCCTGGCCCCGGCGATCGTCGGGGCCACGTTCCTCGCGACCCACGCCGTGGGAGAGCTGACCTGGCCGCGGCAGCGCACGGCGGTCCGGGCCGCGACGCTGCGACCGCGCTCGGTCCGGGACGTCGCGCCGCGCGGGCTGCGGCGCCTGTCGTGGGCGCTGGGCGGGCTCGTCGTCGCGGTCGTCGCGGTCGGCGCGGTCACCGCCGGGGCGGACGGGAGGTCGGTGACGCGCGTCGCGGGCGACGTGACGGTGACGACGGGCCCCTACCCCGGGTGGTTCTACGGCACCTGGCTCGCGCTGGGCGCCGTCGTCCTCGTCGTCGGCTCCGAGGGGGTGCTGCGGCTCGTCGCGCGACGGCCCGCGGTGCCCCGGGTCGACGCCACCTGGGACCTCGCGCTGCGGCGCGCGTCCGCGCACCGCGTCCTGCGCGGCGTCCAGCTCGCGCTCGCCGCCACGGCCGCCGGGACGATCGGGACCGGTGCGAACGCGGCGGCACGCGCCGGCTACCCCGGCGCCGCGGCGCTGGTCGTCGTGGCGGTCGCCCTCGCGGTCGGGGCGCTCTGGGTCGTCACCCGCCGCGCACCCGACCCCGACGAGGACGGGCCCGTCCCGTCGGCGACGACGGGGGACGCCCGTGCCCTCGCCTGACCTGCGCGTCGAGATCGACCTGCGCTCGGGCGTCGCGCCGTACGAGCAGATCCGGGCGCAGGTCGTCGCGCTCGTCGCGGCGGGACGGCTTCGGGTCGGGGACCGGCTGCCGACGATCCGCGGGCTCGCGACCGACCTCGGCCTCGCCGCGGGGACGGTCGCGCGCGCGTACCGCGAGCTCGAGGCCGCGGGAGTCGTCAGCACGGGCCGCCGGGCCGGGACCGTCGTCGCCGACGGCGTGTCCCCGTCCGACGTCGCGGCGCGGCAGGCCGCGCGCGACCTCGTCCGGACCGGGCGCGAGGCGGGGCTCACGGACGAGGCGATCCTCGACGTCGTGCGGGGCGTGCTGCGTCACGATTCACCCGCGCCGGGCGTCTGACCAGGTCGGAGCGTCACGAGAGGGTCACGATCCGCCGCGCAGGCGTGGCCGGGGGCCGTGCGGCGACCGCGCCGGGAGGATGATGGGTCCTTCGTGGCGAGGGCCGCGGAGGCTCGGAAGGGGGCTCAGGTGGAGAACGACCCGACCCGATGGACGTCGCTCGTGCGACGCGCACGACGCCGGACGCTCACGTACGGGGTGGTCCCCGCGCTCGCGGCGACGCTCGCGCTCGCAGGCTGCCAGGCCGGGGTCCCCGACCTGGAGCCGGGCCGGACGCCGTCGGCCGGCGCGGAGACGTCCACGAGCCCGACGACGGAGCCCACGACCGACCCGACGCCGGAGGAGACCGCTCCCGCACCGGAGCCGACGCCCACCGAGACGACCCCCGAGCCGGTCGAGACGCCGGAGCCCGCCCCGGAGGAGAGCACCCCGCCCCCGGTGACCGAGCCGGTTCCCGAGGCCACGCCCGAGGCACCCGCCGAGCTCGCGCGCGGCGCGACGGGCGAGGAGGTCGTCGCGCTGCAGCAGCGCCTCGCCGACCTCGGGTACTTCGTCGGCGCGCCGGACGGCGACTTCGGCGGCGGTACGCAGCAGGCCGTCTGGGCGCTGCAGAAGGCCGCGGGACTGTCCCGTGACGGCGTCGTCGGGCCGGCGACGCAGGCCGCGCTGGACCAGGGCGTCACGCCCCGGCCGCGCAGCGGGTCCGGGAAGGTCGTCGAGATCGACCTCGACCGCCAGCTCCTGCTCGCGGTCGAGGACGGCCGGGTCGTCACGGTGGTCAACGCGTCGTCGGGC
>CAZFUQ010000076.1:14998-15447 GCA_964521905.1 uncultured Cellulosimicrobium sp.
ACTGCATCCAGAAGCCCGGCTCGTTCCCGTTCCTGGTCAAGGCCGTGCCGTGCACGCTGCCCCACCGGTACGAGGTCGTCACGGTGGTCAACGCGTCGTCGGGCAACGGCGAGTCGTACGAGGCCCAGGGGCGCACCTACCGCGCGGGCACCCCGCGCGGGACGTTCCAGGTCGGCCGGCAGGTCGACGGGAACCACTCGTCGAGCCTCGAGCTCGGCGACATGTGGCGCCCGAAGTTCTTCACCGGCGGGATCGCGGTGCACGGGTCCGGGTCGATCCCGCCGTGGCCGGCGTCGCACGGCTGCGTGCGGGTCGCGAACTCCGCGATGAACTGGCTCTGGGACACCTGGCGCGCCGACCCCGGCACCACCGTCCTCGTCTACTGACGCCCCCGCCCGCCGAGGGCACGAGGGCGTCGCGCCCGACCCGGTCGGACGCGACTGCTCCGT
>CAZFUQ010000077.1:0-8192 GCA_964521905.1 uncultured Cellulosimicrobium sp.
CTACTTCCTGCTGCCGCTGTGGTGGCTCGTCGTGTCGTCGACCAAGAGCAACTCGAGCCTGCAGAACTCGAACGGCTTCTGGTTCGCCGCCCCGCAGGTGCTCGAGAACCTGCAGCGCACGTTCACCTACGACGGCGGCATGTTCCCGCGCTGGGTGCTCAACTCGATCCTCTACTCCGGCGGCGCGGCCCTGCTCGGCACGCTGCTCGCGGTGAGCGCGGGCTACGTGCTCGGCAAGTTCCACTTCCGCGGCAAGGGCCTGGTGTTCGGCGGCATCCTCGCCGGCGTCCTCGTGCCCAACGCGCTGCTCACGATCCCGCTGTACTTCCTCGCCAGCACCGTAGGGCTCGTCAACTCGCCGTGGGCCGTCATCATCCCCACGTGCGTGAGCCCGTTCGGGGTCTACCTCGCGCGCATCTACGCCGAGCAGTCCATCCCGGACGAGCTGCTCGAGGCCGCCCGCGTGGACGGCGCCGGCGAGCTGCGGACGTTCTTCACCATCGCCCTCAAGGTGCTCGCCCCGGCGACCGTGACGATCTTCCTCTTCGTGTTCGTCTCGTCGTGGAACAACTTCCTGCTCCCGCTGATGATGCTCAACTCCGAGGAGCTCAAGCCCGTGACGCTGGGCCTCTACGGCTGGCAGACGTACCGCGGTGCGGCGTCCTACGACATCGTCCTCACGGGCGCGCTCGTCGCGATCGTCCCCATGGCGATCCTCTTCTTCACCCTCCAGCGTCACCTGCGCACCGGTCTCGCCGCCGGGAGCGTCAAGGGATGACGACCCCCACCCCGAACCTCCCGGAGGCCCAGTCCATGCGCACGCCCCACCTCGCCTACGGCGGCGACTTCAACCCCGAGCAGTGGGACGAGTCGTACCTCGAGGAGGACGTGCGCCTCATGCAGGAGGCCGGCGTCACCGTCGCGACGCTCGGCGTGTTCTCGTGGTCGGTGCTCGAGCCGGAGCCGGGACGCTACGAGCTCGACTGGCTGCGCCGCGTCATGGACCGGCTGCACGAGGCGGGCATCGGCGTCGACCTCGCCACCGGCACCGCGTCCCCGCCGCCGTGGCTCGGGGCGCAGCACCCGGGCACGCTGCCCGTCACGCGCGACGGCGTCCGGCTGTGGTGGGGCTCGCGCCAGCAGTACAACCCGAGCAGCGCGGTGCTGCGAGAGCGCGTCGTCGCGCTCGCGACCCGCATGGCCGAGGAGTTCGCGCACCACCCGGCGCTCGTCGCGTGGCACGTCGGCAACGAGTACGCGTGCCACGTGCACGAGAGCTTCGACGACGAGTCGGCGGGGCGGTTCCGCACGTGGCTCGAGGCCCGGTACGGCTCCCTCAAGGAGCTCAACGCGGCCTGGGGCACGGCGTTCTGGTCCCAGCGCCTGTCGAGCTGGGACGAGGTGATCCCGCCGCGCACCACGCCGACGATCCCCAACCCGCACCACGTGTCGGACTGGCGCGCGTTCTGCTCGGACAACCTGCTCGACCTCTACCTGCTCGAGCGAGACGTGCTGCGCGCGGCGAACCCCGACGTGCCGATCACGACGAACTTCATGGGGCTGTTCCTCCCGCTCGACTACTGGCGCTGGGCGCAGGAGGTCGACTTCGTGAGCAACGACTCCTACCCGGACCCGGCCGACCCGCGCGGCGCGCGCGAGTTCGCGTTCTACGCCGACCTCATGCGCTCGCTCGGCCACGGCCGGCCGTTCGTGCAGATGGAGCAGGTCACGTCGGCCGTGCAGTGGCGGCCGCGCAACGCGACGAAGCGCCCCGGCCAGTACGGCCTGTGGTCGCTCCAGGCGGTCGCGCGCGGCGCCGACGGGATCCTCAACTTCCAGTGGCGCCAGTCGCTCGCGGGCGCCGAGGCGTTCCACGGCGGGATGGTGCCGCACGCGGGCCGGCTCAGCCGCACGTGGGGCGAGGTCGTCGAGCTCGGCCGCGACCTCGGCGCGCTCGACCAGGTCGTGGGCAGCAGTCTGCACGCCGACGTCGCGCTCGTGTGGGACTGGGCGAACGCGTGGGCGCAGGCCGACGCCGTCGGCCCGGTCGCCGACGCCGCCCCGGAGATCGGCGTGCGCGCGTGGCACGCGAGCCTTTTCGAGCGCGGGCACCTCGTGGACGTCGTCCACCCCGACGACGACCTGTCCCGCTACCGTGTCGTGGTCGTCCCGTCGCTGTTCCGGCTCACGCCCACGCACGCGCGGCGCCTGCGCGACGCGGTCGCCGCGGGCACGTCCGTCGTCGTCACGTACCTCAGCGGCTACGTCGACGAGCGCGGGCACGCGGTCCAGGGCGGCTACCTCGGCGAGGTCGCGGACGTGCTCGGCGTGCGGGTGGTCGACGTCGCGCCGCTCGCCGTCGTGCCCGACACGCAGGGCCGGGCCGAGCCCGTCGTGCCCGGCGTCGACCGGGTCACCGCCGCGGTCGGCGCGCCGGGCGCGGGGGCCGACGTCGCGCTCGTCGGACCCGACGGCGCGCACTGGCCCGGCACCGGCCTCGGTTGGGCCGAGACCGTGCTCGTGGAGGATCCCACCGTCGTCGTCGCGGCGCGCTTCGCCGGGCGCGACCACGACGGCGAGCCCGCCGTCACCGTACGCCGCGCCCTCGGTTCCGGCGCCGCCTGGTACGTCGGCACCGACCTCGACGCGCGCGGCCGCGACCACGTGCTCGCCACGGTGCTCGCCGAGGCGGGCGTACCCGAGCGGGCCGGGCTCCCGGTGGGCGTCGAGGTGCGCGAGCGCGGGGGCGTCGTCTTCGTGCTCAACCACGGCGACGACGCCGCGACCGTCGAGGGCGTGCGCGGCACGCGGCTCGACTCCGGCGAGGCGGTGGACGGCGCCGTCGTCGTGCCGGCGCGCTCCGCCGTCCTCGTTCGCGCGGCGCAGGAGCCCGTGGACGCCTGATTCCCCGGGCGGGGCGCGCGTGCGCCCCGCCCGGCCGTGGCCGCGCGCCACGACACCGCGCACGTACTCGACGAGGAGGACCCGATGCCCGTACCCAGCTCCCCGCCCGCCCGCCGAGGCAGGCGGCGACGAGCCCTCGCCGTCGGCCTGGCGGCCGTGCTCGTCGCCACCGGCGCCACGCTCCCGGCCGCGGCGACGTCTGCGCAGCCGACGGCCACGACGGCCCCGGTGGCCGCCGGGGACCCGTCGCTGCACTTCGTCGACTGCGACGCGGCGACCGACGGCGACGGCACGCTGGCGTCGCCGTGGAGCTCGCTCGGCACCGTCGCGGCGCACGTGCTCGAGCCGGGCGACCGCCTGCTGCTCAAGCGCGGGTCCACGTGCCACGGCGCGCTGCGCACGCAGGGCAGCGGCACGGACGGCGCGCCGATCGTCCTCGACGCGTACGGCGACCCGGAGGACGGCTACCCGGTCGTCGCGGGCGGCGGCGTGCCCGACGCGGTGCTGCTGGAGAACCAGGAGTACTGGGAGGTCCGCAACCTCGAGATCACCAACGTCGACGCCGACCCGGCCGCGCGGTACACCGCGCAGCGCCGCGGCCTGACGATCCGCAACGTCGACCAGGGGCAGCTCAGCCACTTCCGCGTCGAGGGCCTGTACATCCACGACGTGCTCGGCGAGGGCAAGAAGGACCTCGGCGGTTCGGGCGCCATCCAGCTCGAGGTCGACACGCGCGACGGCGCGACGCGCTCGTGGTTCGACGACACGGTGATCTCCGGCAACCTCATCGAGAACGTCAACCGGTCGGGCATCAACATGTCGACCGCGTGGAAGTGCCGCGCCGAGATGGCGTGGGACGCGCCGTGCGACCCGCGCCGGCCCGCCGACCGCCCGTTCACGCCCTCGACCGGGCTGATCATCCGCGACAACACGCTGTCCGGCGTGGGCGGCGACGGGATCGTCGTGCAGATGAACGAGGGCGCGATCGTCGAGTCGAACTACCTCGAGGACGGCTCCAACCGCTCCAACTCGCACAACGCGGGCATCTGGGTGTGGAACAGCGACGACACGCTCTTCCAGTACAACGTCGTGACGAACTCGCAGAAGATCAGCCAGAACGACGGCACCGCGTGGGACGCCGACTACGGCTCGCGCAGCACCGTGTTCCAGTACAACCTCAGCTACGACAACGCCGGCGGCGGCATGTTCTACTGCGGCTGCGGCGACTGGAAGATCGACGGGCTCGGGTTCGCGACCGACGCGACGTACCGGTACAACCTCTCCGTCGGCGACGGCCAGGCGGCGGACCTGCTCGACGTGCCGGGCAACGAGAACACGAACCGCTTCCAGTTCCTGAGCGGCGTGACGGACTCGTCGTCGTACAACAACACGATCATCCTGCCCGAGAGCCTGCCCGACGCCTCCGGCGGGGGCGGGTACCGGCTCAACGGGACGAACTCGACCGGCAACGGGCTGCTGCTCGCCAACAACCTGTTCGTCACGACGGGCGAGATCGCACCCGACACGTACGACTCGACGACCAACGTGCTGAGCTGGGTGCGCAACGCGTTCTCCGGCCCGGCGCAGAACTGGCCCGAGGGGTCGGGCAACCTCGAGATCGCCGAGACGCTGCTGAGCGGCGTGGACGGCACGTCGCCCGTCGACGCGTTCCTCGCGCGCAGCGCCGAGCTCGAGGGCGCGGGCCAGCGGATCGCGCCCGCCGGGACGTACGACATCCAGGGCAACCCGGTCGTCGCGTCGTGCGCGCCCGACATCGGCGCGTTCCAGGTGAGCGACCAGGCGGCGCAGGACTGCGCGGACGCGTGGACCGACCGCGACGTCGCGTCCGGGTCGAGCCTCGTCGTGCCGGTGCGCGCCAACGCGACCGTGCGCGTCACCGGCACCACCGCGGGCGAGATGGTCGTGACGAACGACGCGGGCCTCGCGCACGTCGCGACGCCCGACCCCGACGGGACGGTCTCGACCGTCGTGCGTACGGCCACCGACGCCGACCCGGCGCTGACGATCGCGTGCGACGAGGGCTGCGTGGGCGTGAGCGTCACGGACGCCGCGGACGACATGATCGACGGGTCGTTCGAGTCGCTGAAGAACACGCCGTGGTACCTCTCGCCGTGGCGCACGTGGCACAGCCCGTGGAGCGGGCCCGAGGCCGAGCGCCGTCGCCAGGCGGCCGAGCTCCGCACGCGCGACGCCGCCGCGGTCTCCTCCGGGCAGCTCGCGGCGCGGATCACCGCCGCCGAGCCGCGCCTCGCGCAGGACAACCTGCGCGTCGAGCCCGGCGCGGGCTACCGCCTCACCGGCTGGGTCGCCCCGGCGGACGTCGCGGCGCCCCTCACCGTGCGCCTCGTGCCGTTCGTCGACAACGTCGTGGGCACCCAGGTGCTCGCGTCGTTCGGCGTGTCGGCCGGCGGCGACGGACTCGTGCGCCTGGACGAGCGCCTCACGCTGCCGGACGACGTCACCGCCGTCACGCTGGTGATCTCGCAGGACGGCCTCGCCGGGTCGCAGGAGGCGTACCTCGACGACCTCACGCTCACGCGCGACGACTCCGCGCCGGGCGTCGTGCGGGAGCCGGGCGACGTCACGGTCCACGAGGGCGAGCTCGCCGCGTTCCTCGCGGGCTTCGCGGGGAACGACGTGCCGTCGGTCGTGTGGGAGCGACTCGTGGACGGCGCGTGGGAGCCGGTGACGGCGACGAAGCTGGGTCAGGAGGGGCAGGCCGAGCGCACGCCGCGGCTCGTGCTCGACGACGTCGCGCTCGTCGACTCCGGCAGCCGGTTCCGCGCCGTCGCCACCAACGCCGCGGGCACCGCGACGACGCGCGAGGTGACGCTCTCGGTCGAGCCCGCGACCGGCACCGACCCGGTCGCACCCATGGTCGCCGAGGCGCAGTCGCGCTGCCTCGCCGGCAAGGCCTACGTCGCGGTGCGCGCGACGAACGTCTCGGACGCGGCGGTCGACGTCGAGCTCGTCACGCCGTTCGGGCAGCGCGCTGTCGCGCAGGTCGCGCCGGGCGCCGCCGCGTACCAGTCGTTCGCCGCGCGGTCCGCGCACGTGGCGGACGGCACCGCGACGGTCCGCGTCGGTGGCGAGATCATGGCCGAGCCGGGGTACGCCGCGCTCGACTGCGGCTGACGCACGCCGGGGCCCGGTCCGTCCGACGACCGGGCCCCGGCAAGCTCCGGGTGTCCCGACATGCACGAGCGTGACCGGGAGGCACGTGCCGAGCTGTCTCCAGCGGGTTCGGGTCACGGCGTGGCCCCGGATGGGTCGGGCATCGCCTCAGGGTCACGGCCACGCAGGGTCGCATCTACCTGCCAGGACCCACCTGGGCGAACGTCAGACCGAGAAGTACTTCGCCTCAGGGTGATGCATGACAAATGCGTCGGTCGACTGCTCCGGGTGGAGCTGGAGCTCCGCGGAGAGCTCGACGCCTACGCGCTCGGGGCGCAGGAGCTCGACGACCTTCGTACGGTCCTCCATGTCCGGGCACGCGGGGTAGCCGAGCGAGAAACGCGCCCCGCGGTACTCGAGCTTGAACATGCCCTCGACCTCGGTCGGGTCCTCGTCGGCGATCCCGAGCTCGGCGCGCACGCGCGAGTGCCACATCTCGGCGAGCGCCTCGGTGAGCTGCACCGAGAGGCCGTGCAGCTCCATGTACTCCCGGTAGTGGTTCCCGGCGAAGAGCTTCGCGGTGTGCTGATCAACTGAGGCGCCCATCGTCACGAGCTGGACGGGCAGCAGGTCGTAGCGGCCGGTCTCCTCGACCCATGACCGCGGCTTGACGAAGTCGGCGAGGCACAGGTGCCGGTCGCGACGCTGGCGCGGGAACGTGAAGCGCAGCCGCTCCTCGCCCGCAGGCCCACCCGACCCGCCGTCCGGCGCGCCGATCCCCGCGAGCCCGGCGCCGTGGTGCGCGACGACGACGTCGTCGCCCTCCGACCACACCGGGAAGTACCCGTACACGACCGACGGGTCGACCATGCCCTCCGTCCGGATCCGGTCCAGCCACTCGTTGAGGCGCGGGCGGCCCTCGGTCTCGACCAGCTCTTCGTACGACGCCCCGTCGTCACCCCGCCCCGGCTTCAGACCCCACTGGCCCATGAACGTCGCACGCTCGTCGAGGAACGCCGCATACTCGGCGAGCTGCAGGCCCTTGACCAGACGCGTGCCCCAGAACGGGGGAGCGGGCACGGGGTTGTCCGCCGCGACGTCGGACCGTGCGGGCAGGTCCTCGACGGGCGTCTCGGTCACGGTGACCACCGCGTGCCGGCGCTTCTTCAACGCGGGCAGCCCGACGTCGTCGGGCGACTCGCCGCGCGCCACGCGCACGAGCGGCTCCATGAGCCGCAGCCCCTCGAACGCGTCGCGCGCGTACCGGACGACGCCGGGGAACTGGCCTGCGAGGTCGTCCTCGACGTAGGTGCGCGTGAGCGCGGCGCCGCCGAGCAGCACCGGCCAGCGCCCGGCGAGCCCGCGCGACGCGAGCTCCGCGAGGTTCTCCTTCATCACGACGGTCGACTTCACGAGCAGCCCGGACATGCCGATGACGTCGGCGTCGTGCTCCTCGGCGGCCTCGATCATGGCGGAGATCGGCTGCTTGATGCCGATGTTGACGACCGTGTAGCCGTTGTTGGTGAGGATGATGTCGACGAGGTTCTTGCCGATGTCGTGCACGTCGCCGCGCACGGTCGCGAGCACGATCGTGCCCTTCGACCCGGACTCGCCCTCGACGCGCTCCATGTGCGGCTCGAGGTACGCGACCGCCGTCTTCATCGCCTCCGCGGACTGCAGCACGAACGGGAGCTGCATCTCGCCGCGCCCGAACAGGTCACCGACGACCTTCATGCCCTCGAGCAGGTGGTCGTTGACGATCTCGAGCGGTCTCAGTCCGGACGCCATCGCGGCGTCGAGGTCCTCCTCCAGACCCTTGCGCGCGCCGTCGACGATGCGCCGTTCGAGGCGCTCGCCGACCGGCAGGGCGGCCATCTCCGCGGCGCGCGCGTCCTTGAGCGCCGCCGAGTCGACGCCCTCGAACAGGTCGAGCAGCCGGGCGAGCGGGTCGTGCGTGAGGTTCCCCTCGTCGTCGTACACCCGCCGGTCCCACACGAGGTCGAGCGCGGCCTCGCGCTGCTCGTCGGGGATCTGCGCGAGGGGGAGGATCTTCGCCGCGTGCACGATCGCGGAGTCCAGCCCGGCCTCGGCCGCCTCGTGCAGGAACACCGAGTTGAGCACCGTGCGCGCCGCGGGGTTGAGCCCGAACGACA
>CAZFUQ010000077.1:8202-13814 GCA_964521905.1 uncultured Cellulosimicrobium sp.
TCGTGTGGATCCCGGGGTAGCGGCGCGTGATCTCGCGGATCGCCTCGATCGTCTCGATCGCGTCGCGCCGCGTCTCCTCCTGGCCGGTGGCGATGGGGAACGTCAGGGCGTCGACGATGATGTCGTCCACGCGCAGGCCCCAGTCGTGCGTGAGCGTCTCGA
This sequence comes from uncultured Cellulosimicrobium sp., assembly GCA_964521905.1. Taxonomy (GTDB): domain Bacteria; phylum Actinomycetota; class Actinomycetes; order Actinomycetales; family Cellulomonadaceae; genus Cellulosimicrobium. The sequence continues at coordinate 8,365 of CAZFUQ010000077.1, forward strand.
CGAGCCGGGACGCGATCGCAACCTTGGTGTCTGCGGTCCTCGCCTGGCCCTCCTCGTCGATCGTCAGCGCGACGACGGCCGCCCCGTGCTCGACGACGTGCGGCATGATCCGGGCGAACCGCGACGTCGGCCCGTCGCCGTCCTCGAAGTTCACCGAGTTCACCACGGCGCGCCCGCCCACGAGCTCGAGCCCCGCCGCGATCACCTCGGGCTCGGTCGAGTCGATGACGAGCGGCAGCGTCGACGCGCTCGCCAGGCGCGAGACGACCTCGCGCACGTCCGCGACGCCGTCGCGCCCCACGTAGTCGATGCACACGTCGAGCAGGTGCGCACCGTCGCGGGTCTGGGCGCGCGCGATCTCGACGCACTCGTCCCAGTTCTCGGCGAGCATGGCCTCACGGAACGCCTTGGACCCGTTGGCGTTGGTGCGCTCGCCGATCGCGAGGAACGACGCGTCCTGGTGCAGGTCGGTGTGCGAGTACAGGCTCGCGACGCCGTTCTCCCGCACGGGGTGGCGCTCGACGACCGGCCGCGCGCGCACCGCCTCCACGACCCGTCGCAGGTGCTCCGGCGTCGTGCCGCAGCACCCGCCCACGAGCCCGAGGCCGAACTCTCCGACGAACTGCGTGTGCGCGGCGGCGAGCTCGTCGGGCGTGAGCGGGTACGTCGCACCGTTCGGCCCGAGCACGGGCAGACCCGCGTTGGGCATGCACGTCACGGGGATCTCCGCGTGCCGCGACAGGTGGCGCAGGTGCTCGCTCATCTCGGCCGGGCCGGTCGCGCAGTTGAGGCCGATCGCGTCGACGTCGAGCGCCTGCAGCGTCGTGAGCGCGGCCCCGATCTCGGAGCCCATGAGCATGGTCCCGGTCGTCTCGACCGTCACCTGCACGATCACGGGGACCTCGCGCCCGACGTCGCGCATCGCGTTGCGCGACCCCGTCACCGCGGCCTTCGCCTGGAGCAGGTCCTGGCTCGTCTCCACGAGGATCGCGTCGACCCCGCCCTCCAGCAGGCCCGCGGCCTGTTCGGCGAACGTGTCGCGCAGGTGCGCGTACGTCGTGTGCCCGAGGCTCGGCAGCTTGGTGCCCGGCCCCATCGAGCCGAGCACCCAGCGCGGCTCCTCGTCGGTCGCGAACGCGTCGGCGCGCTCGCGCGCGATCCGCGCCCCGGCGGCGGCGAGCTCCCGGATCCGGTCGTCGATGTCGTAGTCCGACAGGTTCGACCAGTTGGCCCCGAACGTGTTCGTCTCGATCGCATCGACCCCGACCGCGAGGTACGCGTCGTGCACGGCCCCGATGATGTCCGGCCGCGAGACGTTGAGGATCTCGTTGCAGCCCTCGAGCCCCTGGTAGTCGTCCAGGCTCGGGTCCTGCTCCTGGATCATCGTCCCCATCGCACCGTCCGCGACGACGACGCGCGTACGCAGCGCCTCGGCAAGGGCCCGGGAGCGGGTATCGGCGACATCCTGAGGAACAGCAGTGGGCATAAGGGGAGCGTAGACGCCGGTCGAGCAGCGCGACCGACCGTCTCACCGTGCTCGGGTCACCCGCCGAGAAGTGAGCATGCGCCCCGAGATCGCCCGATTCCGGGGCGCATGCTCACTTCTCGGCGGGTGCGGTCGAACGAAAAGCACGTGCCCGACGGCGGCCGCTCGCCTAGCGTGGTCGGCATGCCTTCGCCCTCGACGACCGACCAGGTCGAGAACCCGGCCACCACGACGCTCGCGCCGATCGCCGAGCGCGCCGCTGCGCCGTCGGCCCTCCCGCCCGTGAACGCGGGCGGCCTCGCCTGGCGACCGGCGGTCGCGGCCGACGCGCCCGCGCTGCTCACGCTGAAGAACGAGATCGCCGAGGCCGACCGCGAGCCCTACCGAGAGACGCTCGCCGAGGTCGAGGAGCTGTTCACCGCGCCGTGGCGCACGGTCGCGAACGACTCGCTCGTCGGCGTCGACGCGGACGGGGCGCTGCGCGCGTACGCGCTCGTCGACACGCTGCCCGGCGACGTGACCACCGTGCGGGCGTTCCTGTGGGGCGGCGTGCACCCGACGCACCGAGGGCGCGGCATCGGCCGTGAGCTCCTCGCGTGGGAGGTCGCGCGCGGTCGTCAGCTCCTGGCGGCGAGCGGCAAGGAGGTGCCGGCGCGCATCGCGCTGTTCGGGGAGGACACCGACCCGGCGTCGAAGCAGCGCCTCTACGAGCGTCTCGGCTTCGCGCCCCGCCGCTTCTACTCCGACCTGCGCCGCGACCTCACCACGCCGGTGCCCGACGTCCCGCTCGACGGGTCGCTGCGCGTCGTGCCGTGGTCGGCCGAGCTCGACGACGCCGCTCGCCTCGCGCACAACGACGCGTTCCGCGACCACTGGGGGAGCCAGCCCCAGACGTCCGAGGCATGGACGCACGGGCGCAGCGAGTTCGCGCCGCAGTGGTCGTTCCTCGTGGTCGACGACGCCCCGGACGTCGACGCGCTCCTCGCCGATCCCTCGACCGACCCGGACACCGCGGCCGCTCTGCGCGCCGGCGAGCCGCTCGTCGTCGGCTACGAGATGGCTTCCCGCTACGACGAGGACTTCCCGGTGCGCGGCTACACGTTCGGGTACACCGAGAAGCTCGGTGTGCGGCGGGCGTACCGCGGGCGCAAGGTCGCGGTCGCGGCGCTCGCGGCCGGCATGCGTGCGTTCGCGGCGGACGGGATGCAGAACGCCGCGCTCGACGTCGACACCGAGAACCCGTCCGGCGCCCACGGCCTGTACGCGAGCCTCGGCTACGAGAAGGTCACCGGGTCCAGGATGTACTCGATCGAGCTCTGAGCGCGCCCGCCTCGGGCGGTCCCACGGAAGGACGAGATCGGGTCGTGAAGCGGGCGATGCCCCGGGGACCGGGCGTGCTCCAGGCACTCCTGCAGGAGCGCCTTCGCTGGGTCGGTGAGCGGACCGAACCCGACGTCCGCGCTGATCCGACCGGAAGGTGGCGTGATGGAGAGGTGCTCGCCCAGCTCGGTCCGGCTCTGACGGAGCTGTTCCCCGAGGAGTCGCCGACGGTGATCGTCGGCCCGCAGTCGCGAGGCTCGCTCCTGGGCGCCCTGCTCGGCTCGGGAGAGCGAGTGCTCTTCGTCGACGACTGGGTCGCGACCGGTGCGCAGGTCGAGGCCGCGCACGAGCTGGTCGAGCGCAGCGGCACGACCTGGGTGGGAGCGGCGGTCGTCGTCGACGGTGCGGAGCGCGGCCACGTCCGGCGCACCGTGAACCTGGCTCGTCAGGCCGCCGTCGTGCACCAGCGTTCGAGCTCCGCGAGCGCGGCCTGCTCGTCGGTAGGACCCCACCACCAGAGAAACAGCGTGTGCGGTCCGGAGAGTTCCTCCCGCCACTCGTCCCGGCACGCGGAACGGTGGCGTGCGGCGTGATCGCTCGTCCGGGCCTCGCGGTCCAGGACGTCGAGCCAGGGCAGGACCTCTCCGCTCGCGACGACGCAGGCCTCGAAGACCTCCGCCGCACGGACCGGACCTGGTTCCCGGCGTAGCGTCGCTGTCCACCACGCGTCGAGGAACTCCCTGATCGACGACGACTGCGGGGCCGGCCAGGCCGACCACCCTGCGGCCGCGAGACCGCGTGCTGCCCGGTACGGCTCGGACTCATCGTCGGCAAGGGCGCCGGCCATCGCGGGGAGCACCCGGCGGATCATCGCGGGTTGGTCGTCCCAGTGGAGCGGCTCCTTCGCAGCGACCTTGACCGCGAGCTCTCGTGGCACCGCGACGCCGGGCGTACGGAGCAGCAGCAGCTCGGACCCGGTGAAGCAGCGGCCGCAGCCGTCCTCGTCCACCGCGCCCGGAGCGTCGCCGAAGACCTGCGCGACGCGTTCGGTCGCGGCGACGAGGGCGTCGTCCACCCAGCTGCCGGTCACAGCGATGACGCGTCGAGGGCGTTGCAGTCCTGGAGCGTGCCGCCGTCGTAGCCGACGGTGAACCAGCGCTGGCGCTGCTCGCTCGACCCGTGGGTCCAGCCCTCGGGGTTGACCTGGCCGGTCGCGGCCTCCTGGATGCGGTCGTCGCCGACGGCGGACGCGGCGGACAGCGCGTCGTCCAGCTGCTCCTCGGTGATGGGATCGAGGAACATGACGCCCGTGTCCGGGTCGGGCGTGGTCGCGGCGTGCCCGGCCCACATGCCGGCGAGGCAGTCCGCCATGAGCTCGATGCGTACGGAGTCGGACTCGGGACCCGTGCCGCTGCGGTCGGCGGAGCCCATCGCCCCGACGAGCTGCTCGATGTGGTGGCCGAACTCGTGCGCCACGACGTACATCTCCGCGAGCCCACCGTCGTTGGCGCCGAACCGGGACGTGAGGTCGTCGTAGAAGTCGAGGTCGATGTAGACGGTCTGGTCGGACGGGCAGTAGAACGGCCCGACGGCGCTGGTCGCCGCGCCGCAACCCGTCGACACCTGCCCGGTGAAGCTCACGACCTGGGGCAGGTCGTACGCGACGCCCGCCTGCTCGGGGAGCGCCTCGTCCCAGTACGCGTCGAGCGACTGGACCGTGCCGTTGAGGCGGCACTCGCGCGTCGTGTTCGCCTCCTCGGCCGTGCACGTGTCGATGTACTCCTGCTGGCCCTCGCCGTACGCGCCGGAGTCCGACGCGCCGCCGCCGGTGAGCGCGCTGAGGTCGATGCCGGTCTGGCTGCTGAGGAATGCCACGGCGAGCGCGACGAGCACGGCTCCGATGCCGCCGCCGGCGATCATCGTGCCGCGTCGACCGCCGCCGCCCTTGCGGACCCGCCCGCCCTCGAACGAGCCACCTTCCTGGAAAGTCACAGGTCAACGCTACCGCCGAGCAGGGCCGGTGGCCGTCGGAACCGTGCGACGGTCGTGAGCAGCCGTGCGGGCTCGCCCGACGGCACCTCCCGACAGGTCCTTCTCCGGGCCCGGGCGAGCACGGCGATCCGCCCTGATCGTGTCCGCCGGGAGCAAAGGTGGAGCGCCGGCGCGCACCGGACCCGTAGAATCGTCGGGCCCCGTCGTTCGGATCGCCCCACCCGGCTGGATCCACCGGGACAACCCCCTGTCGAGAGGACCAGCACGTGATCACCGCTCACGGCGTCGAGCTGCGCGTCGGCGCCCGCGTCCTGCTGCACGAGGCCACGTTCCAGATCGCCCCGGGCGACCGGATCGGCCTCGTCGGGCGCAACGGCGCCGGCAAGACGACCCTGACCAAGACGCTCGCGGGGGAGACCCAACCGACTGCGGGGAAGATCACGCGCGGCAACGAGATCGGCTACCTGCCGCAGGACCCGCGCACGGGCGACCTCGACGTCATCGCGATGGACCGGGTGCTCTCGGCCCGCAGCCTCGACAAGATCGTGCGCCAGATGCGCGAGACGGAGGGCGCGATGGCGAGCGCCGACGTCGCGACGCACGAGGCCGCGAGGAAGCGCGCCTCGAGCTTGGGGTAGCGCTCCATCGCGGC
>CAZFUQ010000077.1:13824-14850 GCA_964521905.1 uncultured Cellulosimicrobium sp.
CCCCAAGCTCGAGGCGCGCTTCCTCGCGGCCGGTGGCTATGCCGCCGAGAGCGAGGCGCACCGCATCACGAGCAACCTCGGGCTCGACGACCGCGTGCTCGGGCAGCCGCTCAGCACGCTGTCCGGCGGTCAGCGCCGCCGCATCGAGCTCGCGCGCATCCTCTTCTCCGGGGTCGAGACGCTCCTGCTCGACGAGCCGACCAACCACCTCGACGCCGACTCGATCATCTGGCTGCGGGACTACCTCAAGTCCTACAACGGCGGGTTCGTCGTGATCTCCCACGACGTCGAGCTGCTGCGCGCGACGGTCAACAAGGTCTTCCACCTGGACGCGAACCGCGGCGAGCTCGACCAGTACAACCTCGGCTGGGACGCCTACCTCGCGCAGCGCGAGTCCGACGAGCGGCGCCGTCGTCGCGAGCGGCAGAACGCCGAGAAGAAGGCGGGCGTCCTGCTCGCCCAGGGCGAGAAGATGCGGGCCAAGGCCACCAAGGCCGTGGCCGCGCAGCAGATGATGCGCCGCGCCGAGAAGATGCTCGCAGGGCTGGAGGGCGAGCGCCAGAGCGACAAGGTCGCCAAGCTGCGCTTCCCCAAGCCGGCGCCGTGCGGACGCACGCCGCTCACCGCGAGCGGGCTGTCCAAGGCGTACGGGTCGCAGGAGGTGTTCGCCGGGGTCGACCTCGCGATCGACCGCGGCAGCCGCGTCGTCGTGCTCGGCCTCAACGGCGCGGGCAAGACGACGCTCCTGCGCATCCTCGGCGGCGTCGAGAAGCCCGACACGGGCGAGGTCCACCCCGGGCACGGGCTGAAGATCGGCTACTACGCCCAGGAGCACGACACGCTCGACATGGACGCCACCGTCGTCGAGAACCTGCGCCACGCGGCACCAGACCTCACGGACACCCAGGTGCGGTCGGTGCTCGGGTCGTTCCTGTTCTCCGGGGACGACGCGGAGAAGCCGACGAACGTGCTGTCCGGCGGCGAGAAGACGCGCCTCGCGCTCGCGACGCTCGTCGTCTCGGCCGC
>CAZFUQ010000078.1:0-11970 GCA_964521905.1 uncultured Cellulosimicrobium sp.
GAGGCGGGACGCACCCCCAACCCGTGCGTGCGCTGCAACGAGCACATCAAGTTCGAGGCGCTGCTCGACAAGGCGACCGCGCTCGGCTTCGACGCCGTCGCGACGGGCCACTACGCGCGCGTGGTGACGCGCGATGTCCCCGACGCCGCGGCATCCGACGGGCGGCGCACCGGGGTGCGGGCCGTGCGCGAGCTGCACCGCTCCCCGAACACCGCGAAGGACCAGTCGTACGTGCTCGCGGTCATGGGGCCCGAGCGCCTCGCCCGGGCGATGTTCCCTCTCGGCGGGTTCACGACGAAGGACGAGGTCAGGGCCGAGGCCGCGCGCCGCGGGCTGTCCGTCTCGGCGAAGCCCGACTCGTACGACATCTGCTTCGTCGCCGACGGCGACACCCAGGGCTTCCTGCGCGAGCGGCTCGGGGCTCGCCCGGGCGAGATCGTCGACGCGCAGGGGACCGTCCTCGGCGAGCACGACGGCGCGTACGCGTTCACCGTCGGCCAGCGCAAGGGCCTCCACATCGACCGGCCCGCGCCCGACGGACGCCCCCGTTACGTGCTCGACGTGCAGCCCACGAGCAACCGCGTCGTCGTCGGCCCGGCCGAGCTGCTCAGCGTGGACCGCATCGAGGCGGGCGCCGCGCTGTGGTTCGACGACGTGCTCCACGGTCGTGCGCCGGGGGAGTGGTTCGACGCCGAGGTGCAGGTCCGCGCGCACGGTGCCCCGGTCCCCGCGCGGGTGCGCGCGGTGCCGGCCGTCGTCCCGGGCGGGGGTGAGCCCGCCGACGGAGGGGCGGGCGCCCTGGAGGTCGAGCTCACCGGGACACCGCTGCGCGGCGTCGCCGCCGGCCAGTCGCTCGTCGTGTACGCGGGCACGCGCGTGCTCGGTCAGGGCACCGTCGACCGGGCGTACCGCGCGCGTCAGGCCGCCGGGACGGGGACGGCGTCCTGAGCGAGCGCGCGGGTCAGCGCGGACTCGTCGCGCACGCACCAGTGCTCCGCCTCGCGGCCCTCGGCGAACCGCAGCACGTGCATCTCGCGCACGCTGAACCGACGCCCCGTCGGGGCCAGGCCGCGGTAGAAGCCGGTGTGGCGCGCGCTGAGCTCCACGTGCAGCGCGACGAGGTCGCCCTCCGCGACCGCGTGCAGGACCTCGACGCGCTGGTCGGTGAAGGCCTCGTCGTACCAGTGCATCGTCGCGAGGAGCGCCGCGGTGCCGCCCTCGGTCCCGGGTGCCACGTCGTGGTTGCGGAACCCCGGCGCCAGCAGCGACGCGAGCGCGTCCGCGTGGTTCCCGGGGATCGCCCACGTGTGCACGGCGATCGCGGTGGCCCTGTTCTCGTGCGTGCCCATGTCGGAGTCCTCCCGCCAGGCGTCCGCGCGGCCCCCCGGACCCCGGCGGGGTCGCGGCACGGTCAGGTTTTCCAGTGTGCTCCTGAAGAGAGGTGGACGGCACGTGAATCGTGACGAACGTGCGCGCGAGGGCGCGGCATGACCGCGGTGAGCGGTCTCGGCCCGTGGCCCGGCGGGGAGGGGGCCGACGTGCTCGATGCCCAGCTCTCCGTCCTCGGCGACCTCGCCGAGGTCCCGACGGGCGTGCGCGGCGTGCCGTTCCTCGTCCAGCTCCCGGGACGCGGACCCGGGGCGGACGCCGTCGGCCGGACGGCGGGGCTCCTGCCCGGCCTGCCCGTCGAGCTCGGGCCGCACGGCTGGAAGCTCGCCGACCACGGCGGGGCCGACCAGCGCCGAGCGGACACCTACCTGCGCGAGGACGTCGAGGCCCTCGCGATCGCCGCGACGGGCCACGCGGGACCGCTCGCCGTGACCGTCGTCGGTCCCTGGACGCTCGCCGCGGAGCTCTACCTCGCGCGCGGTGACCGCGTGCTGTCCGACCGGGGCGCCGCGCGCGAGCTCGTCGAGGCGCTCGCGGTGGCGGTCGGCGAGCACGTCGCCCAGGTGCGCCGGCAGGTTCCGGGGGCGGACGTCGTCGTGCAGCTCGACGAGCCGCTCCTGGCCCAGGTGGGTGCCGGGGTGCTGCCCACGTTCTCGGGGACCTCGCGGCTGCGCGCCGTGCCCGGCCCCGACGTCGTGGACGGGCTGCGTCCCGTGCTCGACGCCGCGCGCGCCGCCGGTGCGTCGACGGTCGTCCACGTCGGGTCGGCCTGGGTCGGGGTGGCGCCCGTCGTGCTCGCCGGGGCCGACGCCGTCGGGCTCGCCCTCGGTGCCTGGGACGAACGGCTGTGGGAGACCGTCGCGCGGGCGGTGGAGCGCGGCGTCGGCCTGTGGGCCGCGCTGCCCCCGGCGAAGGTGTCGCAGTGCGCCGGGCCCGCGCTGGGCGAGCTCGCCGACCTCGTCGGCGTGCCCTGGCGGCGCATCGGCCTGCCGGCCGCGGCGCTCGACGACGTCACGCTCCTCGGCGCGCCCCGGGTCACGGGGAGCGGGCCGGGGCGGGGTGTGGCGGGGACGCCCGACGCGCACCGCGCGCTGCTCGCGAATCTCGGCCGGGTCGCGGAGGTGCTCGCCGAGCGCGCCCAGGGCTGAGGGCCACCGGTCGGCGTCGGCCGCGCCCGGGCCGCTTCCCGCGAGGGGCCCGGCGTGCGTACGCTGGACCCCGCGCGGTGGTCTCGGAGGCGACGCGTGGACGCCCCGCCCCGCGGTGCGGTCCGCGACCGAGAGGCCCGATCCGTGCCGACCCGGACCCCCCGTGAGAAGGACCCACATGCCCGTGCTGCGAGCCGTGCTCTTCGACCTGGACGGCGTGCTCACCCCGACCGCCGAGCTCCACATGCGCGCCTGGGAGCGCCTGTTCGCGCCCTGGTGCGCGGCGCACGGCCTCGCCCCGTACACGGACGCCGACTACTTCGCGTCCATCGACGGCAAGCCGCGCTACGACGGCGTCGCGACGTTCCTCGCGTCGCGCGGCGTCGAGCTGCCGCGCGGCGAGGCGAACGACGCGCCGGGCGAGGACTCCGTGTCGGCGCTCGGCAACCGCAAGGACGAGATCGTCAACCGCATGTTCGCGGACGAGGGCATCTCGCCCTACCCGGGATCCCTGCGCTTCCTCGACGAGGTGACGGCGGCGGGCGCGCTCGTGGCGGTCGTGTCGTCGTCGCGCAACACGCCCACGGTCCTCGCGGCCGCCGGCCTGGCGGACCGGTTCGAGGTCGTCGTGGACGGCAACGTCGCCACGCGCGAGCACATCCCGGGCAAGCCCGCCCCGGACACGTACCTGCGTGCCGCGGAGCTCCTCGGCGTCCCGGCCGCCGAGGCGATCGTCGTCGAGGACGCGATCTCGGGGGTCCGGGCGGGCGCCGCCGGCGACTTCGGTCTCGTGCTGGGCGTCGACCGCGGCGTCGGCGCCGACGCGTTGCGGGACAACGGGGCCGACGTCGTCGTGCGCGACCTCGGCGAGCTGGACGCGTCCGTGCTGGACCGCCCGCGCGGCGCGGCCGCGGGGCGCGGCGAGGAGGCGGGCGCGTGATCCGAAAGACCGCTGACGAGCAGAGGTCCGTCGACCGCCTGCGGTTCCCCGCGGAGCCCTGGCGGCTCGTCGAGTCGCAGTTCTCCGCCGAGGACCTCGGTGTCACCGAGACCCTGTTCGCCGTCTCCAACGGGTACCTCGGCATGCGCGGGAACGTCGAGGAGGGGCGCGAGTCGCACTCGCACGGCACCTTCGTCAACGGGTTCCACGAGACGTGGCCGATCCACCACGCGGAGGAGGCCTACGGTTTCGCGAAGATCGGCCAGACCATCGTCAACGTGCCGGACGCCAAGGTCATCCGGCTGTACGTGGACGACGAGCCGCTGCTGCTGCCCGTGGCCGACCTCATCGACTACGAGCGCTCGCTCGACCTGCAGGACGGGGTGCTGCGCCGCGAGCTGCTGTGGCGCACGCCCTCGGGCAAGCGCGTCCGGGTGCGCTCCGAGCGCATGGTGTCGTTCGTCGAGCGGCACCTCGCCGTCATGACGTTCGAGGTCACGCTGCTCGACGCCGCGGCACCCGTCGCGATCTCGTCGCAGGTCCTCAACCGGCAGGACGGCCAGGACGAGTACGACGTGCGGGCGGCGTCGCTCGGCGAGGGGTTCGACCCGCGCCGGGCCAACCAGTTCGCGGGCCGTGTGCTGCAGCCCCAGACCCAGTGGGGCGACGACGAGCGGCTCGTGCTGTCCTACCGGTGCACCAACTCGGGCATGACGCTCGCGGTCGCGGCGGACGACCAGCTCGAGACCGAGAACGAGTGGGACGTGCGCACGCAGGTCGACGAGGACCTCGCCAAGCACGTGTTCCGGGTCCACGCCCAGCCGGGCAAGCCGATCCGGCTCACCAAGACCGTGGCCTACCACACGTCGCGGGGCATCCCCTCGCGCGAGCTCGTCGACCGCTGCCGCCGCACGCTCGACCGCGCGAAGGAGTCGGGCACGCAGGCGCAGCTCGCGCTCCAGCGGGCGTGGCTCGACGACTTCTGGACCCGTTCCGACGTCGAGATCCCGGGCCGGCCCGAGATCCAGCAGGCCGTCCGGTGGAACCTCTTCCAGCTCGCGCAGGCGACCGCGCGCGCGGAGGGCAACGGCGTGCCCGCGAAGGGCCTCACCGGGTCCGGGTACAGCGGGCACTACTTCTGGGACACCGAGATCTACGTCCTGCCCTTCCTCACGTACACGAGCCCGCGGTACGCGCGCAACGCGCTGCGCTTCCGGTACCAGATGCTCGACGCCGCACGCCGCCGCGCCCACGACCTCTCGCAGAAGGGCGCGCTGTTCCCGTGGCGCACCATCAACGGCGAGGAGGCGTCGGCCTACTACGCGGCGGGCACGGCCCAGTTCCACATCGACGCCGACGTGAGCTATGCGCTCGTGCAGTACGTCCGCGCCACGGGCGACACCGACTTCCTGCGCCGCGAGGGCGTCGACGTCCTGGTCGAGACCGCGCGCATGTGGGAGGACCTCGGGTTCTGGCGCGCCAACGGCGACGACAACTTCCACATCCACGGCGTGACCGGCCCCGACGAGTACACGACGGTCGTCAACGACAACCTCTTCACCAACGTCATGGCGCGCTTCAACCTGCGCGCGGCGGCGTTCGTCGTCGAGCGGATGAAGGCCGACCACCCCGAGGACTACGCACGCCTGGTCGACCGCCTCGGCCTCGGCGCGTACGAGGCCGCGGAGTGGGTCCGTGCGGCGGACCACATGTCCATCCCGTACGCCGAGAGCATCGGCATCCACCCGCAGGACTCGCACTTCCTCGAGCGCGAGATCTGGGACCTCGCGCACACGCCCGCGGACAAGCGCCCGCTGCTGCTGCACTACCACCCGCTGGTCATCTACCGCTACCAGGTGCTGAAGCAGGCGGACGTCGTGCTCGCGCTGTTCCTCCAGGGCCAGAACTTCACGCCCGAGGAGAAGCTCGCCGACTTCGAGTACTACGACCCGCTGACGACGGGTGACTCGACCCTGTCCGGCGTCGTGCAGTCGATCGTCGCGGCCGAGGTCGGGTACCACGAGCTCGCGCTCGAGTACTTCGTCTCCTCGCTGTTCGTCGACCTCGCGAACCTGCACGCCAACGCGGCCGACGGCGTCCACGTCGCCTCCGCGGGCGGCACCTGGTCCGCCCTGGCGTTCGGGTTCGGTGGCATGCGCGACTCCGAGGGCGAGCTGACGTTCGACCCGCGCCTGCCGCAGAGCTGGGAGTCGCTCACGTTCCGTGTCACCTGGCACGGCTCGCGCCTGCGCGTCACGGTGCTCCGCGACGCGCTCGAGATCGACGCCGAGACCGGCGAGGGCGCCCAGGTGACCGTGCGCGGCGAGCAGGTCAAGATCGTCCCCGGTGAGGTCACGCGTGTCGCGCTCGACGGCCAGGGCCCCGTGCGCCCGGGCCGCCCGAGCCTGCGCGCGCTGTCCGGCAACCGCCGCGAGGACGGCACCCTCATCACCGCCACCGTCCCGCACTCCTGACCCCACCACTGCCGAGGTAGAGCCCCGGTCTGCCGAGGTAGAGCCCTGGTAGCGCGAGGTAGAGGCCTGGTCTGCCGAGATAGAGCCCTGGTAGCGCGAGGTAGAGGCGTGGTCACCATGCCCGACGGCGGAGTGGTCACCTGGGGTGTCGGGGTGGGTGGGGGCGCCGCGTCTTCCGTCCGCGCCGCTCGTTCCTCGCGTCGCTCCCGCCGGGTCCATCCACGACGCGGCGCCCCCACCCACCCCTGCGGCGTCGTCCCACCCTGGTCGTCGCTCGCCCCGGGCGGACATGCCCGCGGCGAGCCTCGGGGCGGAGCTCGTGACACTGGTGCGTCCTGGACTACCTGATGTTCCCGGACCGCCTGGGTCGACCGGCCGGGATCGCCTGATCGGCGGGGCTGGGACCGACCGGGCGGCCAGACCGCCGTCGGGCATGACCACGCCTCTACCTCGCGTGACCACGCCTCTACTTCGGCGAACCGGGCCTCTACCTCGCGTGACCGGGCCTCTACTTCGGCGGACCAGGGCTCTACCTCGGTGGAGCACGGTTCTGCTTCGGCAGTGGGGCCGAGTCCCACCGCGGGGTGAGGCGAGGGGGCGGAGCGGGTGGGTGGTCTCGGATGCGAAGGGCGTCGAGCCGCGTTCGGGGAACCACGCCCGGACGACCATGGTGACGGCGCGGCAGCCCGAGCACCGAGGGCATCCCGCACGCGGACGCGACGCGGCGGGTCTTGAGGACCCGACGTCCCGTCCCGGCCCGAGCACCTGAAGCACTCGGCAGGTGGTCGCGAGAGCTACCCCGAACCTCCTCGGGTCGTCCCGGGCTCGGCGGACGTTCCTCGATAGGTTGCCGATGGCAGGCTGTCGGTCGAGCACGGGGGGACAGGATGAGCGGGCGCGCGAGGTTCGTGCGGGGTGCGGTGGCGCTGGTCGCGGTGGGGCTCGCCGCGACGATGTCGGCGTGCAGCGACGCAGGCGACCTTGAGGTCGCCAACGTCAGCAGCGAAGACGTGACCGTCCTGACCGGGGACGAGGAGGCCGAGGTGACGTCCGACGGCGGTGTCGTGCTCCTCGACTACGGCTGCACGCCGGGGGACGTGACCGTCGTGCGGGCGTCCGGTGCCGAGGACGTCCTTGACGGGCCGGTGTGCCCGGACCAGAAGATCCTGGTCCGCGACGACGAGGTGGTGCTGGTCCCCGTCGTCGCGGACGACAGCCCCTGAGCCGAGTCGGCCGAGGTGCTCGACGGGGTCGCTCGTGCGCGGGCCGGACCGAGGGCGCGGTGGGTGTCCCGGTGCTGACGGCCGGGCCGCTTCAGTCGCCCGGCCGGGCGGCGAGCCCGTCCAGGACGATGCTCAGGTGCCGGTCGAACCGCTGGTCGCCGTCGTCGCGCAGGTGGCCGGCCTCCTTGACCAACGGCGCGTCCGAGCCGAGCCACGTGTCGCGTTCGGCCGTCCCGTAGCGGGTGGGGTCGGCCTCGGCGGACTGGCTCCGCTCCTGCTCCTCGATGACGAACCCGACGACGAACGCCACCACGAGGTCGACGGCGTCGTCGGCCTCGACGAGGGTCAGGCCCTGCGCCGTCCAGCGCGCGAACCACGGCTCCTTCATCCGGACCACCTCGGGGTCCGTGAGGCGTGTGCCGCTGAAGATGCGCGCGCCGTCACGGTGCTGCAGGAACTCCGCGCGCAGGATCCGGGCGTAGGTCCTCAGATCGTCGGTCCAGCGGTCGGCGACCGGAGCCTGGGACACCGCGGTGCTGACGCGACGCAGCACGGTGGTGGCCATCTCGTCGAGCAGCTCCTGCTTGTTGCGCACGTGCCAGTACAGGGCGGGCGGGCGGACGTCGAGCCGGGCGGCGAGCGCGCGGACGGTGAGGCCCTCCCTGCCCTTCTCGTCGAGCAGCTCGAGCGCCGTGGCCACGATCCGTTCTCTGGTGACGCCCTTTGCCATGGTTGACACCTTAACAACGTTCAGGCAGTGTGGTGCACACCAGTTGAACTTAGTTAAGGAGATGCCATGCGTGCTGCCGTCGTCAACGCTCCGGGGCAGGACCCGGTCTGCGCCGAGTTCCCCGAGCCGGAGGCCCGGCCCGGGCAGGAGCCGCTGCACCTGGTCGGGGCAGGTCTGCACCACGTGGTCCGCGCTCGGGCGTCCGGGCACCACTACAGCAGCGCCCAGGCCTACCCGTCGGTGCCCGGGGTAGACGCCGTGGCGCGAGCCGGGGACGGGCGCCTGGTCTACACCGGCTTCCCGCGGGCGCCGTGGGGCACGATGGCCGAGCGGATGGTCACCCCGTTCGAGCTGGACCTTCCCGCCGGCGCCGACCCTCTCGCGGTCGCGGCCGGCATGAATCCGGGCATGTCCGGGTGGACGGTCCTGGCCGCCCACCGCAAGGAAGCGGGTTCCCTGGGCTCCGTGCTGGTGCTCGGGGCGACGGGCATGTCGGGCACCCTGGCGGTGCAGGGCGCGCTCGCGCTCGGCGCCGAGCGGGTCGTCGCCGCCGGCCGTGACCCCGAGTCGCTGGAGCGGCTGCGCGCACTGGGTGCCGTGCCCGTCTCGCTCGCCCACGACGGGCCGGACGCCCTCGCGGGTGCCCTGGCCGCGGCGACCGACGACGCGCCCCCGACGCTCGTGCTCGACTTCCTGTGGGGCCCGGTGGCCGAGGCCGCCTTCGCCGCGCTGGGCCGGGGCGGCGTGGGCGACGACGACGCCGAGACCGCCTACGTGCAGATCGGCTCGCTCGCGGGGCCGCAGGCCTCCCTGCCGGCCGCGCTGCTGCGCAGCCGCCGTCTCCGGGTCACCGGGAGCGGCATCGGCTCGGTGTCCAGGGCGGAGCTGCTCGCCGAGGCGCCCGCGGTCCTGGCCCTGCTCGCGGACGGGACGTTCTCCGCGCCGTACACCCCGTACCCGCTCAGCCGGGTCGGCGAGGCCTGGGCGCACCGGGGGCGCACGCGTGCCGTCGTCGTCCCGGACTGATCGCCGCCCGCCCCACGAGCACGGAACGAGGACTCGGATGAGCACCATGCATTCTCAGGAGAGCGCCCCCGGGCAGCAGCGCACGCGCAGGCGCGCACTCGTCGTCGGGCTCGGGATCGCGGGCCTCTCGGCGGCGATCGGCCTGCGGGACGCCGGATGGGACCCGGTGATCGTCGAGCGGTCGCCCGAACGTCGCAGGGGAGGCTACTTCGTCGGTCTGATGCCCGACGGTCGGCAGGCGGCCGTCGACCTGGGCGTCGCCGCCGACCTGCACGTGCGCAACCCCGCGGACGGTGCCGAGGCGTGGGAGCTGGACCGGCGCGGGAACCGGGCGCCCGGGATGGGCTTCCTCGACCAGCCCGGCCGGCCCGCGGCGGTCGTCCGCGGAGACATCGAGGCCGCGCTCTGGCATGGCGTCACGGACGGCACGAGCGACCGGCGGGTGGAGGTGCGGCTGGCCACGAGGCCGCTCGAGATCGTCGACGGCCCGCACGGGGTCCAGGTGCGGTTGGAGGACGCCGGCGCCGGCCGGGAGTACCGCGAGAGGTTCGACCTCGTCGTCGGGGCCGACGGCCTGCGCTCCGGCGTGCGGCGCCTGGTGTTCGGCCCGCACGAGCACTGGATGACCACGTGGGACGCCATGGTCTGCGCGTTCCAGCTGCCCGGGCAGGTGCCCTCCTACGGTGCGCAGGACAGCATCGTCAGCGCGCGTGCCGGCCGTGCGGCCTGGGTGTTCGGGTTCGCCGACCGAGCCCCCACCGCGCTGCTGACCTACCGCACCGCGGACGTCGCGGGGCAGTTCGCCGGAGACCGGGTCGAGCGGCTGCGCGCGGTCTTCGCCGGGATGGACGACCCCGTCGTGAGCCACGTCCTGGACGGGCTGGCCCAGGCGCCCGAGCACCTGTTCGACTCCGTGCACCAGGTCAGGATGCCCCGGTGGAGCAGCGGCAGGGTCGTGCTCGTCGGGGACGCCGCGTGGTGCCTGAACCTGTACTCGGGCATGGGTGCCACCACCGCCCTGCGCGGCGGCGCGGCACTGGGCCGGGCGCTGCGGGACGAGCCCGAGGACCTCCCGGCCGCGCTGGCGGCCTGGGAGGCCGGGCTGCGCCCGTCCGTCGAGCGCCACCAGCGCGTCGCCCGGCTCAAGCAGCAGATGTTCGTCCCGTCCAGCCGGCCCGTCGAGGCCGTCCGCTCGTGCCTCGTGCGGCTCGGTGGTGCGGCGCGCGGGCGCGGCCTCGGTCCGCGGTCCGGGCTCCCGCACCCCTCGTGAGCGGTCCTCGGCCGGGGCGCGAGCCTCAGCCGAGGCGCTCCGCGAGGAAGCGATAGTGCACGGCAGCCATGTGGGCGGCCTGGGCGTTGTTCGCCGCGCCCCCGTGGCCGCCCTCGATGTTCTCGTAGTACGTGACGTCCTTGCCCTCTCCGAGCATCTTCGCGGCGAGCTTGCGCGCGTGGCCGGGGTGGACGCGGTCGTCCTTGGTCGACGTCGTGAAGAGCACGGGCGGGTACTCGCGCTCGGCGTCGAACAGGTGGTACGGCGAGAAGGTGCGGATGAACTCCCACTGCTCCGGGTCGTCGGGGTCGCCGTACTCCGCGGCCCACGACGCCCCGGCGAGGAGCTTGGTGTACCGGCGCATGTCGAGCAGGGGGACGCCGACGATCACCGCGCCGAAGAGCTCGGGGTACTGCGTGAGCATGTTGCCGGCGAGCAGGCCGCCGTTCGAGCGGCCCTCCATGCCGAGGTGCTCGTGCGTCGTGATGCCGCGGGCGACGAGGTCGCGCGCGACGGCGGCGAAGTCCTCGTACGCGCGGTGCCGGTCCGCCCTGAGCGCGGCCTGGTGCCATGCGGGACCGTACTCGCCGCCGCCCCGGATGTTCGCGACGACGTACACGCCGCCGCGCGAGAGCCAGGCCCGCCCGAGCGCGCCCGAGTAGGCGGGGGTCAGCGAGATCTCGAAGCCGCCGTACCCGTAGAGCAGGGTGGGTGCCGCGCCCGTGCCCTCGACGAGCTCCGCCCGCCCGACGACGAAGTACGGCACGCGCGTGCCGTCGTCGGACGTGGTGAAGTGCTGGGCGACGGTCATGCCGCTCGCGTCGAAGAACGCGGGGTTGGACTTGACGACCTCGGGGGCGCCCGCGTCGCCGGGGCGCTCGCCCAGCGACAGGAGCGAGAGCGTCGTCGGGGTGAGGTAGCCGGTCGTGACGAGCCACAGGTCGTCGGTGTCGACGGGGTCGACCGCGCCCACGGCGACGGTCCCGAGCTCCGGCAGGCCCGGCAGCTCGGACCGCACCCAGGGTGCGTCCGCGCTCTCCTGCCCGACGGCGGTCCCCGCGCCCGCGCCGGCCGAGGCCTCCGGGGGCGTCAGGACGTGCAGCCGGTTCTTGACGTCCTCGAGCACGTTGACGACGAGGTGGTGGCGCGTCCACGTCGCGCCGGCGAGCGACGTCGTCGCGGTGGGTTCGAAGAGCACGGTGAAGCCGCGATCACCCGCGAGGAAGTCGTCGAACCGCGCGACGAGCAGCGAGCCCGCGCGGTAGGTCGCCCCGCCGACGGTCCAGTCGTCGCGCAGCTCGACGAGCATCCACTCACGCCGCACGCCGACCTCGGCGGAGTCGGGCACGTCGATCTTCGTCAGGCGCTGCTCGGGCGTGCCGGTGTGCTCGGCGAGGTAGAGCTCGTCGGAGTAGAACGCCTTGGAGCGGTGCACGAAGTCGCGCTCGAACCCGGGCGTGTGGGAGCGCCAGGCCGAGATGTACATGTCCTCGTCGGTGCCCTCGTAGACCGTGGCGGCATCGGCGAGCGGGGTGCCACGGTGCCAGCGCTTGACGACGCGCGGGTAGCCGGACGGCGTGAGCGAGCCCTCTCCGAAGTCGGTGAAGACGTACACGGTGTCGGCGTCGACCCAGCCCAGCGAGCCCTTCGCCTCGGCGCGGTGGAAGCCGCCGTCCGCGGGGGCGACGAACCGCTTCTCGACGAGGTCGAACTCGCGCGTCACGTCGGCGTCCGACCCGCCGGGCGAGAGCTCGACGAGCGCGTGGCGCC
>CAZFUQ010000078.1:11980-13378 GCA_964521905.1 uncultured Cellulosimicrobium sp.
CGTGGCGCCACGGCTCGCCCGCGGCGACCTGCGCCGGCGTCGGGCGCAGGACGCTCGCGCCGTGCCAGACCCAGCTCTCCTCCTCGGTGGCGGCGAGCGCGTCGAGGTCGAGCACCGTCTCCCACTCCGGGTCCTCGGTGCGGTAGGACTCGAGCGTCGTGCGGCGCCAGATGCCCCGCTCGTGCCGGGCGTCGCGCCAGAAGTTGTAGTAGCGGTCCCCGATCTTGGAGACCTCGGGGATCTTGGCGTCGGAGTCGAGGACCTCGCGGATCGCGGACTCCGTCGCGGCGAACTCCTCCGTGGCCTCGAGCGTGTCGGTGACCTCGGCGTTGCGCGCCCGGACCCACGCCAGCGCCTCGTCGCCCTCGACGTCCTCGAGCCAGAGGTACGGGTCGTGGGGTGCGCCGTCGGGGGAGGGGCTCCCGGGCGAGAGCGGAGGTGTCGTCGTCTGCTCGGCGGTCATGGTCACCCACCCTACGGCGACGGCAGCGGTGGTGCGGAGGTCATGAGGGCGCAGGGACCTTGGGCCTGCATCCGGTGTCGGGGCTTGTGGGACCCGATGGCTTGTGAAAACATTCACAAGTAGAGAGACCGCCGAAGGAGCCGGGGCATCCCGGCCCTGGCAGCACCTCGCGGCCCGACGCCCGGCCCGCCGGGCACCGGAGGGGACGCATGAGCGCGAAGCGCGCCGCCACGACGACCGAGACCCGCACCGAGGACGCCCGCACGGCCCAGGAGATCGACGTCCTCGTCGAGCGGGCCCGCAAGGCCCTCGACCAGTACATGAGCCTGACCCAGGAGGACGTGGACAGGATCGTCCTCAAGGCGTCCGTCGCCGGTCTGCACCAGCACGGCCACCTCGCGCAGATGGCCGTCGCGGAGACCGGTCGCGGCGTCTTCGAGGACAAGGCGACGAAGAACATCTTCGCGTGCGAGCACGTGCCGAACTCGATGGCGAACCTCAAGACCGTGGGCGTCGTCGGGCGCGACGACCTCACGGGCGTCGTCGAGATCGCCGAGCCCGTCGGGGTGGTGTGCGCCGTCACCCCGGTGACCAACCCGACGTCGACCACGATCTTCAAGTCGCTCATCGCGCTCAAGACGCGCAACCCCGTGGTGTTCGCCTTCCACCCGAGCGCGCAGCGCTCGTCGGTCGAGGCCGCCCGCATCGTGCGCGACGCCGCGGTGGCGGCCGGCGCGCCGACCGACTGCATCCAGTGGGTCGAGCACCCGTCGATCGAGGCGACGAACACGCTCATGCACCACCCCGGCGTCGCGCTCATCCTCGCCACGGGTGGCAACGGCATGGTCCGTGCCGCGTACTCGGCCGGGAAGCCGGCGCTCGGCGTGGGGGCGGGCAACGTCCCGGCGTACGTCGAGAAGAGCGCGGACCTCGGC
>CAZFUQ010000078.1:13388-14827 GCA_964521905.1 uncultured Cellulosimicrobium sp.
GCCGCTCGATCTTCGCGCTGGTCAACGACATGGGCCGCGCCTATTTCGGCCGCGCGATCAACGACGTCGTGATGTCGAAGGCGTTCGACAACGGCATGGTCTGCGCGTCGGAGCAGGCGGTCATCCTCGACGACGTCGTCTACGACGACGCGATGCGCGAGTTCGCCCGCCTGCACGCCTACCGCGCGACACCGGCCGAGAAGGCGCTGCTGGAGCAGCTGATCTTCGGGGTCGAGGCGAACGGGGCCAACTGCGCGGGCGCGAAGCTGAACCCGACGGTCGTCGGCCAGTCGCCCGTGCGCATCGCGGAGATGGCCGGGTTCACGGTCCCCGACGACACGTCGATCATCCTCGCGGAGATCGACGACGTCGGCCCGCACGAGCCGCTGAGCCGCGAGAAGCTCACGCCGGTCCTCGCGGTGCTGCGTGCGCGCGACACCGAGCACGGCGTCACGCTCGCCGAGCGCATGGTCGAGCTCGACGGACTCGGCCACTCGGCCGCGATCCACACGGCCGACGAGGCGCTCGTCGAGCGGTACGGGTCGCGCGTCAAGGCCGTGCGCGTGCTGTGGAACAGCCCGACCTCGCTCGGCGGCATCGGCGACATCTACAACGCCCTGCTCCCGTCGCTCACGCTCGGCTGCGGCAGCTACGGCGCGAACTCGGTGTCGAACAACGTCTCGGCGGTCAACCTCATCAACATCAAGCGGATCGGGCGGCGCAACAACAACATGCAGTGGTTCAAGGTTCCCGCCAAGACGTACTTCGAGCCGAACTCGATCCAGTACCTCGCGCAGATGCGCGACGTGCACCGCGTCACGATCGTCACCGACAAGGTCATGAGCCGCATCGGCGTCGTGGACCGCCTGCTCGACGTCCTCGCGCGCCGCGAGGAGAAGGTCGCGATCCAGATCATCGACTCGGTCGAGCCCGAGCCGAGCGTCGGCACCGTGAACCGCGGGGCCGAGTCCATGCGCGACTTCGAGCCGGACACGATCATCGCGATCGGCGGCGGCTCGCCCATGGACGCCGCCAAGGTCATGTGGCTGCGCTACGAGCACCCGGAGATCGAGTTCTCCGACATGCGCGAGAAGTTCTTCGACGTGCGCAAGCGCGCGTACAAGTTCCCCGAGCTCGGCGGCAAGGCCAAGCTGGTGTGCATCCCGACGTCGTCGGGCACCGGCGCCGAGGTGACGCCGTTCGCGGTCATCACCGATCCCGAGACGGGCTTCAAGTACCCGCTCGCCGACTACGCGCTCACCCCGACGGTCGCGATCGTCGACCCGGTGCTCACCGACACCATGCCGGCCAAGCTCGCGGCCGACTCCGGCTTCGACGCCCTCACGCACGCGACCGAGGCGTTCGTCTCCGTCTACGCGAACGACTTCACCGACGGGCTGTGCCTGCAGGCGATCAAGATGGTCTTCGAGCACATCGAG
>CAZFUQ010000079.1:0-11599 GCA_964521905.1 uncultured Cellulosimicrobium sp.
GCTTCTGCTGCCCGCCGGAGAGGAGCCCGGCGAGCTGCAGAAGCAGGTCGAGTTCGCGCGGTCGCTCATGGTGAGCCCGCAGGTCGTGCTGCTCGACGAGCCGTCGATGGGCCTCGACCCCAAGACGACGTCGACCGTGTTCGAGCAGGTCGTGCGCATGCGCGACGCGGGCGTCGCGGTGCTCCTCGTCGAGCAGAACGCGCGCCGCGCGCTGGAGACGGCCGACATCGGGTGCGTGCTCGATCTCGGCCGCGTCCACATCACCGGCCCCGCGCCCGAGCTCCTCGCCGACCCCCAGCTCTCCGAGCTCTACCTCGGCGGCCGGCCCGCCGAGCGCTCGCTCTCGAAGGACGGATGATCCCGCATGACCAGCCAGAACACCGTGCGTGTCGTCATGAACGGCGTGACGGGGCGCATGGGCTACCGCCAGCATCTCGTCCGCTCCGTCCTCGCGATCCGGGACGACGGCGGCGTCGAGCTCGACGACGGCACGCGCCTCCAGGTGGAGCCCGTGCTGGTGGGCCGCAACCGCGCCAAGCTCGCGGAGCTCGCGGCCCGCCACGACGTCGCCGAGTTCACGACCGACCTCGACGCGGCGCTCGCGGACGACACCGCCACGATCTACTTCGACGCGCAGGTCACGTCGGAGCGCACCAAGGCGATCCTCAAGGCGCTCGCGGCCGGCAAGCACGTGTACACGGAGAAGCCGATCGCGGAGTCGGTCGCCGAGGGCGAGGAGCTCGCCGAGGCGGCGCGCGCGGCCGGGGTGATCCACGGCGTCGTGCACGACAAGCTGTACCTGCCCGGCCTGCTCAAGCTCAAGCGCCTGATCGACGGCGGGTTCTTCGGCCGCATCCTGTCCGTCCGCGGCGAGTTCGGGTACTGGGTGTTCGAGGGCGACTGGCAGCCCGCGCAGCGCCCGAGCTGGAACTACCGCGCCGAGGACGGCGGCGGGATGGTCCTCGACATGTTCTGCCACTGGAACTACGTGCTGGAGAACCTGTTCGGACCGGTCGAGGCGGTCATGGCGAAGGCCGTGACGCACATCCCCGAGCGGTGGGACGAGCACGGCGAGCCCTACGCCGCGACGGCGGGGATCGGCCAGACCGGCGAATTCTCGGTCGATATGAAGGACGGCCCGATCCTCGCGCAGGTGAACTCGTCGTGGGCCGTGCGCGTGGACCGGGGCGAGCTCGTCGAGTTCCAGGTCGACGGGACGCACGGGTCCGCGGTCGCGGGCCTGTTCGGGTGCCGCATCCAGTCGCGAGCCCGCACGCCCAAGCCCGTGTGGAATCCGGACCTGCCGACCGACCAGGACTTCCGCGCGCAGTGGGAGCAGATCCCCGACAACCAGGAGTTCGTCAACGGGTTCCGCGCGCAGTGGGAGGAGTTCCTGCGGGACGTGCACGCCGGGCGTCCGCACCCGTACGACTTCGACGCGGGGGTGCGCGGCCTGCGCCTCGTGGACGCGGGGTACGCGTCGTCGCGCGAGGGGCGTCGGGTGGAGCTGGGCGGGTCGGGCCCGGTCTCCGGCTCGGGTGACGCAGCAGCCGTCGGTCCCGACGCGGAGGCAGGAGCGTGAGCGCGGCCGGGGGCGGCGCGGTCCGCATCCCCGTGCCTGACGGCGGCACGCGCCTCGTCGGGCTGCGCGCGCCGCGGGAGTGGGCGGACCACCCGGGTCCGTACGCGTCCCGCGTCGCGTTCGCGGCGGCGCTCGTCGTCGCGGACCCGCGGGGCGAGAACGTGCCGGGCGCGCCGGCCGTCGTCGACTGGGACTCGACGCTCGCGTTCCGGCGGCACCTGTTCCGCTACGGCCTGGGCGTGGCCGAGGCGATGGACACCGCGCAGCGGAACATGGGTCTCGACTGGCCGGCGGTCCAGGAGCTCGTGTCGCGCAGCGCGGCTCAGGCCCACGAGCTCGGGGCGCGGATCGCGTCGGGGGCGGGGACGGACCACCGGTCGCCGGACGAGCTGCGGACGGTCGACGACGTGGTCGCGGCCTACGCCGAGCAGGTGGAGTTCGTCGAGGGCACGGGGTCGCAGGTCGTCCTCATGGCCTCGCGCCACCTCGCGCGCGTCGCGACGTCGGCCGACGACTACCTGCGCGTGTACGACGCGATCCTGTCCCAGGTGCGCGAGCCGGTGATCCTGCACTGGCTCGGCGAGGCGTTCGACCCGCACCTCGCGGGGTACTGGGGGTCGGCCGACGTCGACGCCGCGACCGCGACGTTCGTCGACCTCGTGCGGGCGCACGCCGACCGCGTCGACGGGGTCAAGGTGTCGCTGCTCTCGGCGGCGCACGAGGTCGGGCTGCGCGCCGTACTTCCCGAGGGTGTCCGGTTGTACACCGGTGACGACTTCCACTACCCCGAGCTGATCCGCGGAGACGGGGAGCGGCACTCGGACGCGCTGCTCGGCGCGTTCGCGGCGGTCGCCCCTGCGGCGTCGGCGGCGCTCGCCGCGCTCGACGACGGCGACCTCGCCCGGTACGACGCCGAGATGGCGCCGACGCTGGCGCTCTCGCGCCACGTGTTCGAGGCGCCGACGTACTACTACAAGACCGGGATCGCGTTCCTCGCGTGGCTGTCGGGCCACCAACCCGGGTTCACGATGGTCGGCGGGCTGCAGTCGGCCCGGAGCGTCGTGCACCTGGCGCGCGCGTTCGAGCTCGCCAACGAGGCCCGGCTGCTGCCGGACCCCGAGCTCGCCGCGCACCGCCTCGGGCTCCTGCTCGCGGCCGCGGGTCTCGAGCGCGGCGCCGACACCGGGGTGGTGGTCGCATGAGCACCGAGATCTCCGAGTTCCCCTCGTCAGGAGTGGTGGACGTGCCGAGCGGGCGGCCTGCGCGCGTGCCGACGCCGCTGCCGGGTGACCCGCGGCTCGCGCGGCTCTCGCTCAACCAGCGCACGACCGCGCGCTGGTCGCTGCGCGAGGCCATCGACGGCTGCGTCGCCGCGGGGATCCCGGCGATCGGCGTGTGGCGCGAGCCGGTCGCCGACGTCGGGCTCGACACCGCCGCGCGGTGGGTGCGCGACGCCGGGCTGCGCGTGTCCTCGGTGTGCCGCGGCGGGTTCTTCACCGCGAGCGACCCGGACGCGCGGGCCGCCGCGCACGCGAGCAACCTCGCCGCGATCGCCGAGACGGCGGCGCTCGGAGCACCGACGCTCGTCCTCGTCCCCGGCGGCCTGCCCGCCGGCGACCGCGACCTCGTCGGGGCGCGGGAACGAGCGGCGGACGCGATCGCCGCGCTCGCCCCGGCCGCGCGCGACGCGGGCGTCACGCTCGGGATCGAGCCCATGAACCCGATCTTCGCGGCGGACCGCGGCGTCGTCTCGACGCTCGAGCAGGCCCTCGACCTGGCCGAGCCGTTCGCGCCCGCGGAGGTGGGCGTCGTCGTCGACACCTACCACCTGTGGTGGGAGCCGAAGGTGCACGAGCAGGTCGCGCGGGCCGGTGCCGCTGGCCGGATCGTCAGCTACCAGGTGTGCGACTGGATCACGCCGCTGCCCGCGGACACGCTCCTGGGCCGCGGCATGATGGGCGACGGTCACGTCGACCTCACGGCGTTCACCCGTTCGGTCGCCGCGGCGGGCTACGCGGGCGACGTGGAGGTCGAGATCTTCCACGCCGACGTCTGGGCAGCGCCCGGTGCCGACGCCGTCGCGACCCTCGCCCGCCGCTACGTCGAGCTCGTCGAACCCCACCTCGCGGCACCCACGAGGCCGCCGGGCCGGTAGGGTGCCGGGATGCTCGGTGGGACGGAGGCGCACGGATGAGCGGGGTGCCGCGGACGCGGTTCGTCGGGGACACGAAGCAGGCGCGGGGATACGCGTGGTTCCTCACGGGAGCCTCGGCGGTCCCCGTCGCGCTCGTGGGCGTCCTCGTGCTCTCGTGGTACCGCGCGCAGGTCTACGGCTGGACGGACAACCCCCGCGTGCCGCACGTGGGCGACCCCTTCCCCTGGGTGTGGGTCGTCGCGGGAGTGCTGGCGTGCGTCTTCCTGGTCCGGGTCGCCGTGCGCCAGTGGCGCCGGTACCGCGAGCTCGTCGCCGACGACCGCCGCCGCGGCGTCCGCGGGCCCTGACCCGGATGGGGAGCGGACCCCATCGACGGCCTCACGTGTCGCCCGCTAGCCTGCCCGAGGCGCCGATGCGCCCGGTAGGCACACGGACGACCACCCGGCCCGCGTCAGCACGCGCGGCGACGGCGCTGGCGTGGAGGGGCGGGACGGACAGATGAGCAGCGGGATGTACGGGGCGGACGTCGAGGCCCTGCGGTCGCTCGCCGGCCGGGTGAGCGACGGGGCGCGGTCGTTGGAGACCGCCGCGTCGGCGATCGAGACGGCGGTCGCCGACGCCCGGTGGCAGGGGTCCGACGCGGACGACTTCCGCAGCGTGTGGACCTCCACCCTCCGGCCGAGCCTCACGGGCACGTCCGCGCTCCTCACCGACGCGGCCGACCTCCTGCGCGGCAACGCCGACCAGCAGGACACCGCGAGCAACGACCTCGGCGGACCGGTCGGACCCGGCGCACCCGGCGGGCCGGGCGGACCCGGCGGGCCGGGTGGGCCCGGGGACCCGGCGACCCGGTCGGGCGACGGCAGCCCGCCCGACTGGCTCGTGCCGGACGCGGACCTCACGTGGCAGATGACGTACGGCGGCGTCGTCAACTGGGCGGCGTCGGGGATCGTCGACGCCTGGACGGACCTCAACAAGCTCAACGACCCCCTCAACGCGCTGGGCCTCGCCGACAACCTCGGGACCGCGGGCAAGGTGCTCGGGGCCGCAGGGTTCGTCTTCGACGGGTACTCGGTGTACAGCGGCACGATGCAGGCGTGGGAGGGCTTCGCCGAGGGCGACGGCTTCAAGGGCACGGACGGTGTCATCACCGCCGGGCTCGGCGCCGCAGGCATCGGCGCGGCGATCTTCCTCGCGAGCAACCCGGTCGGGTGGGCGATCGCGGGTGCCGGCGCGGTGTGGGGCATCGCGACCCTGCTGTCCGGCGACGTGCCCGTGACGAAGCGCATCGCCGACGGCGCGGGCTGGCTGTGGGATCGTGGGGGCGACCTCGTCGACGGTGCGGCGAACCTGGCCGGAGACGCGTGGGACGCGGGCGCCGACTTCGTGGACGGGGCGACGGAGACGTTGAAGAAGGTCTGGCCGTGGTGATCACGGTGGACGAGCTGGACGGCGGCCGAGCGCCGCACGAGGAGAGGTGCGACCGATGACCACGCAGACCGAGGCGGACGGCCGCCAGGAGGACGGGCTCATCGAGCTCACGGGGCCGGAGCTGCTCGTGCTCCTGTCCCTCAACGAGGGACCGGCCGCGACCCGTACGCGCGAGAACCTGCGCCTCCCGGAGGTCCCGGCGGACTCGCCGCTCCTCGCCGCGGGGCTGAGCTCGCTCGTCGTGCGCCGCCTCGCGCAGGTCGAGGGCGACGTCCTCGCCCCCGTGGGCAACGTCCGGCCCCTCACGCAGATCCTCACGAGCGCGACGGAGTGGGTCGAGGCGGCCGCGATCGCCGACCAGCGCACGAACGCGGCGCTCCTCGTCGGCGCCCAGGGTGGGGCGGTGGTGCTCGAGCCGCGTCCGTTCGGGATCTGGCACGTGCGCCCGCTCCGGCTCGGTGACCCGCTGCCGGAGGCGGCGGCGCGCTTCGTCCGGGCCGCGTTCACGCAGCTGCCCGGCCGGCCGTTCGGCGGCAGCATCAAGGTGGTCGACGCGTCCGGGGCCAGGACCGCCGCGGTGCGGGTCGACCCGGGCGAGAGGTGGGAGATGACGAGCGGCCCTGCGGGCGAGGAGCCCGCGCCGTCGCCCGTCGAGGCGGACCCGACGTTCGAGGTGCTCGTCTCCGCCGTGGGCTGACCCGGCGGGTGGGCAGCAAGAAGCCCGCGGGCCGGAGGTTGTCCTCCTGTCGTGCTGGACGAGGGCACGACACCCGCGGGCTCCGGTGGTTGCGTGGTACTCGCTCGTCGCCGGCACCCCCCGCTCCGGGGGGAGCCGCCCGATGAACGGGCTCATCGCATCCGGTCCGTTGCTGGATCGGTTGCGCACGACTAGCGCGCAACCACCTCACGAGTCCGAAGAATCTTCACTTCCAGGACCACCTCCTTTCGCGTGTACGACGACGGTACGTCGGCGGTCGCGGACCGCGCCAGGGGTTTTCGCGCACGGCGTGGAGGAGCTCACGACGGGAGCAGGTGCGCCCACTCCTCGGGGTAGTCGTCGAGCCACGCGGCGAACGACTGCGCCGGTCGCTCGACGAGGCGCTCGACGGCGTCGCTCACCGCCGCGAGGTCGCCCGCCGCGATCGCCGCGTAGGACGAGACCCAGCCGTCGACCTCGAAGCGCGGTGCGCCGTAGCGCTCGCGGGACGCGTACGCCTCGTCGAGGGTCTCGGGGTGGTACGTGATCTCCCGTCCCGTGACGGACGTCAGCGACCGGGCGACCTCGTCGAGCGTGAGGGCCTCGGGGCCGGTGAGGTCGTACGTCGCGGCGTCGTGGCGGCGGACGTCGTCGTCGAGGAGGACGTGCGTCGCGACGTCCGCGATGTCGTCGTGCGACACGGACGCGACGCGCCCGTCACCGCCCGGCCCGCGCAGCACGCCGTCGTCCCCGACCATGAGCGCGAGGCCGCGGTGGTACAGGTTGTCCCGCAGGAAGGTGTGGCGCACGCCCGTCGCGCGGATGTACTCCTCGGTGCGCCAGTGGTCGCGCGCGAACGTGAAGACGGCGTCCGGGGCGGCGCCGACGAACGAGACGTAGACGATGCGCCCGACCCCCGCGGCGATCGCCGCGTCGACCGCGCCGCGGTGCTGCGCCGCGCGGTCGGGGTCCTCGCGCGCCGACACGAGGAACACCGTGTCGGTCCCGGTGAACGCCTCGACCATCGCGCGCGTGTCCGTGTACCCGGAGACGACGGCGATCTCCGCCTCGGGCAGCGGGTCGTCGCCCATGCGCGGTGCCCGGGCCGCGTCGCGCACCACGAGGCGCTGCGGCGCTCCCTCCGCCGCGAGACGGAACGCGAGCTTCGAGCCCAGCAGCCCGCTCGCTCCCGTGACGGCGATCCGCCCCGACCCCGCCCTGATCGTCATGACCCCACGGTAGACGGCGCGGCCGGGCGCCGCCCGGTGATCGTCGCGCGAGCTCCGGGCGGCGTGGCTCGCGCAGAATGGTCGCCATGACCAGTGCCGAGGCCCGCGAGCCCTACCGCGTCATGACCGTCTGCACGGGCAACATCTGCCGCTCGCCCATGGCCGAGATCGTGCTCCGCGACCGCCTCGAGGCCGCCGGCCTCGCGGACCGCGTGGTCGTCGACTCGACCGGCGTGAGCGACGAGGAGCACGGGAACCCGATCGACCGGCGTGCCCGCGCGGTCCTCACCGAGCACGGGTACCACGTCGACGGGACCCACCGGGCGCGCCAGGTCCGTCGCCGCGACCTCGCGGCGCGCGACCTCGTCCTCGCGATGACGTCCCAGCACGCGCGCGCCCTGCGGCGGCTCGACCCGTCGGCGCCGGTGCGGATGTACCGCTCGTTCGACCCGTCGGCGCCGCGCGTCGAGCCGGGCGGCGCCGAGAGCGTGCTCGACATCGCCGACCCCTGGTACGGCGGACGGCAGGACTTCGAGGACTGCCTCGCCGAGGTGGAGGCCGCGGCCGACGGGATCGTCGACCTCGTGCGCGCCGAGCTCGACGGCTGAGACCTGCCGCGGACGCGATCCCCTCGCACCCGCGGCTCCGCGTGCCGGCGGAAGCGACCTGCTCCGACCCGCCGGCCCGGGAGCGGACGGACGAGGTTCACCGACGCCGGGCGCAGGTGCCGCGCAGCGTCCCGACGGCAGCACCGACCGAGCGGGCGACCGACCGCCCTGCGCGGCGCAGACCGGCACCCGGTCGGGCGAGCGCCCTTCCCAGGCGGCTCGCGGCGCGCGGTGACGTGTCGGGAGAGGGAGCCGGGACGTCGTCGGGCACGTCCGGGGCGACGGGCACGGGCCGGGGCAGGTACCCCTCGACCCACTGGGCGGTCCGCCCGTAGGCGAGCGCGCGCACGGGGCGGGCCGAGAGCACGACGTCGTGCAGCGCCCCCTCGAGGCGTGCGACGGTGAGGAGGTCGCCGAGCTGGACCGAACGCCGCGCGACCCCGTCCACGTCGATCGCGGTGTCCGTGTGCATCATCTCGGGAGTCCAGCGCGGGAGCAGCGTGCTGCGCGCGGAGAGCAGCACGAGGACGGGCACGCCGATCGACAGGCCGCGCGCGACCGTCTGCTGCCCGCGGAAGATCGCCGCCAGCCATGCGGGTGTCGTGCGGAACCCGTGCTGGGGGCGCCACGCCATGTCGTAGGTCCACTCGCCGTCGAACTCCTTGCTCACCGACCGCGTGTAGAAGCCCAGGTCGACGTTCGGCAGCGGCCGGGTCGGTGTGATGCGGGCCCGTGCGCCGATGACCGGCTCGAGCAGGAGGCGGCCGACCTCCCGGGTCTGGAACTCCAGCCACGGGCTGTTGAGCACGAGCGCAGCGGCCCGCCCCGGGTGGCGTGCCAGCCACAGGCTCAGGGTGAGGCCGCCCGTCGAGTGACCCATGAGGACGAGGTCCCGCGGGGACCGGGCGCCGTCGGGCTGGCCCATGGCGGTGAGCGCGGCCTCGAGGTCCTCGTCGTACGTGCCGAGGTCGGCGACGAACCCCGGCGTCTGCCAGGGGCGCAGGCTGCGCCCGTACTTGCGCAGGTCGAGAGCGTGGAACCGCGCGCCGTGGGCCTCCCAGAACTCGGCGAGCTCGGTCTGGAAGAAGTAGTCGGACCAGCCGTGCACGTACAGCACGTCGAGGTAGCGCTCGGGCTCCGCGCCCGGTGCCTGACGGCGGCGCACGAGCGTCGTGACGACCTCGCCCTCGTCGTCGGGGGCGAGGACCAGCGTGAGCTGCTCGTAGTCGTCGCCGAGGACGTCGGGCTGCCAGTCGGCCATGAGCCGACCCTAGGCGGGCGAGCACGGGGCCGCCCGGCGGCGCGGGTCGTTCAGCGGGCCGTACGGCGTGCGCGCCAGCGGGCGACCTCGTGCTCGACGTCGCGCGTCGGCGTGACCACGGGCGGCCCGCCCAGGAGCTGGCGGCGGGCGTCGACGACGCGCGCGTTGAAGTCCGCGAGGATCTCGCGGACCGACTGCTCGTCGAGCTCGCGGTCGAGGCGGTCGTCGAGGTCTCGGTCCTCCTGCTTGAGCAGCATCGCGGGAGGGCCGAGCCCGGTGATCTTCTCGCGCTCGATCACCGACCTGAGCCACCAGTCGGGGTCGTGCGTCCCCGTGAGGCCGGGGATGGGCTTGCCCGCGAGCGGGAGGTCGTCGAACTCGCCGCGCCGGATCGCCTGGTCGATCACCGCGTCGACGTACAACGCGCGGTCCTCAGGTCGTACACGGTGAGGGCCACGGCTCCCGGCGGTCTCGTCGTCCGGTGGCCCGCCGGCGTGCTCCGAGGGGCCGGGAGGCGTTGCGTCGTCGTGCTCCGACCCCTCGCGCGCGGTCTCCCGGTCGACCCGGTACTGCGCCGCGCGACGGACCGGGTCGTCGTCCGGGGTGCGGGGCCGGCGTCGGAACACGAGAACCTCCTCTGTCGCGGTCCCTCCACCCTAGGCAGGCGACGTGCCGCGGTGCGAGAGCGGGCGGGTCAGCCGTCGAGGAGCGGGTGGTAGCGCCGACGCAGGCCGCGGTCCACGGCGGCGACCACGCCGGCCACGGACAACGCCGTGTTCACCGGGCCGGGCAGGTCGGGCACGAAGGGTGGTGTCCACCCGGTGAACCCGGAGACGAGGTCGAGGAGCTGCGGCACCTGCGTCACCAGGGCGACCGCGAGCACGACCCACGCCGCGACGCCGACGACGCGGCTCGCCGTCGGGCGCTCGCGGTCCATGCGGTCGCGCCACGCCTCCGCGGTCCCGGGCATCGGCGCGACGTCCCGGACGTTCCCCGCGGCGTCGACCGCACGGACGTACCGCATGCCGTAGAGGCTCGTCCGCGCCTCCACCGTCACGCCGGCGCCGAGGTCGAAACGTGCCCGGGAGCGCTGCTCGTCGACGAGGCGACGGTCGCGGTAGAGCCGGACCCGCTCGTCCCAGTCGAGGAAGTCCACGTCCACGACGTACTCGTACCTGTCGTGCTGCAGCGCGAACGCGCTGCGCCACAGCACGCTCCACCCCCGGACGGGGCGGAAGGTCGCGTCACGGTCGTCCGTCCGGTCGGCGTCGTCGTCCCGCACGTCCTCGGTCATGCGCCCATCCGAACCCGGCGGACCGTGACGGCGCGTCGCCCGGACGACCGACCTCGCGCCGTCGGGCAGGTCGAGGTCCCTCGAACGGATGACCCCGGGTCCGGCGCGACGAGGAACCGGCGGACCCGGGCATGATGGCCCCATGCCCGGGTCGATGAAGGTCTCACGCCGCTCGCACGTGCCGCCGTTCGCGGTGATGGAGGTCCTCGCCGAGACGAACCGCCTGCGCGACGCGGGGGCGTCCGTCCTCAACCTGTGCGCGGGAGAGCCGTCGACGGGGGCGTCGGACGTCGTGCGGCGCCGGGCGATCGAGCTGCTCGAGCACGGCGACCTCGGGTACACGGAGTCGCTCGGCGTCCCGGCCCTGCGCCGGGCCATCGCCGAGCACTACGACCGCTGGTACGGCGTCGAGGTCGACCCCGCGCGCGTCGCGGTGACGACGGGGTCCTCCGGCGGGTTCCTCCTCGCGTTCCTCGCGGCGTTCGACGTCGGCGACCGCGTCGCGCTCGCCCGGCCCGGGTACCCGGCGTACAAGAACATCCTGCGCGCGCTGGGCTGCGAGGTCGTCGAGCTCGACTGCGGGCCGGAGACGCGCTACCAGCCGACCGTCTCGCAGCTCATGGGGGCGTACTACGACGGCGGCCTCGACGGGCTCGTCGTGGCGAGCCCCGCCAACCCGACGGGGACGATGATCCTGCCGGCGGAGCTCGACGCGGTCGCCGGCTGGTGCACCGACCACGACGTGCGCCTGGTCAGCGACGAGATCTACCACGGCATCACGTACGGCGACCCCACGCAGACGCCGCCCACCGCCGCGCGGCACCTGGACGACGGTGCGGTCGTCGTCAACTCGTTCTCCAAGTACTGGGCGATGACGGGCTGGCGCCTCGGCTGGCTCGTGCTCCCGGACGAGCTCGTCGGGCCGGTCGACGCGCTCGCGGGCAACGTCGCGCTCTCCCCGCCCGCGCTCGCGCAGCACGCCGGCGTCGCGGCGTTCTCGCCCGAGGGCTACGCGGCCGCCGCCGAGAACGTCGCGCGGTACGCGGCGTCGCGCGAGCTCGTGCTGTCGCGGCTCGACGACCTGGGGTGGTCGCGCGTCGCCCCCGCCGACGGTGCGTTCTACGTCTACGCCGACGTCTCCGGGGACGGCCTCGACTCCGTGACGTGGTGCGAGCGTCTCCTCGCCGAGGCGGGCGTCGCGCTCACCCCGGGCACGGACTTCGACGGCGTGCGCGGCGGCGACTGGGTCCGGCTCTCCTTCGCGGCCGCGCCGCAGACCGTCGCGGAGGCGGTCGAGCGCATCGTCGCGTGGCGCCGCACGCTCTGACCGACCGTCCGACCG
>CAZFUQ010000079.1:11699-14740 GCA_964521905.1 uncultured Cellulosimicrobium sp.
CCGGTCCTGGTCGCGACCGTCCCGGCGGCGCGCGAGGATCGTGCGGTGCCGACCGAACCCACAGGACCCGGACTGCCACCGCGACCCGACGGGGCGCTGCGGCTCGCCACGTTCAACACCCTGCACGGCGCCGCGCTCGACGGGACGGTCGACGTCGAGCGGTTCGCGCGCGCCGTCGCGCACCTGGACGCCGACGTGCTGGCGCTGCAGGAGGTCGAGCGCGACACCCCGCGCTCGCAGCGCGCGGACCTCGTCGCGGTCGCCGCGGAGGCGCTCCGCGCCGACGCCTGGCACCTGTCGCCCACGGTCCGGGGCGTGTCCGGGACCTACCGGCGCGCCGGCCGCGCGGGTCGCGGCGCGCGCAGGTGGCCGGGCGTGCCGGTCTACGGCATCGGTCTCGTGAGCAGGTTCCCCGTCGAGCGGTGGCTGCGGCTCGAGCTCGACCGGCTGCCCTGGGGCCGTCGGGTCCGACGGCGCTCGCCCGGGTCGCGCCTGCCCGTCCGGTTCGTGCCGGACGAGCCGCGCGTGGCGCTCGCGGCGCTGGTCCGGACGCCGCAGGGGCCGCTCACGGTGGTCGCGACGCACACCACGCCGCGCGAGGAGTTCACGGCCGAGCAGCTCGCGGCGCTCGTCCGCGCGTGCGCGTCGCTGCCCCGCCCCCTCGTCCTGCTGGGCGACCTCAACCTGCGCGCCCCGGCGCCCGCGGAGCTCAGCGGGTTCACGTCGCTCGCCGACGTGCTCACGCACCCCGTCGACAGGCCGGTCCGCCAGATCGACCACGTGCTCGCCGACGGGTCGCCCGGCGGGGCGGTGGTGCGGGCGGTCGGGCCCGGCGTCGCGGTGGACACCGGGCTGTCCGACCACCGCGCGGTCGTCGTCGACGTCCGCCTGGACTCCTGACCGTGCGGTCTCGTCGAGGACGAGCCGTGCCTCAGGCGGCGAGCCCGACCTCGCGCGGTGACGGCTCGGCGTCGGGCGACTCGAGAGCGACGACCTCTCCGGGGGCGACGACGGCCGCCCGGGCGAGCGTGCGGCGTCGGGCACGGCGCGCACGGACGATCAGGGCGACCGCCTGCACGCCGATGAGGACCCACACGGCGTTGGCGGCGACGGACGGCCACACGCCGTTCGCGGCGGCGACCATGCCCATGAGGCCGGCGGCGCCGAGGTTGGTGAGCTGGAACGGGGCGGACGTGGGCGCCCAGCGGCCACGGCTGACCATCGCGTAGGCGACGACGCCGCCGACGGCACCGACCCAGCCGAGGAACATGACGATCGCGTCGAGGGTGACAGGCACAGCGAAGCTCCGGATGACGAAGAGGGGTGGAGGGGGGTGTACCGCGACGCTGCGGCGGCTGTGCGCTCCGGGCTCGTGGCTGGTGGCGCGGGGTGGTGCAAGCTCGGGCGCCGACCCGTAAGGAGGAGGAGGTAACCGACCGGCGCCAGGCATGATCGTGGCACCTTCCGCGCTTCAGCACAATCGAACGATCCTGCATCGGGCCTTTAGAATCGCTACATGGCCACGGACCCACGAAGACTTGCCTTCCTCCTTGCCGTGCACCGCGCCGGGGGCATTCTCGCGGCAGCAGACCTTCTGCAGGTGACCCCGTCCGCGGTCTCGCAGCAGATCCAGCGGCTCGAGGCCGAGGAGGGGATCCTCGTCCTGGACCGCGGCCCGCGCGGCGTGACGCTCACCCCCGCCGGCCGCGTGCTCGCGGACACCGCTGAACGCATCGAGTCCGAGCTCGTCGAGGCACGCAAGGCGCTCGCCGCGCTCGAGGACGAGGTCGCCGGGCACGTGGCCGTCGGGTCGTTCCAGACGGCGATCCGCGCCGTCGTCGCACCCGTCGCCGGGCGGCTGGCCGAGACGGCGCCGGGCATCGAGCTCGACGTCCAGGAGCGCGAGCCCACCGAGGCGCTGCGCCTCCTGCGCGCGGGCGAGCTCGACGTCGTGCTCCTCGAGCGGGACTACGAGGCCGACTCCCCCGCCCCGCGCGGCACGCGCGAGATCGTGCTGCTCGACGAGCCCTGGCGCCTCGTCGTGCCCGCGGGCATGCCGACGCCGTCGCGCCTCGACGACGTGCGCGACGTCGTCTGGCTCGGCCCCGAGCCCGACACCGCCGCGGCGCGCGCCCTGCGCCGCCTCGCCCGCGGGCTCGGCGGGACGCTGCGCACGCGGCACAACTACTACGACTTCGACGTCGCGCTCTCGCTCGTCGCGGCCGGCCTCGGAGTGGCCATGCTCCCGGCGCTCGCCGTCGAGGGCGGGGCGTCGGACGAGGTGCCCGACGGTGTCACGGTCGTCGGCCTGCCGGGTCTCGGTTCACGGCGGCTCGTCGCCCGCCACCGCGCGACCCGCCACGAGCCCCGCCCCGTGGTCTCCGCCGTCCTCGACGAGATGGTCGCGGCAGCGGCGGACATCACCTTCGCGTGACCCCCAGCTCGACGGACGGTGGTCACCGGGCCTCTGCCCCGGGCGGGTGCCCGGACACGTCGGTCGGCGTCGTAGCCTGCCGGGGTGGACGTAGCGGTGGTGGGGGCGACGGGTGACGTCGGGCGTCAGGTGTGCACGCAGATCGTCGAGCGGCGGGTGCTGCCGCCGACGTCGCGGCTGCAGCTCGTGGGGCGCGCGGGCGGGGCGTCGGGCCGGGCGGTGCACGGGCTGCGCGCGGACCTCGTCGACGCGTACGACGAGCACGCGCCGCTGCTCGACGTCGCGCACTCCCCCGACGACGTCACGGCCGACGTGATCGTCGTCGCCGCGGGCCTCACCCCGCCGGCGCGCACGGGCGCCGACCCCGACCGCCGCGCGCTCGCCGCGACGAACGGCGCCGTCCTCGCCGAGTACGCCGACGCGATCGCGCGCCACGGATCGGGCCACGAGGTCGTCGTCGTGGTGACCAACCCCGTGGAGCTCGGCGTCGCCGTCATGACGGAGCGTCTCGGGCGGCACCGTGTGCTCGGGATGGGCGCGTGGCTCGACACGTTGCGGTTCCGGCGCGAGCTCGCGGTCGAGCTGGGCGTGCGGCGGCACCGTGTCG
>CAZFUQ010000080.1:0-14721 GCA_964521905.1 uncultured Cellulosimicrobium sp.
TACACGGCCTGGCCGCACTGCAGGTGGTGGCCCGGGACGCCCTCGTGGAAGACGGTCGTCTTCTCGCGCCACGTGTTGAACTCCGTGACGTCCGCCGGCACGGACCACCACATGCGGCCGGGTCGGGAGAAGTCGTCGCTCGGCGGCGTGTAGTAGATCCCGCCCGTCTGCGTGGGCGCGATCATGCACTCGAGGTCGAGGACCGGCGTCGGGACGTCGAAGTGGACGCCGTTCAGCGCGGTGATCGCGGCGTCGGACGTCTCCTGCATCCAGGCCTTGAGCGCGTCGGTGCCCAGCAGCTTGCGCGCCGGGTCGGCGTCGAGCGCGGCGACCGCGTCCTCGACGCTCGCGCCCGGTCCGGCGATGCGCTCGGCGATCTCCTCCTGCTCGGCGACGACCCGGGCGAGCTCCTCGAGCCCCCAGGCGTACGTCTCGTCGAGGTCGACCTCGGCACCGAGGAACGTGCGCGAGAAGAGCGCGTACCGCTCGCGCCCGACGGCGTCCTCGGTACGGGCCTGCGGGGCGAGCGTCGTCTCGAGGAAGTCGGCGAGGCGCCCGTAGGCCTCGCGGGCCGCCGCCGCGCCGTGCTCGAGCTCCTTGCGCACGAGCGAGCACGCCGAGGAGTCGTCGAGGACCGCGTCGGCCTCGGGCCCGGCGACGAACGACGTGAAGAAGGAGCTCTCGGCGTCGGCGAGCTCGCGCGACTGCGCGACGCCGATCTTCACCTGGCGGATCGCGGCGACGTTGCCGCGCGCGGCGGCCTCCGTGAGCGAGGCCATGTAGCCGTCGATCGCGGTCGGCAGGGCGTTGAGGCGCGAGGCGATGTTCTCCCACGCCTCGACGGTGCCGGTCGGCATGATGTCGAAGACGTCGCGCAGCTCCTGCACCGGCGACGCGATGTTGTTGAGGCTCGCGAGCGGCTCGCCCGCCTCGTGGAGCTCGAGCTGGAGGCCCACGCGCTCGCGCATCGCGGCGAGGGTCACGCGGTCGACCTCGTCGACCGGCTCGAGGCCGTCGAGCTCGCGGAGCACCGCGCGGTCGGCCTCGGCGCGGGCGTCGTGCCCGGCGGGGGACAGGTCGGTCACGAGATGGTCGTAGCCGGACAGGCCCATGGCGGTCGCGGAGATCGGGTCGAGCTCGGCGATCCGGGTGACGTACGCCTCGGCGACGGCGTCGATCGGCGTGGGTGTGCGGTCAGGGGTCCCGGCGGTCGCGCCGGCGGGTTCTGCGGTCGTGTCGCTCACCCGGACGAGACTACTCGGCGCCCGGCGCCCGGTCCGCCGGGTTCCTCGGACCCGGGACGTCGTCGCCGTCCCGGTCGACCTCCCGAGCGGCGTCCCCGGCGTGGGGAGGTGCGGAGCCCTCCTCGACGCGGGCGCGCAGCGCCGCGACGAGGTCGTCGGCCCACGCGCGGTGGTAGCGCACGAGCACGGCTCCGCCGGCGTCCTCGTCGTCCGCGGCGTGCCAGACGGCGACCGGGTCGCCCGGCCGCGGGCCCCGCGCCTGCTCGGGCACGACGACGCGCACGGGACGAGCGGTCGCCGTCCCCGCCGCGGTGGTCAGCACGAGCGTGCCGCGCAGCCCTCCGCGGGCAGGGCGTGCCGGCTCGTCCTCGGCGGTCGGGGCGAGGGTCAGCGTGCCGGTCGCGCGCACCGGTGCGGCGAGCAGCGCCGCGCGGTCGCGCGCGAGGCGAGCGACCGCGCGGTCGTCCTGGTAGCGCACGAGCGCGAGCAACGCCGTCATGACCAGGCCCGCCGTCGTCGCGAGGACGACGACGTCCGTGACGGGCCAGCCCTGACCGCCCGCGAGGCGCTGGTACACGACGAGGGCGACCGTCGGCACGAGCACGACCGCCCAGGCCCAGCGCCGCCAGGTCGCTGCCGGAGCGAGGGCGGGGAGCGTCGTCGGCTCGGCCTCGACCGCGTCGGGGGAGTCGACCAGCTCGACGGCGACGCCGCGCTCCGGCAGGCGGCGCACGCGGGGGGACGGCACGGTCACGAGCGCAGGCTCCAGCGCCACGCGTCGGCGTTGTGCCGGCCCGAGCGCCCGCCGAAGCTCTTCGCGGTCGCGCCGTCGCCCGCGCCGCGCAGCCCGCGGGCGTGGTTCGTCCACTCCTCGACCGGGGCGACGTCGTCGGGCAGCCCCTCCCCGGCCGCCGCGGCCGCCAGCCCGGCGACGAGCGCCGCGACCTCGATCTCGTCGGGCGTGCCACGTACGACGCGCACGCTCGGCACGCCCTGCGCCGGGGAGCGGGACCCGCTCACTCGTCGTCCTCCTCGTGGTCGTCCGCGCCGCGCCCGACCCCCCACTCGGGGACCGCGTAGCCGGCCTCGACGAGCCGCTCGCGCGCCTCGTGCCCCCACCGGTCGAGGAGGCCGAGGACGTCGTCGAGGTCCGGGCCGCCGGGACGGGTCAGGACCACGTAGTCGAGCGTGAAGGTGTCGTTCTCGACGTCCTCGGGCGAGGCGTCCTCGTCCTCGGCGCCCTCGTCGTCCTGCGGGTCCCACACCGACGACGTGAGGTCCGGGTGGATGCCCAGGGCCCCGTGCAACGTGTCGAAGAGCCGGGCGTTGAGCGTCCCGACGCGGCTCTCGAGCGCGAGCACCCGCGGGTCCTCGTCCGCCTCCGACGCCCCGAACTCCGCGCGCACCCCGACCGCCGTCCCGACGTACTCGTGCAGCGCAGCGGCGAGCGCGTCGACCGCGGCGTGCATCGGCGCCGGGTCGACCGCCCCGATCGGGGCGGGTCCGTGCGTGGCGTCCTCGTGGCTCATTCCTGGTCCTCCCTCGCGACGGTCGTCGGCGTGCTCGTGCTCACAGCGGGATGTTCCCGTGCTTCTTGGGCGGCAGGCTCGCGCGCTTGGTGCGCAGCGCCCGCAGCGCCCGCACGACCTGCACGCGCGTCTCCGACGGGCGGATCACCGCGTCCACGTACCCGCGCTCCGCCGCGTCCCACGGGTTGACGATCGCGTCCTCGTACTCGCCGACGAGCCGGGTGCGCTCGGCCTCGACGTCCTCGCCCGCGTCGGCGGCCCGCTTGAGCGCGGCCCGCTGCAGGATGTTCACCGCGCCGCCCGCGCCCATGACCGCGACCTGCGCCGTCGGCCACGCGAGGTTCACGTCGGCGCCGAGCTGCTTGGACCCCATGACGATGTACGCGCCACCGTACGCCTTGCGCGTGATGACCGTGACGAGCGGGACCGTCGCCTCGGCGTACGCGTAGATGAGCTTCGCGCCGCGGCGGATGATGCCCTGGTGCTCCTGGTCCACGCCCGGCAGGAAGCCCGGGACGTCGACGAGCGTGAGCACGGGGATGTTGAACGCGTCGCACGTGCGCACGAACCGCGCCGCCTTCTCCGCGGCGTCGATGTCGAGCGTGCCCGCCATCGCGAGCGGCTGGTTCGCCACGACGCCGACCGACCGGCCCTCCACGTGGCCGAACCCGACGAGCACGTTCTTCGCGAACAGCGGCTGGACCTCGAGGAACGCGCCCTCGTCGAGCACGTGCTCGATCACCGTGCGCATGTCGTACGGCTGCGAGTCCGAGTCAGGGACCAGCACGTCCAGCTCGAGGTCCTCCTCCGTGACGTCGAGCTCGACGTCGTCGGGCGGGAACGACGGCGCGTCCGACAGGTTGTTCTGCGGCAGGTAGGACACGAGGTGGCGCACGTAGTCGATCGCGTCGTCCTCGTCGCTGCCCAGGTAGTGCGCGACGCCGGACTTCTCGTTGTGCGTCAGGCCGCCCCCGAGCTCCTCGAAGCCGACGTCCTCGCCCGTCACCGCACGGATCACGTCCGGGCCGGTGATGAACATGTTCGACGTCTTGTCCGCCATGACGATGAAGTCCGTGAGCGCGGGGGAGTACACCGCACCGCCCGCGCTCGGGCCGAGGATGAGCGAGATCTGCGGGATCACGCCCGACGACGCGACGTTGCGGCGGAAGATCTCCGCGAACTGCGTGAGCGCCGCCACGCCCTCCTGGATGCGGGCCCCACCGCCGTCGGAGATGCCGATCAGCGGCACGCCCGTGCGCAGCGCGAGGTCCTGCACCTTCGTGATCTTCTGGCCGTGGACCTCGCCGAGGCTCCCGCCGAACACCGTGAA
This sequence comes from uncultured Cellulosimicrobium sp., assembly GCA_964521905.1. Classification (GTDB taxonomy): domain Bacteria; phylum Actinomycetota; class Actinomycetes; order Actinomycetales; family Cellulomonadaceae; genus Cellulosimicrobium. Next base: position 4,104 of record CAZFUQ010000080.1, read on the forward strand.
GTCCTGGGAGTACACGCACACCTGGCGGCCGTCGATCGTGCCGTGGCCGACGACGACGCCGTCGCCCGCCAGCCGCCTCTTCTCCAGCCCGAAGTTGTGCGAGCGGTGCTTCGCGAACGCGTCCAGCTCGACGAAGCTGCCCTCGTCGAGCAGCGCCTCGACGCGCTCGCGCGCCGTCTTCTTGCCGCGCGCGTGCTGCTTGGTCCGTGCCGTCTCCTCGGGCAGCCCGGTCGCCTCGGCACGGCGCCGGTCGAGGTCGGCGAGCTTCGCCGCGGTGCCCGCGAGGCGGGGCGCGGCGGACGACGTCGAGGGAGCCTCGGTCGTCGCGGGCGAGGTGGTCGCAGAATCCGTCACGCCCCCGAGCCTAGTTGGCGGGTGGCACCCGCTCGATGCGGGCGGCGCCAGCACGGTGGGGGATCGTCTTGGTGGATGTCGACAACCGCGTCCTGCCGTGTGCGGGAGGATGGCGGGCATGGCGAGCGCGCACGACGACGAGACCCGACCCCCCGCCACCGGGCGGCCACCGCTGCGGCCCGAGTTCCTGCGGGAGCTGCTCGTGGCGCCCGCAGGACCGCTCGCGCGGCTCGAGGTCGTCGAGGAGTCGGCGTCGACGAACGCCGAGCTCGCACGCGCGGTCGCCGCCGACCCCGAGGCCTGGCCGGCACCCGCGCTGCTCGTCGCCGAGCACCAGCCCGGCGGGCGAGGCCGGCTCGGACGCTCCTGGACCACCCCGCCGCGCGCCGCCCTGCTCGGCTCGCTCCTGCTGCGACCCGACGTGCCGCGCGACACGCTGAGCTGGCTCCCGCTCCTCGCGGGCCTCGCGACCGCCCGCGCCCTGCGCGCGACCGCCGGTGTCGACGCCGTCGTCAAGTGGCCCAACGACGTGCTCGTCCCCGACCCCGGGGTCCCGTCCGCACCCGCGGGCGCCCCGACGACACCGGGCACCGGCACGACGACGCCCCTGCGCAAGGTCGCCGGGATCCTCGCCGAGGTGCTGCCCGACGGCGGCGTCGTCGTCGGCGTCGGGCTCAACGTCTCCCAGACGCGCGCCGAGCTCCCCGTGCCCACGGCCACGTCGCTCCACCTCGTCGGCGCCGCCACCACGGACCGCGAGGTCCTCCTCGTCGCGCTCCACGAGGCGTTCGGCGAGGTGCTCGCCCGCTGGCAGGACGCCCTCGGCGACACCCGCGCCGCCGGCCTCGACGCCGACTGCGTCGGGATCAGCACGACGATCGGCACCCGCGTGCGCGTCGAACGCCTCGGCGGGGACGACGTCGTCGGGCACGCCGTCGGCCTCGCACCCGACGGCGGCCTCGTCCTGCGACACGCGGACGGGACCACGAGCGTGCACCGCAGCGGCGACGTCCATCACCTGCGACCCCACGCCGAGGACCGGGCATAGGATCGCCGGGTGCCAGCCGATCCCGAGAAGAACGCCGTCGTCCAGGAGGACCCGCCCGCGGCCGAGGCGACCGAGGCGGCGCTCGACGAGGCACTGCTCGGCGGACCGCGCACCCTGACCGTCGAGCGGCTCGCGGAGCGCGCCGGCGTCGACGAGCGGCGGGTCCGCGCCTACTGGCAGACCCTCGGACTGCCCCTCACCGAGGGCGAGGAGCACGCGTTCACCGAGATGGACGCGGAGGCGCTCGCGGACGTGTTCGCGTTCGCGGAGAAGGAGCGGCTCGACGAGCGCGCCCTGACCACCCTCATCCGCTCGACCGGTCACACGACCGAGCGGCTCGTGCTCTGGCAGGTCGAGGCGCTCGTCGAGCACCTCACGCGACGCTTCGACCTCGACGACACGAGCGCACGCCTGCTCGTCCTGGACCGGCTGCCCGAGCTCGCCCCGGTGCTCGAGGAGCAGCTCCTGCACGCGTGGCGCCGCCAGCTCGCGGCCGTCGCCGGGCGGTTCGCGGTCGAGTTCTCCGAGGCGCGGGCGACCGCGGTGGACGACCACGAGCTGCCGCTGCCCCGGGCCGTCGGGTTCGCCGACATCGTGTCCTTCACGCAGCGCACGCGCGGCCTCGGGTCGAGCGAGCTCGCGGAGTTCGTCCAGCTCTTCGAGACGAGCGCCCGCGACATCATCACGGCGGCGGGCGGGCGCGTCGTCAAGACGATCGGCGACGCGGTGCTGTACGTGGCCGACGACGTCGCGACCGGCGCGCGCGTCGCGCTCGGCCTGGCGGAGGCCGGGAGGCGGGACGAGGACGTGGACGTCCCGCCCGTGCGCGTGAGCCTCGTGTGGGGACGGGTGCTCTCGCGCTTCGGCGACGTGTTCGGCTCGAGCGTCAACCTCGCGGCCCGCCTCGTCGACATCGCCGACCCGACGACCGTCCTCGTGGACCGCGACACCGCCGGGATGCTCGCCGGGGACCAGCGCTTCGCGCTCACCGCCCAGCCGGAGACGGAGGTGCAGGGGCTCGGCACGATCGAGCCCGTGCGGCTCCAGTGGGCGTACCGCGGCTGACGGTCAGACGGCCCCGAGCAGGCCCGGCCCGTCGTTGGTCACGGAGCTGACCAGCGTGGACACCTCGCGCGCGACCATCGGGACGTCGTCGTGCGGGCCGCCGAGGCCGAGGAGGTCCGCAGCGCCCCTCGCGTCGACCGCGGGGTCGAGCCACGTGTCCCACGCGTCCGGGGGCAGGACGAGCGGCATGCGGTCGTGGATCTCGGCGAGGTACGGCGCGGCGTCGGTCGTGATGATCGTCGTCGAGACGAGCCACCGGTCCGGGTCGTCGTCGGCCTTCGTCCGGTCGCGCCAGAACTCGTAGAGGCCGGCGAAGGCCGCGCTGCGCCCGTCGCCGGGCGCGATCCAGTACGGCTGCTTGGGCACCTTGCCCCGCCTCGCGGGCGACCCGGCCCCGCCCGTCGGGGACGCGCCGTCGGGCAGGACGCGCCACTCGTAGTACCCGTCCGCCGGGACGAGGCAGCGGCGCACCCCGAACGGCTTGGCGAACGTCGGCTTGTCGAGGACCGACTCGGCGCGCGCGTTGATCATGCGGGACCCGCCCTTCGGGTCCTTCGACCAGGACGGCACCAGCCCCCAGCGGGCGACGCGCAACGAGCGGTGGATCTCGCCCGTCTCCTTGGCGGCGCGCTCGACGACGATGCGCACGGGATCGGTGGGCGCGAGGTTCCACGACGGCGGCAGGAGGCGCGCGTCGTCGGCCACGTCCGCCACGGCGAACTCGTCCGCGAGGTCCTGGGCGTCCCGGAAGGAGGCATAACGTCCGCACATCCCCCCAGCCTGCCCCGGGCCGCCCACACGCGGCACCTGCGGGCCGACGGGACCCCTGTCCCGGTGCGAGGTGACTCACGTCCCGAACGGCCCGGTCGAGACCGTCGAATCGATACGATGGTGGTCATGCCCACCCCCTCGGTCGAACCCGCTCTGCCTCGCCCGAGATCGACGGCGAGCTGGGTGCTGCTCCTCGGCGCCCTCGCGACGCTCCCCGCGCTGACCGTCGACATGTACCTCCCGCTGCTCCCGGAGGTGGGCGCGGACCTGGGCGCCACCGACGCGCTCGCGCAGCTCACGCTGTCCGGGATGCTCGTCGGCGGCGCCGTCGGCCAGCTCGTCATCGGGCCGCTCTCCGACCGGTACGGGCGCCGCCTGCCCGTCCTCGTCGGGCTGTCGCTGCACGTCGTGACCTCGCTCCTGTGCGCGCTCGCGCCGAACATCGGCGTCCTCATCGGGCTGCGCGTCCTCCAGGGCTTCTTCAACGCGTCCGCGTCCGTCGTGGCGATCGCCGCGATCCGCGACCGCTTCACCGGGTCCGACGCCGCGCGCGTCCTGTCCCGGCTCATGCTCGTCATCGGCCTCGCCCCGCTCCTCGCCCCGTCCATCGGGTCGTTCATCGGCGCGCACGCCTCGTGGCACGCCGTCTTCTGGGTGCTCGCGCTCGGCGGGCTCGTGCTCGGCGCGATCGTCCTGTTCTGGATGCCCGAGTCGCTGCCTGTCGAACGCCGCCGCCCCGCCGGTGCGCGGGCCGTGCTGCGCGGCTACGGCAGCCTCCTGCGCGACCGGCACTTCGTCGCCCTCGCGGTCCTGCCCGGTCTGGGGCAGGCGGTGCTCATGAGCTACGTCGTCGGGTCGCCGTTCGTGCTCCAGGAGGGCTACGGGCTCAGCCACGGGCAGTTCGCGCTCCTCTTCGCGGTCAACGGCGTCGGCCTGGTGCTCTCCGCCCAGGCCAACGCCTCGCTCGTACGACGGGTCGCCCCCGTGCGGCTGCTGCGCGTGGCGCTCGTCGTCCAGGCCGTGTTCGCCGTCGGGCTCCTCGTCGTCGCCCTGACCGAGCTCGGCGGGATCGTGGGCATCGTCGTCGCCCTGTTCCTCGTGCTCTCGATGCAGGGGCTCATCCCCGCGAACGCGTCGGCGCTCGCGCTCACGCGCCACGGCGAGATCGCCGGGACGGCCGCGGCCGTCATCGGCGCGTTCCAGTCCGGCATCGCGGGGCTCGTCAGCCCGCTCGTCGGCGTCCTCGGCGGCGACGCCGTCGCGATGTCGACGGTCATGCTCGGCGCGGTCGTCGCCTCGCTGCTCGTCCTGGGGTTCGCCACCCCGGCCTTCCGCCGCGGCGGCTGGCACACCCCGGTCTGAGGTCCGCGAGAGGCGCGCGGGACACCCGTCCCGACGCGACCCGGCGACCGGACCCTGCTGCCGCATCTTTGCGTCCCTTTCACGCTTCCTCCGGGACGTCGTGCGTGCGCTCTTACGTGATGGCCCTACTCTCGTGGGGTGCCTGTGACCGATGCGCCCTCGTCGACCCCGCAGGGTCGTCGCCGCTCGACGACCGCTCCGGGCCGTGAGACCGACGCCGGGGAGAGCCCTCAGAAGGGTCCGCACCACGCGCGTGCCCTGCGCTCCCACCGCGTCCTGCGCGCTGTGAGCCTCGTGCTCACCGGGGCGCTGGTGTTCGTCGCGGTCGCTGCCGGAGCCGTCTACCTGGACTTCAAGTCGAAGATCACCGTGAGCGACGTCTCCGACCTCGTGGTCGGGGGCCCGGCGCAGGAGGAGGCGAAGGACCCCGACGACCCGTTCGCTGGCAAGGCCCTGAACATCCTCGTCATGGGCACCGACTATCGCGACGCCGAGAACGCCGCGCTCGCCGGCGAGGCGGAGGGCATGCGCTCGGACACGACGTTCATCGTGCACGTCTCCGGCGACCGCACGCGCATGGAGGTCGTCTCGATCCCGCGCGACTCGCTCGTCGACGTGCCCGCGTGCAACCTGCCCGACGGCACCATGTCCTCCCCGCAGCGCAACGTCATGTTCAACTCCGCGTTCGAGATCGGCTCGGGCGGCGTCGACGACATCGACCACGCCGCCGCGTGCACGATCACCGCGGTGCTGGCCCTCACCGGTGTCCCCGTCACCAACCACGTCGTCGTGAAGATGTCGGGGGTCATCGGGGTCGTCGACGCCATCGGAGGCGTGACCATGTGCTTCCCCGAGGACGTGGTCGGCGGCAAGAACTCACCCGAGCTGTACATCCCGGCCGGTGAGCAGAAGCTGGACGGGACCACGTCCATCAGCTTCCTGCGCGCGCGCAAGGGGCAGGGGATGGGCCTCGAGATGGGGAGCGACCTGGCCCGGATCGCCCGTCAGCAGGCGTTCATCGACTCCGCGCTCCGCGAGGTCCTCTCCAAGAACGTCGTCACCAACTCACCCCAGCTCTACGGCCTCATCGAGGCCGTGCTCAGCTCGATCAGCGCCGACCCGACTCTTGCCGACCCCACGGCGCTGGCCGGGCTCGCGTACAGCCTGCGGGGCATCGACACGTCCCGGATCGCCTTCACCGAGCTCCCCGTCGTCACCGCGTCGAGCGACGCGAACCGCGTCGAGTGGACCTCCGCCGCGGACGAGATCTGGGAGCGGATGATCAACGACACCCCGGCGCCCGGGCAGGAGACCGAGGCGGACCCGCGCGACGACGGCACGGCACCCGCGGACGGCACCACGGATCCCGCGACGGGTGACACGGCCGCGGACGCCGGAGCCGGCACGACCACCCCGGGTACCACCGACCCCGCCGCGGGCACCGAGGCAGGGACGACCGAACCCGCCACCGAGACGCCCGCCGTCGAGGAGGAGCGACTTCCCGGGGTGTGCGCGTCCTGATCCCGGACGGGCCCGCCGTCCTCAGGCCGGGCGGGACGCGTCCAGGCGCGCGAGGCGGCGCACCGCCTCGCGCAGGACGTCCTCGCGCTTGACGAACGTGAACCGCACGCGCGACGCGAGGGTGCGCGCCGTCGTCGAGCCCGGGGTGCAGAACGCGCTCACCGGGACCGCGACGACGCCCGCGAGCGCGGGCAGCTCGCGGCACAGCGCGGTGCCGTCGTCGAAGCCGAGCGGAGCGCCGTCGGCGATGACGAAGTACGTGCCCTGCGGGACGACGACGCCGAACCCCGCCCGGACCAGGCCGTCGCACAGCAGGTCGCGGCGCGCCGCGAGGGAGTCGGCGAGGGCGCGAGGCGTCTCGTCGTCGGAGAGGGCGTCCGCGATCGCGGGCTGGAACGGCGCGCCCGAGGTGTAGGTGAGGAACTGCTTGACCGTGCGCACGGCGGTGACGAGCGGCTCGGGCCCGTGCAGCCAGCCGACCTTCCACCCGGTGAAGGAGAACGTCTTGCCCGCGGACGAGATCGTGAGCGTGCGCTGGCGCATGCCGGGGAGGGTCGCGACCGGCACGTGCCGCGCGCCGTCGAACGTCAGGTGCTCGTAGACCTCGTCGGTGACGACGATCGCGTCGTGGCGGCGCGCGACGGCGGCGATCGCGTCGAGCTCGTCGAGGTCGAGCACCGTGCCCGTCGGGTTGTGCGGGGAGTTCACGACGATCAGGCGCGTGCGGTCCGTGACCGCCGTGCGCAGGGCGTCGACGTCGAGGCGGAAGCGGTCACGACCGGCGACCAGCGGCACGGTCACGTGGTTCGCCCCGGCGAGGGCGATGCACGCGGCGTACGAGTCGTAGAACGGCTCGAGCGTCACGACGTCGTCCCCCGGGCCCGCGAGGGCGAGGATCGTCGCGGCGAGGGCCTCGGTGGCGCCCGTGGTCACGAGCACCTCGGTGCCCGGGTCGGGGTCGAGCCCGTAGTGGCGGTACTGGTGGCTCGCGATCGCGTTGCGCAGGTCGAGGATCCCCGGGCCCGGCGGGTACTGGTTGTGCCCGTCCTCGATCGCGCGGACGGCGGCGTGCTTCACCGTCGCCGGTCCGTCCACGTCCGGGAAGCCCTGGCCGAGGTTGATCGACCCCGTGCGCTGCGCGAGCGCCGTCATCTCGGCGAAGATCGTCGCCGCCACGGTGCCGTCGGCACCGAGGAGGCCCGTGGCGCGTGCGGCGGCCTGCCAGCGGCCGGGCGGGAGGGCGGTCATGACCTGACCCTAGCCGCGCCGTTGACCACGATGTGGGACAAGGGAGGGCGACGAGGCGGTGGCTTCGCCGGGATCCTGGTGGTCTGTCACGGTCCTGTCCACAGGTGGGTTCACGGGCGGCGGACGATGCCCTACTCTCTGCCACAGTTCTTCAGGGGCCCGGCAAAGGACGCCGGTCGGCAGAGCAGGGGGATGCTCGGGATGTCTGCGGACACGCACGCCGTCGGCGTGCTCGAGGGTGAGGTGCGCGAGCTCGTGCGCCGCCGGGGCGTGGACCCCGTGCGCGACCGCGCCGTCGTCGACCAGCTGGTGCGCGACGTCGTCGCGGACTACGAGACGCGCAGCGCCATCGGGGTCGTCGCGCCGCTCTCGGACCCCGCCGCCGCCGGACGCGCCGTGGTCGACGCGGTCGCCGGGCTCGGCCCGCTGCAGCCGTACCTCGACGACCCCGAGATCGAGGAGATCTGGATCAACGCGCCGTCGCAGGTGTTCGTCGCGCGCGACGGCCGTTCCGAGCTGACGACGACCATGCTCACGGCGCAGCAGGTGCGCGACCTCGTCGAGCAGATGCTGCGCTCCTCGGGCCGGCGGCTCGACCTGTCGAGCCCGTTCGTCGACGCGTCGCTGCCCGGGGGCGAGCGCCTGCACGTCGTGATCCCCGACGTGACGCGCGCCGACTGGTCGGTGAACATCCGCAAGCACGTCGTGCGCGCGTCCCACCTCGACGACCTGGTCCGCCTCGGCTCACTCACCCCGCAGGCGGCCGTGTTCCTCGACGCGTCCGTACGCGCGGGCCTCAACATCCTGGTCGCGGGCGCGACGCAGGCAGGAAAGACGACGATGCTCAACGCGCTCGCCGGGTCCATCCCGGCCACGCAGCGCGTCATCACGTGCGAGGAGGTGTTCGAGCTGCGCTTCGCCGTGCGGGACATCGTCTCCATGCAGTGCCGTCAGCCGAGCCTCGAGGGGACGGGCGAGATCCCGCTCCGACGCCTGGTCAAGGAGGCGCTGCGCATGCGGCCGGACCGCATCGTGATCGGCGAGGTCCGCGAGGCGGAGAGCTTCGACCTGCTCATCGCGCTGAACGCAGGCGTTCCCGGGATGTGCACGATCCACGCGAACAGCGCACGGGAGGCCGTCGCCAAGATGTGCACGCTCCCGCTGCTCGCGGGGGAGAACGTCTCGGACCGCTTCGTCGTCCCGACGGTCGCGTCCGCCATCGACCTCGTCGTGCACCTCGGGGTCGACGTCGAGGGTCGTCGTGGCGTGCGCGAGGTCCTGGGGGTCTCGGGCCGGGTGGAGGAGGGCGTCGTCGAGGCGTCCGAGCTGTTCGTCCGGTCCGCCGGGCGGCTCGTGCGCGCGGACGGGTTCCCCCCTGGTGCGGACCGGTTCGCGCGGGCGGGGATCGATCTCGCGGCGATCCTGCGTCCGGGGGGCTTGCACGATCCGGCGCCGCACGTCGACGACGCGTGGTCGGGGGTGCGCTGAGGTGGGGGTCGTGGTGGGCTTCCTGCTGGGCGCCGGGCTCTTCTGCGTCTGGTGGTCGTTCTGGGGACCCGGACCGGTGCGCGAGCGCCGGGCGGACGGCTGGTCGGCGCGGACGCAGGACCTGCTCGTCCAGGCCGGCGCGCCGTCGGTCGGCCCGGGCGCGCTCGTCGCGACGAGCGTCGCCCTGGGGGTCGTGGTCTTCCTCGTCGGGACGGTCCTGACCGGTTCGGCGACCATCGCCGTGTGCTTCGGGGCGATCGCGGGAGCGGTCCCGTCACTCCTCGTGCGTGCCCGCGCCCGGCGGCGCAGGGCGCTCCTGCGCGACGTGTGGCCCGAGGTCCTGGACCACCTCGCGTCCGGCGTGCGAGCCGGTCTGGCACTGCCCGAGGCCGTCGGCCAGCTCGGCGAGCGCGGTCCGGTGGAGCTGCGCGAGCCGTTCGCGCGGTTCGCGCAGGACTACCGTGCGACCGGGCGCTTCGGCGACTGCCTCGACGCGCTCAAGGAACGCCTCGCCGATCCCGTCGCGGACCGCATCGTCGAGGCCCTGCGGCTCACGCGCGACGTCGGCGGCACGGACCTCGGCCGACTGCTCCGGACGCTCTCGACCTTCCTGCGCGACGACGCCCGGACCCGCGGCGAGCTCGAGGCGCGCCAGTCGTGGACGGTCAACGGGGCGCGCCTGGCCGTGGCGGGGCCGTGGGTCGTCCTCGGCTTCCTCGCGACCCGTCCGGAGACCGCCTCGGCGTACAACTCGGTCGCCGGGGCGCTGGTCCTGGCGGGTGGCGCGGCGTGCTCGCTCGTCGCCTACCGGCTCATGCTGCGGATCGGGCGGCTGCCCGAGGAGGAGCGGGTGCTGCGATGACCGGGATCGAGGTGTCGTGGCTCGGCGTCGCGATCGGGGCGCTCGGCGGGGTCGGGGTGCTGCTCGTCGTGGCCGGCGTGCGGGGGCGGGCCGTCCGGCTCGACGAACGGCTCGCGCCCTACCTGCGGACCCGGGACGCGACGTCGGTCCTCCTGCGCGACCAGCCCGTGCGCACGCCCTTCCCGACGCTCGAGCGGCTCGTCGCGCCGTGGCTCACCGACGCCGGTCGCGCGCTCGAGAAGCTCGGGTCGACGTCGGCCGACGTCCGTCGGCGCCTCGACCGTGCGGGATGGCACCGCACCGTGGACCAGTTCCGAGCGCGCCAGCTCGTCTGGGGCGTCCTCGGGCTCGCCGTGGGGACCTTCCTCGCGATCGTCCTCGCCGCGACCCGCGGCTCGTCGGTCGTCTCGCTCGTCCTGCTCGCCGTGATCTGCGGCGTGGCGGGGGTGCTCGCGTGCGACCAGATGCTCTCGCGCGCGGTGCGGCGGCGCGAGGAACGGATGCTCGCCGAGTTCCCGACCGTCGCGGAGCTCCTCGCGCTGGCGGTCGGCGCGGGAGAGGGGCCGGTCGCGGCGCTCGACCGCGTCGCGTCGACGGCGCACGGCGAGCTGTCCGGAGAGCTCGCGGCGACGCTCGCGTCGGTGCGATCGGGCACGCCGCTCACCCGCGCGCTCGAGCAGCTCGCGGACCGCACGGGGCTGCCGAGCCTCACGCGGTTCGCCGAGGGCGTCGCCGTGGCCGTCGAACGAGGCACGCCTCTCGCCGACGTGCTCCGGGCGCAGGCCCAGGACGTCCGGGAGTCCGGGCGCCGCGCTCTGATGGAGGCGGGAGGCAAGAAGGAGGTCGCCATGATGGTCCCGGTGGTCTTCCTCATCCTCCCGGTGACCGTGGTCTTCGCG
>CAZFUQ010000081.1:0-6074 GCA_964521905.1 uncultured Cellulosimicrobium sp.
GCACGGTGCGGATCGCGGCGAGCATCTCCTCGGGCGGGGCGTCCTTGAGCAGGAACCCGCTCGCGCCCGAGCGGATCGCCTCGAGGACGTACTCGTCGAGGTCGAACGTCGTCAGGACGATGACCTTCGGCGCGTGCGCGCCGTCGACCGCCGCGGCGGTGAGGCGGGCCGTCGTCTGCAGCCCGTCGAGGTGCGGCATGCGCACGTCCATGAGCACCACGTCCACGGGGTGGTCGGCGAGCAGGCGCAGCGCCTGCAGCCCGTCTCCCGCCTCGACGGTGACGGAGAGGTCCGGCTGCGAGTCGATCACCATGCGGAAGCCGGCGCGCACGAGCTGCTGGTCGTCGACGAGCGCGACGCGCACCGGGGCCTGCGGGGCGGCGACGGGGGCGGGGGTGGGCAGGGCGTCGGTCATGGTGTCCCGTCGGTCGAGAGGTCGTGGTGGGGCGGGTGCCGGTCAGGCCGGCGGCGGCGGGGGTGGTGGGGCCGGCACCCGGCCGGGCCCCATCCTTCCCGACGGCGCGCCGGCCCTGCCCGACGGCGTGGCGGCGCCCGGTGGGACGGGCCCGCCGGGTCCGGTCGAGGGTGGTCGAGGCGCGGAGGGTGACGGCCGGGTCGGCGCGACGGGGAGCGGGGCCGTCGGTGCCGCGCCCGGGTGCGGGGGCGGCACCGCACGGGCCACGGGGGGCGCGACCGGTGCGGGCGGTACGGGGAGACGGAGGTGGACGCGGAAGCCGCCGCCGGCGCGCGGGCCGACCTGGACCGACCCGCCGAACAGCGTCGCGCGCTCACGCATCCCGAGGACGCCGTACCCGGCCGGCCGGGCGTCGGGGGCCGCCGCGGCACCGCGCCCGTCGTCCTCCACCTCGAGGTCGAGCGTCGTGGCGCCCCAGCGCACGACGACCGTCACCTCGGGGTCGGGGCCCGCGTGCTTGAGCACGTTCGTCAGGGCCTCCTGGCACACGCGGTACACCGTGAGCCCCACGCCCGGAGGCAGGGGGCGCGCCCGGCCCACCCGGACGAACGACACGTGCATCCCGCTCTCGCGCACCTGCCGGACGAGCGTCTCGAGGTCGGCGGTGTCGGGCTGCGGGGCGCGCTCGAGCGCCGGTACCTGACCCGTGGCGGGGCGGTGCGCCGTCGGGCCGTACGGCGTCGGCCCGTACGGGGATCCCGGGCCCGACGGCGGTCCGGTCGCCGGGCCGCGCCAGGAACCGGGTGCCGCGCCCCGCCAGCCCGCCGGGGGAGCAGGTGCTGGCCCGCCGGGCGCCGGGGCCGCGACGCGCGGCCCGTCCGAACGGAGCACGCCGAGGAGGCGGCGCATGTCCGCGAGCGCGGCGCGCCCGGTCTCGGAGACGGTGGACAGCGCGCGGGTCGCGGCGGCGGGGTCGGTGCTCGCGGCGTACCGGCCGCCGTCGGCCTGCGCGATGATCACGGACAGCGAGTGGGCGACGATGTCGTGCATCTCGCGCGCGATGCGCGCACGCTCGGCGGCGGTCGCGATCTGCGCCTGCTGGTCGCGCTCGACCTCGAGGCGCTCCGCGCGGTCGACGAGCGCGGAGATCGTCTCGCGGCGCGACCGCCGGACGAGGCCGAAGGCCCACACGGCGAGGAACATCATGCCGCCGAAGGCCGAGGTGAAGAAGACGGACACGGCGAGGCCGGAGAGCTGCCCGGTGAGCAGGCCGAGCGCGACCCCGAGCACGAACGCCCCGACGAGCGAGGACACGATGGCCGTGCGGTGCGCCCACCTCGGCCCGTACACGGTCACCGAGTAGAGCGAGACGAGCACCGCGAAGTCCGCGGGGAAGATGACGAGGTACCCGGCGAGCAGGTGCAGGAGCGCGACGGAGTACACGGCGACCGCGGAGGCGACCGGCCGGGAGCGGCGCCACGGCAGCGGGGCGAGCGCGAGCACGGCCCAGAGCGTCGCCCAGCCCCAGCTCGACGAGGTCCCGCTCGCCCCCGCGGCGGAGAACGCGGCCGACGCCGGCACGAAGACGGTCGCGAGGACGAGCGTCACGGTGAGGTCCACACCGAACCGGTGCTGGTCGGACCACTGCCCGAGGCGTTCGTACCATCCCATGCGTTCCAGCGTAGGCAGGGCGCGCTCTCCGGGCGTCCGCCCACGGTCGCAGACGTCACGCGACACGATGGGCCCGAAGTCGTACTGATGCCCTAGCATGAGCGAATGACCCACGTACTGCTAGCGGAGGACGACCCGGCGATTGCCGAACCTTTGGCGCGCGCACTGACACGTGAGGGTTACAACGTCGTCGTCCAAGGAACTGGTCAAGGGGCGATCGACTCCGCGAGCGGCGCGGACATCGTCGTGCTCGATCTGGGCCTTCCGGACATGGACGGGCTCGACGTGGCGCGAGAGATCCGCCACAAGGGTCTCACCACGCCGGTCCTCGTCCTCACCGCGCGCGCGGACGAGGTCGACCTCGTCGTCGGTCTCGACGCCGGTGCGGACGACTACGTCACCAAGCCGTTCCGGCTCGCCGAGCTGCTCGCCCGCGTGCGGGCGCTGCTGCGTCGTTCGCACGGCGAGCAGGCGGACGAGGAGGAGCTCGCGGCGCAGGACGTGCGCATCGACGTCTCCGCGCACCGCGCCTTCCAGGGCGAGCGGGAGCTGCACCTGACGACCAAGGAGTTCGAGCTGCTGCGCGTGCTCGTCGCGAGCGCGGGGTCCGTGGTCGTGCGCGACGCGCTCATGCGCGACGTGTGGGGCTCGGAGCCGGTCGGCTCGACCAAGACGCTGGACATGCACGTGTCGTGGCTGCGCCGCAAGCTCGGCGACGACGCGAACGCGCCGCGCTACATCTCGACGGTCCGTGGGCTCGGCTTCCGCTTCGAGACCGGCGAGAGCTGACCCGACCCGACCACGGGCGCGGGGACACGGGAGCGAGGAGCAGCGTGCGGCGTCGGATGCTGCAGGCCACGGTGGCAGCCGTGGCCGTGGCCGTCATTCTCCTGGGCTTCCCCCTGGCGTTCTACGGGGCCCAGTTCGTGCTCCGGGGCGAGGTCGACGACGTCCAGTCGCGCGTCGACCGCGTGGCGCGCAGCATCGACGCGCGGCTCGCCGCCGGTGACGACGTCCCGGACTACGTCATCGAGGACGCCGTGCAGCCCCGGGCGGACGACCCCCCGGCGCACGTCTACGTCCAGCTCCCCGACGGCACGACGCTCACCGCCGGCGACGAGGTCACCGGCCGGGCGATCACGGCGCCGTCGCACTCGGAGACCGGCGCGGTCGTCGTCCTGTCCGTCTCCTACTGGGAGGCCTACCTCCGCTCGGCGCAGGTCGTCGTCCTCGTCGTCGTGGCGGCGGTGATCGCCTTCGCGGCAGGCATCGCCATGGCCGTGTGGCAGGCGAACCGCATCTCCGCGCCCCTCGTCTACCTCGCGGCGTCCGCCGAACAGCTCGGCTCGGGCCAGGTGCGCCCACGCCTCGAGCCGTCGGGCGTCGAGGAGATCGACCTCGTCGCGGCCGAGCTCGCGCGCAGCTCCGACCGGCTCGCGGGGCGGCTCGCGGCCGAGCGCCAGTTCGCGTCCGACGCGTCCCACCAGCTCCGCACGCCCCTCACGGCGCTCAGCATGCGCCTCGAGGAGATCTCCCTCGCCTCCGACGACCCGGCCGTGCAGGAGGAGGCCAGGATCTCGCTCGAGCAGGTCGAGCGCCTGGTCGGTGTCGTGGACGACCTCCTCGCGGCGTCGCGCCGCGCGCAGGGCGGGACGACCGAGGCGGTGAACCTGCTCGAGGTCGTGCACCAGCAGGAGGAGGAGTGGGTCCCGACGTTCGCCAAGGCGGGGCGCGAGCTCGTCGTCGACGTCCCCGCCGAGTACCAGGTCCTCGCGACCCCGGGCGCGCTCGCCCAGGTGCTGGCGACCCTCATCGAGAACTCGCTCAAGCACGGGGGCGGTACCACGACGGTGCGCGCCCGTCCGTCGGGCACCAGCGGAGCGATCGTCACGGAGGTCTCCGACGAGGGCGCGGGCGTCCCCGACGACCTCGCGCCACGCATCTTCGAGCGCGAGGTGACGTCCGGGGCCGGGACCGGTCTGGGTCTCGCGCTCGCCCGCGACCTCGCGGCGTCCGACGGCGGCCGGCTCGAGCTCGCGCAGCGGCGCCCGGCGGTGTTCGCGCTCTTCCTCGCGGGCGTCCCGCGCCGCCTCGACCCGCGCGTCGTGCTGCCGACGGGCATCGCGGTCTCCGCCCGCGGTCGCCGGCGTCGTCGTCGCGACTGAGGCGGCGCGGACCGGGGCTCCGCCTCGGCGTCAGGCGGACTGCTCGCGGGCGTCCTCCGCTTCGGCGACGGACGGCTCGTCCGGGCGGTCCCCCGTGAACACGAGGTGGCGGTAGGCGACGTACCGGAACGCCGTGCCGAGGGCGAGGCCGACGACGTTCGCCGAGACGTTCTTCGCGAGCGGGGACGTGAGCCCGAGCACGTACGTGGAGATCGCGAGGCACCCCACCGCGATGAGCATGCCCCCGACGTTGACGACGACGAACGCGGCGAGCTCGCGCCCGCGGGTCGACGTGCGGCGGGCGGAGAACGTCCAGTAGCGGTTCCCGACCCACGCGACGAGGGTCGCGACCGCGACGGAGACCACCTTCGCGGTGAGCGGCTTGTGCCCGAGGACCTCGCCCGGGCCGAAGCTGAGGAGGTTGAAGAGCCCCAGGTCGACGATGTACGCGACCGCGCCCACGGACCCGAACTTCGCGAGCTCGCGCACGCGTGCGGCGACCCGGGCGCGGCGCGCGGGCACCGGCGCCGCCGGGTCCGTCCGCCGGTCCAGGTCGTTCGTCACCCCACGAGGCTACCGGCCGCCCCTGGGCGGGGCGCCCGGTGGCCGCGTCCGTCCACGGTGCGGCCCGGGCACGGCCCGGCGACGCGCAGGCACTAGGGTGGGTGCACGTGGCAGCCCCAGTGATCGCCGTGGTCGGCGGAGGACAGCTCGCGCGCATGATGGCCCCCGCGGCCGGCGAGCTCGGTGTGCACCTGAGGGTGCTCGTGGAGGCCCCGGACTCGTCCGCGGCCCAGGTCGTCGTCGACGCGCCCGTCGGCGTGGCGTCGGACGAGGCGGCGGTCCGGGCGCTCATCGCCCCCACCGACGGCGAGCCCGCCGCGGTCCTCACGTTCGAGCACGAGCACGTCCCGAACGCCCTGCTCACCGATCTCCTCGAGCACGGCACGCCCGTGCGTCCCGGCCCCGGCGCCCTGGTGCACGCCCAGGACAAGATCGTCATGCGGCGCCGGCTCACCGAGCTCGGCGTCCCGTGCCCGCGCTGGGCCGCGCTGCCCGTCGAGCCCGACGCCGCACGGGCCGCCCTCGCCGGCTTCCTCACCGAGGTCGGGGGAGAGGCGGTGGTCAAGACGGCTCGCGGCGGCTACGACGGCAAGGGCGTGCGCGTCGTGTCGCTCGCCGCGGGCGGCCCCGAGCAGGTCGCGGAGTGGATCGCCGCCGCCGCGGAGGGCGGTCCGGAGCTGCTCGTCGAGGAGAAGGTGCCGTTCACGCGCGAGCTCGCGGTGCTCGTCGCGCGCCGCCCGTCGGGCGGTGACGCGGGGGAGGGCGAGGTCCGGACCTGGCCGGTCGTCGAGTCGATCCAGCGCGACGGCGTGTGCGCCGAGGTGATCGCGCCCGCGCCCGGGCTCACCGAGGCCGAGGCGCAGCGGGCGCGCGAGGCCGCCGTGCGGATCGCCGAGGGCCTCGGCGTCACCGGGGTCCTCGCCGTCGAGATGTTCGAGGTCGCGCCCGACCCCGTCGACCCGGGCGCCGGCCCACGGGTGCTCGTCAACGAGCTCGCGATGCGCCCGCACAACTCCGGGCACTGGACCATCGACGGCGCGGTGACCAGCCAGTTCGAGCAGCACCTGCGTGCCGTCCTCGACCTCCCGCTCGGCGACACGGCCCCCACCGCACGGTGGACGGTCATGGCGAACGTCCTGGGGTCGACGCTCGACGAGCTCACCGACGCCCTGCCGGGCGTCCTCGCCGCGCACCCCGACGCGAAGGTCAACCTCTACGGCAAGGGCGTGCGCCCGGATCGGCCGCGAGCACCGCGGGCA
>CAZFUQ010000081.1:6084-14686 GCA_964521905.1 uncultured Cellulosimicrobium sp.
CGCGCGTCTCCACGGGGTCGAGGCCCAGCGCGTTCACATGGCCGGTCTTGCGGCAAGGGCGTGCGCCCCGGGCGCAAGCTCGGCCACGTGAACGTGAGCGGCGACGACCTGGACGAGGTCCGGCGTCGGGCGCTGGCCGCGGCCGCGATCCTGCGCGGCGAGCGCCCCGCGAGCGGCGTCGAGAACTCCGAGCACCCCGAGAACGAGGAGCGAGCATGAGCGAGAACCCTGTCGTCGGCATCGTCATGGGGTCGGACTCCGACTGGCCCGTCATGGAGGCGGCCGCGGACGCCCTCGCGGAGTTCGGCGTCCCCGTCGAGGTCGACGTCGTCTCCGCGCACCGCATGCCCGTCGAGATGATCGACTACGGCCGCACCGCCGCCGAGCGCGGCCTGCGCGTGATCGTCGCCGGCGCCGGGGGCGCGGCGCACCTGCCCGGCATGCTCGCGGCCGTCACGCCGCTGCCCGTCATCGGCGTGCCCGTCCCGCTGCGGCACCTCGACGGCATGGACTCGCTCCTGTCGATCGTGCAGATGCCCGCGGGGGTCCCCGTCGCGACCGTCTCCGTCGGTGGGGCGCGCAACGCCGGCCTGCTCGCCGCGCGCATCCTCGCGTCCGGCACCGACGACGACTCCGTGCGCCTGCGCGACCAGATGGTCGCCTTCCAGGCGGACCTGGGCGACCAGGCGCGCGCCAAGGGCGCGCGCCTGCGCGCCTCGCGCGCAGGGGAGCAGCGCACGGGCTTCGGGGCCTGAGCGCGACGCCTGCGCTGCTAGTGCGGCAGGCCTCCGACCTGACCGGGTGGGAGGTTGCCGTCACGGATGTCGACCCAGAACTGCCCGACCGTCTCGGGGTTCAGCTGGACGGTCGACCCGACGTTCCCGCCCGGCCGGTAGTCCGGGTTCGAGATCGGCGGGGTCCCCGTGATCCCGTCCGGACCGTTGGCCTTGCGGAACGCGAGCGCGAGCTTGCCGAGGTCGATGATCCCCGTGCTCTCGTCGACGGTCAGCGCGCCGAGGCCCGCGTCGAGCAACGAGACCTGGTCACCCGGACGGAAGAGGATGCTCGGGTTCGCGGCCTTCGCGCTGATCGCGCCGATGACCTGGCGCTGCCGCTCGGCGCGCCCGATGTCGCCCTGGGGGTCGGAGTACCGCATCCGGGAGAAGGCGATCGCCGTCGTCCCGTCGCTGACGTGGCACCCTGCGGTCCACACCAGCCCGCTGTTGGGGTCGTTGACGTCGTAGTCGAGGCAGAGCTCCACGCCGCCGACGGCGTCGACGACTCCCTGGACGCCGCCGAAACCGACCTCGACGTAGTGGTCCACGGTGAGCCCCGTCAGCTGTTCCACCGTCTGCACGAGAAGCGGCGCACCGCCCCAGGCGAAGGCGGAGTTGAGCTTGCTGGCCCCGTTCCCGGGGATCTCCGCGTACGTGTCCCGGGGAAGGCTGATCAGCGCGGCAGGGCCGCTCGTGGGTACGTGGAGGATCAGGATCGTGTCCGTCCGGGCACCCTCCGTGCCGTCCTCGCCGATCACCTCGCCACGCGCGTCCGACCCGGCGAGCAGGTACGTGTTGCCGGGTGTCCCCGGTGCGCCGGAGAGCGCCTCGACGTGCTGGATCTTGCCGTTGGCCCAGATCAGCAGCCCGACGGGCCAGGCGACCAGCGCCACGAGCACCACGCACGCGACGAGGGCGGCGACGCGCCGCTTGCGGATCCGGAAGCCCGAGCCACCGGTCGGTGAGGTCCGTCCCGGGGCCGAGGGCGGGCGTCCGCCTCCGGCCGCGGAGCCTCCTGACGCCCGTGACCGGGCGGGAGCGCCGGGCGACGCGCGTCGCGTGGTCGGGGTGGCGGCGGCGGAGGCGGCGTGGGGGGCGGAGGAGACCCGCGCCGGAGCCGCGGCCCGCGAGGACGCCTGCTCCGGCGTGACCGACGGCGGCAGCACCGCGCCCGGGGCACCGGACCGCACGCGAGCCCCTCGTGCCGGCTGCGCAGGGGGCACCGTGCCGGCCCGTCCCGGCGTCACGGGGATCTCGCGCGACGACTGGCGCTTGATGCGAGGCTCGACCCGCAACGCGTCGTCCGGCGCGGCCGACGGCCGGCGTGCGCCCTGGCGCCCGCTGTTGCCGACCGCGATCGCGTCGTCGGTCGAGGACGGCCGCGGCGAACGGCCGCCCTGCGGTGTGAAGCTGGGCGGGCGGGGGCTCGTGTCAGAGGTCTCGGGCGTCATCACTCACCCGCGGGCCGAGGTGGTGCCCGACGCAGCGCGCACGTCCACGACCGGGCGGGACACGCGGTCCAGGCCGCCGGGGGAGGAATCGTACGGAGCAGTCATACAGGTGATGTTGCCAAGTGCGGTGGCCTCGACGACGAAGGTGCGCCCGGCGAGTCCCGTACCGGTGTCGGTCCGGTACGACACGGGCGGAGACGGGGGTCGCCGGGAGAGCGGACGCGTAGACGTCCGGGGTCGCGCCGGGGCGAACCGTGCCGAGTGACCGCACTGCCGAGAGCTCACGATCCAGGAGCATAGGCCGTGGACATCGCGGTTCTGCGATGCCCCGGGACCCGGCGGGTAGAGGATTCGTGGAGAACGCCCGTCGTCCGGCGGCTCCGCGGCGTGCCGCCGGACGACGACACGCCGGGGGGCTCACTGGCCGGCAGCGGCGTACTTCGCCTCCGTGGCGGCCTTGGCCGGGCGCCACCACGCCTCGTTGTCGCGGTACCACTCGACCGTGTTCTCGAGGCCGTCGTGGAAGTCCGTGAAGCGCGGGGTCCAGCCGAGCTCGTCGCGGAGCTTGGAAGCATCGATCGCGTAGCGCAGGTCGTGCCCCGGGCGGTCGGACACGTGGTCGAAGTCGTCCGCGTCGCGGCCGAAGATCTCCAGCAACGTCCGGACGACCTCGAGGTTGTTCTTCTCGCCGTCGGCACCGATGAGGTAGGTCTCGCCGATCCGGCCGCGGTCGATGATCGCCCACACCGCGGAGTTGTGGTCCTCCACGTGGATCCAGTCGCGGACGTTCAGCCCTGCCCCGTACAGGCGGGGGCGGATGCCGTCGACCAGGTTGGTGATCTGGCGCGGGATGAACTTCTCGACGTGCTGGTAGGGGCCGTAGTTGTTCGAGCAGTTCGAGATCGTCGCCTGCACGCCGAACGAGCGCGCCCACGCGCGCACCAGCAGGTCGCTGCCCGCCTTGGTCGACGAGTACGGGCTGGACGGGTTGTACGGCGTCTGCGCGGTGAACTTGGCGGGGTCGTCGAGCTCCAGGTCTCCGTAGACCTCGTCGGTCGAGATGTGGTGGAACCGCACGCCGTGCCGACGGACCGCCTCGAGGAGGGTGAAGGTACCGACGACGTTGGTCTGGACGAACGGCGACGGGTCGTTCAACGAGTTGTCGTTGTGGGACTCCGCGGCGAAGTGGACCACGAGGTCGGACTCGCCCACGAGCCGGTCCACCAGGGGGCCGTCGGTGATGCTGCCCTCGACCAGCGTGATCGCGTCGGCCACCGGCGCCAGCGACGTACGGTCGCCCGCGTAGGTCAGGGCGTCCAGCACCGTCACCTGCACGTCCGGGCGCTCGCGCACCGTCTGGTGGACGAAGTTCGAGCCGATGAAACCGGCTCCGCCGGTGACGAGCAGACGCATGGGTGTTCTCCTGGCGGTGTGGTTCGGGAAGGAAGGATCATATCGGAGCCCTGTACGGACCCTTCGCCCAGAACGGTAGCCTGGGCGCCGCACATGCCTGCCGATCCTGGAGCGATTCCGTGACACTGTACGAGACCGTCGTCGACCCGTCGGCGCGCAACTCCAGCCATGCGCTGATCCTCGAGCTCGTCGGCGAGGGGCGCACGGTCCTGGACGTCGGCTGCGCGACCGGGTACCTCGCCGAGGCACTGAGCGCCCAGGGGTGCACGGTGTCGGGCATCGAGGTGGACCCCGAGGCGGCCGAGCAGGCACGCCCGAAGCTCGCGGACCTCGTCGTCGGCGACCTGGAGTCCGTCCGGCTCGAGGACGCGTTCCCGGGCCGGAAGTTCGACGCGATCGTGCTGGGCGACGTCCTGGAGCACCTCAGCGACCCGGTCGGCGTGCTCCGGTCCGCCTCGGTGCTGCTCGCGGAGGGCGGCAGGATCGTGCTCTCGATCCCCAACGTGGCGCACGGCTCCGTCCGGCTCGCGCTGCTCCAGGGGCGCTGGCGGTACACCGGCACCGGCCTGCTCGACGAGACGCACGTCCGCTTCTACACGGCCGACTCCGTCGCGCAGCTCGTGCACGACGGCGGTCTGCGCATCGAGGAGATGTGGGCGACCACGGCGGACCCGCTCGCCGTCGAGGTGGACGTGGCGGACGAGGGGCTGCCGACGACGGTCGTCGACTGGGTCCGGCACCAGCCCCGTGCCCTCGACTACCAGTACGTCGTCGTCGCCCACCCGGCGCGTGACGAGGACGAGGCACCCGCGCGCCCGGAGATCCGGCGAGCGGTGCCCGACGAGTCGGTGCGCAGCGTCGACCGGCACACGAAGGCGGCCGCGGACGCCGCGGAGATCACGCACCGCCAGCTCACGGTGCGCGACCACATCATCGGGCTCGAGGCGGAGCAGGCCCGGGCCGAGTCCGACGTCGAGAGGCTGCGCGCCGAGGTGGAGCGGCTGGAGGGGGAGATCTCCCGGCTGCACGGCGAGCTGGGTCGCGCCGACCAGGACCGCACCCGGATCAAGTCCTCCACGACCTGGAAGATCGGGCGGCTCGCCACGTCGCCCGTCCGCGCGGCCAAGCGGGCGGCGAAGTGAGCCCCCGCGCGCCGCGGTTCTCCGTGGTGACGCCCGTCTACGCACCCCCGCTCGACGCGCTCGACGAGATGATCGCGTCCGTGCGCGACCAGACCTTCGACGACTGGGAGCTGGTCCTCGTCGACGACGCCTCCCCGGACGAGGCCGTCCGCGAGACCCTGCGTCGGCACGCCGCCGAGGACCCGCGTGTCAGGGTCGTCGAGCGCGAGACGAACGGGCACATCGTTCGCGCCTCGAACGACGGCATCGCCGTGGCACAGGGCGAGTTCGTCGTCCTCGTCGACCACGACGACCTCCTCGTGCGCGACGCGCTGCTCCGGGTCAGCGAGGTGATCGACCAGCACGAGGACGTCGACTACGTCTACTCCGACGAGGACAAGCTGGCGCCGGACGGGTCGTTCTACGACGCCTTCCGCAAGCCCGACTGGTCGCCCGAGCGGTTGCGCGGCCAGATGTACACGAGCCATCTCTCCGTCCTGCGGACGGATGTCGTCCGAGCGGTCGGAGGCTTCCACGAGGGCTTCGACGGGTCGCAGGACCACGACCTGGTGCTCCGGGTCACGGAGCGGGCGCGGCGGGTCGTCCACGTCCCCGAGGTGCTGTACCACTGGCGCGTGGTCCCGGGCTCCGCCGCCGGTGAGGTGGACGCGAAGCCGTACGCGTGGGTGGCCGGCCGTGCGGCCGTGCAGGCGCACATGGACCGGCTCGGGCTGCCGTGCACGGTCGAGTTCGGCCGCGTGACCGGCACGTACCGCCCCGTCCGCGAGCTCGATCCCGAGATCCTGGTCAGCATCGTCATCCCGACGCGCGGAGGAGAGGGCCTCGTCTGGGGCGAGCGCAGGGTCTTCGTCGTCGAGGCCGTGCGGTCGATGCTCGAACGAGGAGGCCACCAGAACGTCGAGATCGTCGTGGTCCACGACGACGTGACGCCTGCGCACGTGCTGGACGAGCTTCGCGAGCTCGCCGGTGGGCGGCTCCTGCTGGTGCCGTACGCGAAGCCCTTCAACTACAGCGAGAAGTGCAACCTCGGCGTCGTCGCCTCGCACGGGTCGGTCGTCGTCCTCCTCAACGACGACGTCGAGATCGCGTCGGACGACTTCCTCGTCCAGCTCGTGGCACCGCTCGCGGAGCCGGACGTCGGCATGACCGGCGCGCGGCTGCTGTTCGCCGACTCGACCATCCAGCACGCCGGGCTCTGCTTCTACAAGGAGCAGTACGTGCACGCCTTCCGGCAGGTGGACGACGCTGACCCCGGCCCGTTCGCGGCCCTGGTGGTGAACCGGGAGGCGACCGGACTGACCGCGGCCAGCGTCGCGCTCCGGCGCGAGGTCTTCGACGAGGTCGGCGGTCTCACCGAGCAGCTACCCGGGAACTTCAACGACGTCGATCTCTCTCGCAAGGTCGCGTGGAGCGGTCGGCGGCTGGTCTGGATCAGCGAGGCTCGCGCGTTCCACTTCGAGTCGCAGTCTCGCGTCCCGGTGGTCCAGGAGTGGGAGCACTCCTTCGTCCGCAGGCGGTGGTCGGAGGCGGAGCTCGACGCCTACCTTCCCGGCCTGCACTGAGCGATCGCGTCACCGGACGGCAAGGCCCGCCCCGACCGCTCGGTCGAGGCGGGCCGCCGTGCGTCCGGGTGCGTGCTCAGGCGGCCTGCGAGTCCAGGGCGCTGATGGTGGCCTCCGTCTGGAGGAAGCCCAACGAGCGGCCGTCGCCCGCGATGGAGAACTGCCCGGCCTCGGGCACGCGGTGGACCTCGGTGCCGTCGGCCAGCCGCAGGGTGGTCTGCACCGAGTACTCGCCCTCGCCGAGCCGGAGGTCGGGGAAGTGGATCTGGAACCGGCTCAGCTCGCCGATCCGGTCGATCTCCACGTCCAGGAGCCGCGTGGACGTCGTGTACAGGGTGAGCCCGAGGGGCGTGGCGATGCCGACCTCGATCACCGGGTCCTCGATGGTCACCGGCGACTCGATCTGCATCGTGGCGTAGAGACCCTCGCCCTGCGCGAGCGACGGACGGCCGGTCTCCCCGGAGTCGGACTGGAGCGCGATGCCCGTGAAGCGCGCGGTGAGCTCGGCCCGTCCCTCCGACTCGACCTGCCGCTCGCGCTCCTCCTGCCGCGCCTCCTCGAAGTCCGCCCGGAGGCTGCGCAGCGAGTCACGCGGCGAGCCGTCGTTGACGATCGCGCCCCTCTCGAGGACGACGGCGCGGTCGCAGAACTCTGCGACCTGGTCGAGCCCGTGCGTGACCAGGACGATCGTGCGCCCCTCCGCCTGGAAGGTCCGGATGCGCTCGAGGCACTTGCGCTGGAACGGCTCGTCGCCGACGGCGAGCACCTCGTCCACGAGGAGGATGTCCGGGTCGACGTGGACCGCGACGGCGAAGGCCAGCCGGACGTACATGCCCGAGGAGTAGAACTTCACCTGCGTGTCGATGAACTGCTCGATCCCCGAGAAGTCGACGATCGCGTCGAAGTACCGGTCGATCTGCTGGCGGGAGAGCCCGAGGATCGAGGCGTTGAGGTAGACGTTCTCCCGGCCCGTGAGGTCGGGGTGGAAGCCGGCGCCGAGCTCGAGGAGCGCTGCGAGGCGGCCACGGGTGCGCACCGTGCCGGAGTCCGGCTGGAGGATGCCGCCGATCATCTTCAGCAGCGTGCTCTTCCCCGAGCCGTTGGGCCCGATGAGCCCCACGGTGCTTCCCGAGCCGATGGTCAGGTCGATGTCGCGCAGCGCCCAGAAGTCCTCCCGGTGCTTGCGCGAGCGCCCGAAGTTGACGACCCGTTCCTTGAGGGACTTCTCCTTGCGGATCACGAAGTGCTTGGAGAGACCTTCGATCTCGACGACGGTCGTCATCAGAGCTCCTGTGCGAAGTTGGCCTGGAGGCGGGCGAACGTGCGCTGGGCGAGCCAGAGCAGCACGACGCCGATGCCCAGGGCGATACCCATGCGGGCGAAGAGGTCGGGCACACCGGGCTGGGAGTCGCCGGCCACCCAGAAGGTCTCCTGGAAACCGAGGATCGCCAGGGTGACGGGGTTGGCCAGGTAGAGCTCGGTGAGGAACCCGCCGTGCGCGACCGTCGCCAGCTGGTCGCTCACGAGCTTCCACGAGTAGACGATCGGCGAGACCCAGAAGAACACGAGGATGAAGATCTCGACGAGGTAGGCGATGTCCCGCAGGTACACGTTGACGGCGCTGAGCAGGAGCGCGAGCGCCGTCGAGTAGACGAGGAGCAGGAGGAGCGCCACCGGGAAGTAGCCCCACCGGCTCCCCGTCGGGAACTGGTTCGCGACGACCGTCGCGGCGAGCAGGATCACGAGCTGGATCGCGAAGTTGAACAGGGCGGAGCCGATCGCGCTCAGCGGGAACACTTCACGTGGTAGATACACCTTCTTCACGAGCCCGCTGTTGGCCACGACAGACCCCGTGCCCGAGGTCACGGCCTCGGAGAAGAACCCCCACGCCGTGAGCCCGGTGTAGATGAAGATCGCGAACATCGGGATCGAGCGTGCGGCACCCAGGAACTGGCCCAGTGCGACGTAGTAGATGAGCAGCATCGCGAGCGGTCGCGCAAGGCTCCAGACGAAGCCGAGACTGGAGTCCTTGTACCGCGCCTTCAGCTCGCGACGGACCAGCATGTCGAGCAGCTCGCGCTGTCCCGCTATGTCGCGCAACGAGGACAGCGTCCCGCGCGCGAAGCCCTGGCGCGGACCCGCCGCGCGCAGAGGTTCTTTCGCGAGCGCTGCAGCGCGACTTTCCTGGGCCGTGGTCATGTATCTCTCGCTCTCCAGTCTGCCTGGGACGTCGCCCGGTCGGCGAGGGGAACTCTACC
>CAZFUQ010000082.1:0-4240 GCA_964521905.1 uncultured Cellulosimicrobium sp.
CTAGGCCGCGCTTCCGGCGAGGGCCGGTCGGCGGGCACGTCGTGCCCGTCGACCGGCCCTCGCCGTACCGTCACCTCCGCCGGGTCGTCAGGCGGGTCGCTCGGGGTTGTCGGGCTGCTGCTCCGGGCCGGGCACCGCGTCGGCCGGCTGGTCCGACGCCGGGCGCATCGCCCCGTAGCGCGGCTCCCCGCTCGGCGTGGTCCAGCGGGGGTCCGGAGTGCGGGCCGGCGGCGCCGGCTCGGTCGTGCCCGACGGCGACGCGCCGGCCGGGGGGACGCCCGCACCCGGGGCGGGGGGCGGCGAGGCAGGCTGCGCGGGGCCGGGCCGTGCCGGACCGGACGCGCCGGGCGTGCCCCAGGTGGGGTTCGCGGGGGCGACGGGCGCGCTGACGCCGCCCGCGCCGTCGGGCATGGTCGACAGGAGCTGCCGCGCCTCGCCCGCGCGCTCGGGGGCGCACAGGATCCCGTACGCCGACGCGACGATCTGGCTCTGCGACGTGAAGTCGCGCTTGCCCTGCGTGAGCGCGTACGAGAGCACGGAGAAGAGGAGGCCGAACCCGGCCCCGATCGCGATCGCGGTGAGCAGGAACCCGCCCTGCCCCGAGAACATGAAGAGCAGCAGGCCGACGAACAGGCCGAACCACGCGCCCGACGCCGCGCCCGCGATCGCCACGCGCCCGTACGTGAGCCGCCCGGTCACGCGCTCGACCATCTTGAGGTCCGTGCCGACGATCGTCACGAGCTCCACGGCGAACTTGTTGTCCGAGAGGTAGTCGACCGCCTTCTGAGCCTCGAGGTACGTCGCGTACGCCGCGATCTGCTCGCCGCGCGGCGGGGTGGGGACTCGGGGGACGGCACCCGGGCGTGACATGCTCATTCGCCCAGTCTGTCCTACTCGCGCCGCGCGCGCGAGGGACGGGCCGCCGAGCCGTGGGAGGAGCGCGCGGCCGCCCGGGCACCTGCGTAGGCTGGCCGCGTGAGCGCAGCCACCACCGTCTTCGTCGCGCGACTGGCCGGGACCAGCGTGTTCGACCCGATCGGCGACCAGGTCGGTCGGGTCCGGGACGTCGTCGTGCTCATCAGACCCAAGGGCGCGCCCCGTGCCGTCGGCCTCGTCGTCGAGGTACCGGGCCGGCGCCGCGTCTTCCTCCCGCTCACGCGCGTGACCAGCATCGACGCGGGCCAGGTCATCTCGACCGGTCTCGTGAACATGCGGCGGTTCGAGCAGCGCGCGATGGAGACGCTCGCCGTGAGCGAGCTGCTGGAGCGCCGGGTCGAGCTCGTCGACGGGTCGGGCAGCGCCACGGTGGAGGACCTCGCGATCGAGCGGCAGCGCACGGGCGACTGGCTCGTGACGAAGCTCTACGTGCGCCGCCAGGCGCAGCACAAGGGGACGCTCGGCCTGCGGCGGCGCGGGGACGCGCTCGTGGTCGACGTCGGGGCGGTCACCGGGCTCGCGGGCAGCGCCCAGGCGCAGGGTGCCGCGATGCTCCTCGCCGCGTACGACGACCTCAAGCCCGCCGACCTCGCCGACGTCATCCACGACCTCGGCGACACGCGCCGCCTCGAGGTCGCCGGCGCGCTCGACAACGAGCGGCTCGCCGACGTCCTCGAGGAGCTGCCGGAGGACGACCAGGTCGCGATCCTGTCCGGCCTCGACACCGGCCGCGCCGCCGACGTCCTCGAGGCGATGCAGCCCGACGACGCGGCCGACCTGCTGCACGAGCTCCCCGAGGCGCAGGCGGCCCAGCTCCTCGGGCTCATGGAGCCCGACGAGGCGCGCGACGTGCGCCGCCTGCTCGCGTACGACGAGGACACGGCCGGCGGCCTCATGACGACCGAGCCGGTCGTGCTCGGACCCGAGACGACGATCGCGACCGCGCTCGCGCAGATCCGCCGCCAGGACCTGGCGCCCGCGCTCGCGTCGATGGTGTTCGTGGTGCGGCCCCCGCTCGAGACGCCGACGGGACGGTTCCTCGGCGTCGCGCACTTCCAGCGGCTCCTGCGCGAGCCTCCGCACGCCGCGGTCGGCTCCGTCCTCGACTCCGACGTCGAGGGGATCTCGCCGGACGCCCCGCTCGGGCGCGTCACCCGCATCCTCGCGACGTACGACCTGCTGTGCGTCCCCGTGCTCGACGCCCAGAAGCGCCTGCTCGGCGCGATCAGCGTCGACGACGTGCTCGACCACATGCTCCCCGACGACTGGCGCGAGACGGACGACGACGTCGACACCGTCGCCGCCCGCCGCTCCGTCGAGCGCGACGGGTCGGGGGTGACCCGTGGCTGACCGGCTCGACACCCCCAAGTCGACGCGACGCTCGCTCATCCCGCGCGTCCGGGTGGACCAGGACGCCGTCGGGCGCTCGACCGAGGGCATCGCCCGCTTCCTCGGCACGCCGCGGTTCCTCGTCTACCTGACGGTCTTCTGCGTCGTGTGGATCGCGTGGAACTCGTGGGGCCCCGAGGGGCTGCGGTTCGACTCCGCCGAGTTCGGGTTCACCGCGCTCACCCTGATGCTCTCGCTCCAGGCGTCGTACGCCGCGCCGCTCATCCTCCTCGCGCAGAACCGCCAGGACGACCGCGACCGCGTCACCGCCGAGCAGGACCGCCAGCGCGCGGAGCGCAACCTCGCCGACACCGAGTACCTCGCGCGCGAGATGGCGGCGCTGCGCATCGCGCTGAGCGAGGTCGCGACGCGCGACTTCGTCCGCTCGGAGATCCGCAACCTGCTCGAGGAGCTCGAGGAGCAGTCGTCCCGCCAGAACCCGGACGACGACGCCGCGCGGCGCGATCGCGGCTGACGCGGACGCCCCGGGCTACTGCGTGCCCTCGGCCGCGACGCGACGCAGGCGGTCGACGAGCGCGAGGTCGCCGGAGACGGTGAGCCCGTCGGCGGTGCCGCGGCCCCACAGCCACAGGTCGAGCGCCCAGGCGGGCCCGGCGACCTGCGTCGTCGTCGACCCGGGCAGGTCGACGAGCTGGGCGACGTCGAGGTCGTAGGCGGTTCCCGACTCGGGGCCGGTCCCCGTGAAGCGGCCGAACGCGAGGTCCCAGCTCCGGGGCTTCTCCCCGAAGCCGTCCACGATCACCGAGACGGTCGCGCCGTCGGGCGTGAAGACCCCCCACCCGGGCACGCCGTCGACCATGACCGAGAGGACCTCGTCGACGCCGTCCGCGGCGACGTCCGGGTCCGCCGGGGTGACGTCCCGCCCGGCGGTGAGCTCGGCGTCGGCCCGGTGGATCAGGGCCTCGTGCGCCTGACGGCGCAGGACCCAGCCCAGGTGCCGGCCCTCGTCGTGCCACGACCAGCAGGGCTCGGCGGGGTCGCGTCCCGTGAGCGCACCGACGAGCCGGCTCGTGGCGCGCTGCAGCAGCGCGGGCAGCTCCGCGTCGGACCCCGGCCGCGGCAGGGGCTCGACGTCGTCGCCGTCGCGCCCCTTGCCGGGCGCGGTCCCGACGACGTGCGCCCAGAAGTCCTGCACCTCGGCGAGGTGGTAGAGCAGGTCGGCACCGTCCCACTCCGGGCACGACGGGACGCGCGCGTCGGGTGGCGCGCTGCGGGCGGCGTCACCGAACAGCTCGCTGTCCCGGGCGAGGGAGGAGAGGGCGTCCATCCGTGCACCGTAGCGCCACCGGGCCAGGTCCGTCGTGCGACCGGGCTCACGCCCGGTCCGGGACGAAGGGCCCGGCGGTCGCCGCCCCGCCCCACCTACGATGGAGCCATGCCCGACCCCGCAGCAGACCCGCTCGAGCACGCCGTACGGCAGGCACTCACCGCCGTCGTCGACCCGGAGATCCGCCGTCCCGTCACGGACCTCGGCATGGTCCGCTCGGTCGACGTCGCCCCGGGCGCGCCGGCCGGCGCGGGGAGCGTCGTCACCGTGGGTCTCGACCTCACCGTCGCGACGTGCCCGATGCGCGACACCCTCGTGCGCGACGTCGACGCCGCGGTCCGCGCGGTCGACGGCGTCGCGGACGTGCGCGTCGACCTCGGCGTCATGAGCGCGGAGCAGCGCGCCGAGCTGCGCACGATGCTGCGCGGCGGCGTCGGCGAGCCCGAGATCCCGTTCGCCAAGCCGGAGTCGCTGACGAAGGTGTACGCGATCGCGTCGGGCAAGGGCGGCGTCGGCAAGTCGTCGGTCACGGCGAACCTCGCGGTCGCGCTCGCCGCCGAGGGGCTCGACGTCGGCATCGTGGACGCGGACATCTACGGCTTCTCCATCCCGCGCATGCTCGGCGTC
>CAZFUQ010000082.1:4250-14640 GCA_964521905.1 uncultured Cellulosimicrobium sp.
CCTCGCGGACGTGTTCTGGGGCGACCTCGACGTCCTGCTCCTCGACCTGCCGCCGGGGACGGGCGACATCGCGATCTCCGTCGCGCAGCTCCTGCCGGGCAGCGAGATCGTCGTCGTCACGACGCCGCAGGTCGCCGCGGCAGAGGTCGCCGAGCGCGCGGGCTCGGTCGCGCTGCAGACGCAGCAGGGCCTCGTCGGCGTGGTGGAGAACATGTCGTGGCTCGAGCAGCCCGACGGGTCACGGATCGAGGTCTTCGGCTCGGGCGGCGGCGAGCGCGTCGCCGCGAACCTGTCACGCGCGACGGGGACCGACGTGCCGCTGCTCGGCCAGGTCCCGCTCGACGTCTCGCTGCGCGAGGCGGGCGACGGCGGGACCCCCGTCGTGCTCGCGGACCCGACCGCACCTGCCGCGGTGGCGCTGCGCGACGTCGCGCTCGGCCTCGCCCGGCGCCCGCGCGGGCTGGCCGGGCGATCTCTCGGCGTCACGGTCGTCCCCTCGCAGCACTGAGGGCCCGCTGCGAGCGCTGCGAGCGCTGTGAGCACTGCAGGGCCTTGCCCGAAGGTCTCCTGTCTTTTCTCCGCGTCACGGTATAGCCTCGCCCGCATCTCGTCAGGGGGACGGCCGTCGGGCCGGTGAGGGGGCACTTCTCGCGCGTGGCACCGTCGCCGCTCCGCCCGTTCCCGACCGGTCCCTATCTGTCCCGACCGTCCCCGGGCGCGCCGTCGCGCCGGGGGACCGCCGTCCCACTCGCCCCACCCGTGTCGACCCGACGCGCCGTCCCGGTCCGCGCGGGCCCCGCCGCGCGCCCGGACCGCGACCGTGGAAGGGCACAAGAGCGGCAAAGCTCCTCCCCAAGGATGACGACGAGCCCTCTCGCCGCGCCCTAGCCTCGGGCCGGGCACTCACCCGAACCCCACCCCCACCCCCGTCACCGCTCGCACGAGCGCCCTCGTCCGTCACCGTCGCAACCCAGGAGCCCGCCCGTGGGTATCACCCGCCGGATCATCTTCCCCGCCCTCCGCATCGTCATCTGGGGGGCCATCGCGGCGCTGCTCGCCGTGATCGCGTTCCGCTCGGCGCCCGAGCCGCCGTCCGACCCGGCGGTCCCGTCCGCCGAGCTCGTCGAGCCCCACGTCGCCGTCACCACGGCCGACGTCACCAACACCGTGACGCTCGCCGGGCAGGTCGTCGCGGACGCCGCCGCCCCCCAGAAGGTCACGCAGCGCGGCACCGTGACGGCGGTGCACGCGAAGCCCGGCGACGTCGTCGAGGCGGGCGCGCCCCTGCTCGAGGTGACCCTCACCGAGCCGCAGGAGCCGCTGACGAAGACCGACCCCGAGACCGGCGAGGTCACCGTCACCGAGCGCCGGCCCAAGGTGACGAAGGAGACCGTCACCGCCACCATCGGCGGGACCGTCGCGACGTTCACCGCGCTCGAGGACCAGGAGGTCGCGGTCGGGGAGGACTTCGCGACCGTCTCGCCCGGGACCCTGTCCGTGACCGGGAGCATGGTCGCCGAGCAGCAGTTCCGCCTCCTGCAGATCCCCGCGGAGGCCACCGTCACCGTGACCGGTGGCCCGGCGCCCTTCACGTGCACCGGCCTGCGCATGGGCACGGCGGCCGCCCCCGCCGGCGCCGAGGAGGGCACCGACGCCGCTGCCGCCGGGACCTCGGCCTCGGTGACGTGCGCCGTCCCCGGTGACGTGACGGTCTTCGCCGGGCTCGCCGCCGAGCTCGAGATCACCGCGGGCTCGGCCGAGGGAGCGCTCGTCGTGCCGGTGACCGCGGTGCTCGGCCGGGTGGAGCAGGGCAAGGTGTGGGTCGTCGGCGACGACGGCGAGGCCGAGGAGCGCACCGTGACGCTCGGCCTCACCGACGGCACGGTCGTCCAGGTGAGCGAGGGCCTCGCCGAGGGCGACGAGGTGCTCGAGTTCGTGCCCGGCGTGGACGTGCTGCCCGTGGTCGACCCGATGACGGGCGAGGTGATCGGCTGATGAGCCTCCTCGAGCTGAGCGGGGTGACCCGCTCGGTCCTCCTGCCCGACGACCGCGAGCTGGAGATCCTGCGCGGCATCGACCTGACGGTCGGCGCCGGCGAGCACGTGTCGATCGTCGGTCGCTCGGGGACCGGCAAGTCCACCCTGCTCAACATCCTCGGTCTCCTCGACACGCCCACGAGCGGGGAGTACCTGCTCGACGGCGTCCCGATCGGCCGCCTCTCGGGTCGCGTCCGCGCACGCCGCCGCGGCACCGACTTCGGCTTCGTGTTCCAGCAGTTCAACCTGCTCCAGGGTCGCAGCGCGCTCGACAACGTCGTCGCGCCGCTGCTCTACGCGCGCGGGCGCCAGTTCTGGCGGCGCCGCGAGCTCGCCGCGGAGATGCTCGGTCGGGTCGGTCTCGGCGACCGCCTCGAGACCCTCCCGGAGAAGCTCTCGGGCGGCGAGCAGCAGCGCGTCGCGATCGCTCGCGCGCTCGTGCGCGTACCGCGCGTGATCCTCGCCGACGAGCCGACGGGCGCGCTCGACGTCGACACGGGCAGCGAGGTCATGGACCTGCTCGACACGATCGCGCAGGAGAACGGCTCCGCGCTCATCGCCATCACGCACGACCTCGCCGTCGCGTCGCGCGCGTCCCGCCAGTTCCGGCTCGGTGACGGCGTGCTCACGCCCATCGAGATCAGCGCGCGCGACGCCGGATCGCTCGGCGCGCTCGGGACGTCGGGCGACGACGACCAGGCGGAGCACGTCGCCCGCCCGTTCGCCGCCGCCGGCGCGCACGGCGAGGGGGACGCCGCATGACCGGGGTCGTCGGCGCACTCCTGGAGGCGTGGGACGAGCTGCGCGTCCACAAGGTGCGTGTCCTGCTCGCGCTCGTCGGGGTCGCGGTCGCCGTCTGCGCGATCACCGCGATCACCGCGGCCGGGGAGATGCTGCGGCAGGTCTCCGCGGAGCAGAACGACCGCTGGGGCGGGCGCGCCGCGACGCTCCAGGTCTCCGCGTGGCCCACGGGCGAGGGCGGGAACGTCATGCCCGCCCCCGAGGAGTACCAGCAGGTCTTCGACGAGATCGTCGAGCGGTACGCGGTGGAGCACTCGTCGACGTTGCGCAACGCACCGGCGCCGATCCGGTTCCCCGACGGCACGCGCGAGGTCTACACCACGGGCGTCGAGGTCGACTGGGCGACGATGCACCGCTTCGAGGTCACGTCCGGGCGCTGGTTCACCGACGCCGACGCGGACCGTCTCGCGCCCGCCCTCGTCGTCAACCAGGCGTTCCTCGACGCGCTCGGCGGCGTGAGCGTCGCCGCCCACCCCACGGTCACGATCGGGGGCGACAACCCCGTCGTCGCGACCGTCGTCGGTGCGTTCCCGAACGACTGGGCGGAGGCGGAGCCGCAGGCCTACGTGCTCGTCGACGCGCAGGCGGCGTGGGTCACGCCCGAGTCCCTCGAGATGACCGGGCCGCCGAGCCTCGAGCTGTGGGTCCCGGACGACCTCGCGGACGGCCTCGTCGCGGCGATCGAGCGCGACGTCGCGGGCGCGCTCGACGGGGTGCAGGCCAACGTCTACCGGTCCGACTCGGCGTCCTACTCCGTCGTCGACGGAGCGATCCGGTGGGTCGTGCTCGGCGTCAGCGCGATCGCGCTGCTGCTCGGCGGCCTCGGGCTCGTGAACATCGCGCTCGTCACTGTCCGCTACCGCATCCGGGAGATCGGGATCCGGCGCAGCTTCGGGGCGAGCTCCGGGCGCGTGTTCTTCTCCGTGATGATGGAGAGCGTCGTCGCGACGACGGTCGCCGGTGTGCTCGGCGTGACCGTCGCGGTCGTGGTGCTGCACAACGTGCCGCTCGACACGCTCATGGGATCGACGGTCCAGGACCGCCCCGGCTTCCCGTTCTCCGCCGCGGCGACGGGCATGCTCGCTGCCGTCGGCGTCGGCGCGCTCGCCGGCCTGCTGCCCGCGATCGTCGCCGTCCGCGTCAAGGTGATCGACGCCATCCGCTACTGACCCGTGCGGCGGCGCCCGGACACCGGGCGCCGCCGCACGAACCGTCCGACACGCCCGCCCATCGACCGACCGAACGCCAGAACCGCCACGACAGGGGATGCACGACATGACACGACGACCCATGGCCGCCACCGCGACGATCCTGGGGGGTGCGCTCCTGCTCGGGGCGTGCGGCTCGGCCTCGGACCCGTCGGCCTCCGCGACCGGGAGCCCGCTCGAGTCGTTCTTCGAGGACGTCTACGGGGACTGGGACGAGGAGCAGATGCAGGCGGAGCAGAGGGAGATCGAGGAGGCGACCGCCCGCTGCATGGCCGAGCAGGGCTTCGAGTACCAGCCGGTCGACCAGTCCGGGACGAGCTTCACGTCCGAGGAGGACGGCGAGCGCGACCCGGAGCAGTACGCGGCGGAGTACGGGTACGGCTTCACCCTCTACGAGGAGCCGTCCGCGGAGGAGCTGGCGGAGATGGACGCCTGGGTCGACCCGAACCAGGAGTACGTGGAGGCCATGTCCGAGTCGGAGCAGAACGCCTACTACGAGGCGCTCTACGGCGACATGACGAGCATGGAGTACGACGAGGACGAGGAGATGCCGGAGTACGACCCGAGCCAGGCCGGGTGCCACGGTGCCGCGCAGGAGGAGGTCTACGGCGACCAGAACGCCCTCTGGGAGAGCGAGGAGATGACGGCGTTCAACGAGGCGACGACCCAGCTCTACGAGGACGTCGCCGCCGACCCGCGCCTCAAGGAGGTCGACGCCGCCTGGGCCGAGTGCATGGCCGACGCCGGCTTCACCGGCTACGCCTCCCCGCAGGAGGCCATGGACGACATGATGGAGCGCTCGAACGCGCTGTGGGAGGGCGACGAGCCGGAGGGACCGAGCGAGGAGGTCCTCGAGGCGGCCCAGACCCTCGAGCGGGACACGGCCGTCGCCGACACGGCCTGCCAGACGGACCTCGACTACGAGAAGGTCCACCTGGAGGTCCAGGTCGAGCTCGAGACGGCCTTCATCGAGGAGCACCAGGCGGAGCTGGAGACGATCCGCGACCTCGTGGCGGAGTCCTCCCGGTGAGCGCCCAGGACACGCAGGTCCGCTCCCCGGAGCAGGACGGTCCGGCGGAGCCGGACCCGAAGGACGACCGCGGTCCCCGCCGGCTCTCCCTCACGGGGCATCGCCTGGTGTGGTTCGTCGCGGGGGTCGCGGTGCTCAGCCTCGTCGCAGGGATCCTGGTCAGCCGGCTCGTCGTCTCCCCCGCCCAGGCGGCGGCCGACGCCGAGCCCCCGCAGGCGGGCCCCATCACGGTGCCGGTCGAGCGCAGGGCGCTCGACAACGACGTGACGCTGCGCGCGGACGCGACGTACGACGACGCGGTGTCGGTGAAGATCGAGACCGGCGACCTGGGCGGGCCGGCGGTCGTCACGGGCCAGGTGCCCGAGGTCGGTGCGGAGCTCGTGGCGGCCGGCGTCGCGCTCGAGGTCGCGGGCCGTCCCGTCGTCGTGCTCCCGGGCGAGCTGCCCGCGTACCGGTCGCTGCGCATCGGCGTCTCCGGCCCGGACGTGCTCCAGCTCAAGGCTGCGCTCGCCGCCGTCGGCATCGACCCCGGCCGCGCCGACAGCGACCTGTACGACGCTGCGACGGCCACCGCCGTGGAGAAGCTCTACGCGCAGGTGGGGTACCCGGCGCCCGCGGCCGAGGAGGAGGCCGCGTTCGCCGTGTCGAGCGCACGCGAGGGCGTGCGTGCGGCCGAGGACGCGCTCGAGGGCGCGCGCGCCGCGCTGGCCGCCGCGCAGACGGGCGCCACCGACGTGGAGAAGCTCCAGGCCGACAACACGGTGCGCGCCGCCGAGCGCGCGCTCGCCACCGCGCAGTCGGAGGGCGGCGACGTGGCCGGTGCGGAGGACGAGCTCCGGCTCGCCCAGGCGCAGCGTGCGGAGCTCGACCGGCCGCGCCAGACGTCCGCGGAGAGCGCGGGCGTCGAGTCCGCGCGCCGTCAGCTCGCCGACGCGCAGAAGGCGCTCGAGGACGCGCGGACCCAGACGCTCACCGCGCTGCCCGCGAGCGAGGTCCTGTTCCTCGCCGGGCTGCCGCGCCGCGTGGACGAGGTGCAGGTGGAGCGCGGCAGCACGATCGAGGGGCCGGTCATGTCCGTGTCCGGGGCGACGCTCGTGCTCGAGGCCTCCGCGGCGGCGTCGGACGCCGAGCTGCTCGAGGTGGGTGCCGCGGCGACCGTCGCGCTCCCGGACGACACGGAGGCCGCGGCGACGGTCACCGCCGTCGAGCCCGCGTCGGCGTCGAAGGGCGGCGAGCAGGGCGACGGGGAGAGCACGGCCGGGCGCTTCACCGTCTCGCTGGCCCCGGACGCCCTCACCCCCGAGCAGGTCACCGCCCTGCAGGGGCAGAACGTGCGCATCCGTGTCCCGGTCAGCTCGACGGGAGGCGAGGTCCTCGCCGTCCCGCTCGCGGCGGTCACCGCGGGGCCGGGCGGTGAGTCGCGCGTCGAGGTGCGCCGGGGTTCGGGCGACGAGGCGACGACGGAGCTCGTGGACGTCGAGACCGGGCTGGCGGCGGACGGGTTCGTGGAGATCGTCTCGGCCGACGGCGATCTCGACGAGGGCGACCTGGTGGTGGTCGGCGAGTGACCTGGACCGAGCTGGGGCTCCCGGGGACGGATCCCGGCGGCGGCCCCGACACCGCACCTCTCCCAGGCTCGCCCGTGGCCCTGGCCGCGACGCCCGACGCCGCGGAGGTCCCGCCCGTCGTCGACCTCGTCGACGTGTCGCGCAGCTTCCCGGGACCCCCGCAGGTCGACGCGCTGCGCGGCGTGGACCTGCGGGTGGAGCTCGGGGACTACGTGTCGATCATCGGACCGTCCGGGTCAGGCAAGTCCACGCTGCTCAACCTCCTGGGCCTGCTCGACCGGCCGACGTCCGGCGAGTACCTGCTCGACGGCGTCCCCACCGGGAGCGCGTCGGAGTCGGTGCGCTCGAGCCTGCGCGGAGGCCGGATCGGCTTCGTCTTCCAGTCCTTCCACCTGCTGCCGCAGCGCACCGTGCTCGACAACGTCCTGCTCGCGACGCTCTACAGCGGCGTGCCGCGCGGTGAGCGCGAGGAGCGGGCACGCACCGCGCTCGAGCGCGTGCACCTCACGCACCGCACGACGTTCCTCCCCACGACGCTCTCGGGCGGCGAGCGCCAGCGCGTCGCCGTCGCCCGGGCGATCGTCGCCTCGCCGCACCTGCTGCTCGCCGACGAACCGACGGGCAACCTCGACTCCACCAACTCGGCGGAGGTGATGGACCTGTTCGACGAGCTCCACGCCGACGGGCTCACGCTCGCGGTGATCACGCACGACCCCGTCGTCTCCGCACGCGCCCAGCGCCGCGTGCGGATCGCCGACGGCCGGCTCGAGGAGCTGGACCGGTGAGGGCGCCGTGGGGCGGCCCGCGCCACGTCGGCGGGACGGGCGACCCGCGCCGTGGCCGGTGGTGGCGCCTGCGGACGCGGGGCGCACGGTCCGGGACCGTACGGCCCGGGCGCGCCGACGCCCGGCTGCGCGTGCGCGGCCGGGACCGCTTCGGCGTGCGCGACCTGTTCGCCGAGGCGACGCACGGCATCGCCGCGCGCCCGGGCCGGCTCGCGCTGACCGTGCTCGGTACGGTGCTGGGGATCGCGTCGGTCGTCGTGACGGTCGGTCTCGCGCAGACGGCCGCGGGTCAGATCAGCAAGCAGTTCGACGCGGTCGCGGCGACGCAGGTCGTCGTCGAGCCGAGGACGACGACGCTCATGTCGGGTGAGGAGCGCGCCGTCGCGCAGCTCCCGTGGGACGGCCCCGAGCGGGTGCTGCGCCTCGCGGGGGTCGAGGAGGCGGGCGCCGTCGCGGCGGTCGACGTGGCGGAGGCCACCGTCACCGCGGTGCCCGTCAACGACCCGTCGGTGGCCGCCCAGGCGAGCCCGGGCGTCGTCGCCGCGACCCCGGGGCTCCTGGCCGCGGTGCGCGGCGAGGTCGTCACCGGGCGGTTCTTCGACTCCGGGCACGACGAGCGTGCCGACCGCGTCGCGGTCCTGGGCGCCCGGGCGGCGGAGCGCCTCGGCATCAACCGCGTGGACCGCCAGCCCTCGGTGTTCGTCGGCGACCGGTCGTACACCGTCATGGGGATCGTCGACGACGTCCAGCGGCGCACCGACCTGCTCGACGCCGTGATCCTCCCCGCGGGCACGGCGCGTGCGGACTTCGGGGTCGGTCCGCCCGAGGAGCTCCAGGTGCGGATCGCGACGGGGGCGGGAAGCCTCGTCGCGCAGCAGGCTCCCGTCGCTCTCGACCCCAACGCGCCGGAGGGCTTCGCGGTGAAGGCCCCGACGTCCGGGTCGGCGCTGCGGGAGAACGTCCAGGCCGACGTCAACGCGATCTTCCTCGCGCTCGGTGGCATCGCGCTCCTCGTCGGCGGCGTCGGCATCGCCAACATCACCCTGCTGTCCGTCATGGAACGCGTCGGCGAGATCGGGCTGCGGCGCGCGCTGGGTGCCACCCGCCGCGACATCGGCGCGCAGTTCGTCGTCGAGTCGGTGGTCGTCGGGCTGCTGGGCGGCCTGGTCGGGGCTTCGCTGGGCGTGATGGCGGTCGTCGTCGTGTCGCTCGTCCAGCAGTGGACGCCGATCCTCGACGTCCGGATGGCCGTGGGGGCGGCGCTCCTCGGCGGGGTGGTCGGTCTCCTCGCGGGGACCTACCCCGCGCTCAAGGCCGCGGCGATCGAGCCGATCGCCGCGCTGCGCGGCGGGACCTGACGGGTCGGGCCGCTCGTACCGGGGCGTCGTCCCGGGAGGAGCGGCCCGCGCTCGCCGCCGACCGGCGCGTGCCGCCGAGCCGGACACGATGTTTGGTCCTGTTCGATCGTGTTGGATTTCTGCCCGATCTGGACGATACTGGGGCCATGCTCGCCTCACAGCGCCAGGAGCGCATCCTCGCGGAGATCCGCGACCACGGCGCGGTCCGGATCGGCGATCTCACCCGAGAGCTCGGCGTCTCGGACATGACGATCCGGCGCGACCTCGTCGAGCTCGCCGACCAGGGCCTGGTGCGCAAGGTGCACGGTGGCGCCGTCGCCCCGCACACGACCGCCCACGAGCCCGGGTTCGCGGCCAAGAGCACGCGTGAGGCCGCGGAGAAGGAGGCCATCGCCACCGCCGCGGCACGCCTCATCACCCCGAGCGCGTCCGTCGCGCTCAGCGCGGGCACGACGACGCACCTCCTCGCCGCGCGCATCGCCGCCGACCCGGCGCTGCGCCCCCTGACCGTCGTCACGAACTCGTTGCCCGTCGCGGAGACGCTCCACCGCGCGAACGACCCGCGCCTCGAGACCATCCTCACCGGCGGGAGCCGCACGCCGTCCGACGCGCTCGTCGGACCCCTGGCCGAGGCCGCGCTGTCCGGCCTGCGCGTCGACCTCGCGTTCGTCGGCGCCCACGGCGTCGATCCCGACATCGGGCTGACCACCCCGAACCTCGACGAGGCCGCGACGAACCGTGCGCTCATCGACGCGGCGGGCCGCACGGTCGTCCTCGCCGACCACACGAAGTGGCACACGACCGGGCTGCGCGTCTTCGCCACCTTCGCCGACGTCGACGTCCTCGTCACCGACTCCGGGCTCTCCGTGGACGAGCGCGTCCACGTCGAGGACCTCGTCGAGCAGCTCGTCGTCGCCTGATCCAGACCACCACGCACCGCGATCGGAACCCCGCCCGTATGAACCAGCACCTGCGCCGCACCTCGACCCGCCTCGCCGACGGCCGCGAGCTCGTCTACTTCGACGACTCGCCCGAGTACGTCTCCGGCGAGCGCACGCGGCGCCTCGACGACCCCCGACCCCTCGCCGACCGCTTCGCACCGGTCCCCGGACCCGACGGCGTCGCGCACCCGTACGTCGGTCCCGAGATGCGTCTCGACCCGCTCACCGGCGACTGGATCCCGCTCGCCGCGCACCGCATGAACCGCACGTTCCTCCCGGCCGCCGACTCGTGCCCGCTGTGCCCCGCGCGCCCGGGCGCCGCGTACTCCGACGGCGAGGTCCCCGACACGGACTACGACGTCGTCGTCTTCGAGAACCGCTTCCCGTCGCTGCAGCGCGTCCCCGGCGTGCCCGACGACGTCGTCGAGGACGCTCCCCTGCACCAGCACGCCCCGGCCGCCGGCCGCTGCGAGGTCGTCGTCTTCTCGAGCGACCACGCGTCGTCGTTCGGTGCGCTGCCGCCGCAGCGCGTGCGCACGATCATCGACGCGTGGGCCGACCGCACCGCCGCCCTGGGCGCCGAGCCCGGCGTCGAGCAGGTGTTCTGCTTCGAGAACCGCGGCAAGGAGATCGGCGTCACGCTGCACCACCCGCACGGGCAGA
>CAZFUQ010000083.1:0-14603 GCA_964521905.1 uncultured Cellulosimicrobium sp.
CGTCCGTCGGGTCGAGGCGCAGCCTCTCGCCGTGCTCGATCCGGCGGCCCGTGAGCAGGTCGGTGCCCGACGCGTGGGCGGCGACCTCGACCGTCTCCTGGGCGTGGTTGAGCACGAACGCGGTGCGCTCGCCGTCGCGCTCGCGCACGGCGAGCTCGAGGTCGGGGACGTCGGCGTACGGCCCGACGAGCCCGTGCCGGTCGAGCACGCGCCGCACGACCCACGCGACGCCCGGCTCGTCGAGCGCGGTGGCGACGTACCAGGCCTCGCCGGGGGCGCCGTCGGCGCCCCCGACGCGGTGCCGCGTCACCGCGGGGGTCCCGGCGTAGAACTCGGCGCCGTACGTCCCGACGACCTCGGCTCCGGTCGGCACGAGGACCTCGAACACGAGCTCACCGCCCACGACGAGCGGCGCCTCGGCGCTGCCCGGCGTCCCGGCGGTGCCGGCGACGTCGTCGAGGTCGGGGTCGTGCAGCGCGACGGGGTTGACGACCCCCGGCTCGGCGGAGTCCGTCTCCTCGACCCGGATCCCGAACAGCGGCCCGAGGGGTCCGGGCGCGTCCAGGAGGAACGCGTTGTCGTCCTCGTCCACGCGGCCCGCCCAGAACGACGACAGCACGGTGGCACCCCGCGCCGCCACGGCCTCCAGCCGCGCGGCGACGTCGCCCTTGAGCAGGTGCAGCATGGGCGCGACGACGACGTCGTACCGCGAGAGGTCCGCGGTCACCGGCACGACGTCCACGTCGGCGTTCGCCTGCCAGAGCGCGCGGTAGTACGCGAGCACCGTGTCGACGTAGCGCGCGTGGCGGTTGAAGCCGTCCGTCATCTCGGCGGCCCACCACGAGTCCCAGTCGAACAGCAGCGCGACGCGCGCCGGGGTCCGGGCCCCGAGGACGGCGTCGCCCAGCCCGCGCAGCTCGCCTCCCAGCGCGGCGATCTCGCGGAAGCTCCGGGTGTCGCGACGGCCAGCGTGGTCCAGCACGGCGCCGTGGTACTTCTCGCACGCGCCCTTCGACTGCCGCATCTGGAAGTACAGGACGGCGTCGGCGCCGTGCGCGACGGCCTGCCACGACCACAGGCGCAGCACGCCCGGGCGCTTCAGGGGGTTGACGTCGCGCGAGGCGGTGATGGTCGGCGTCTGCTCCATGACCCAGAACGGCGCGCCGTCCTTGAGCCCGCGCATGAGGTCGTGCGCGAGCGCCATGCGCGCGTGCTCGCGCTGCCCGGGCGGGTAGTTGTCCCACGAGGCGAAGTCGAGGTCGTCGGCCCAGCGGTGGTAGTCGAGCGGGCGGAACATGCCCATGAAGTTCGTGGTGACAGGGGTCGTCGCGTCGTGCGCGCGGATGCGCGCCTTCTCGTCGCGGAAGTTCTGGCGCATCGCGTCGGTCATGAAGCGGCGGTAGTCGAGCGTGATGCCCTGGAACGCGGTGTGGTCGGGACCGCGCCAGTGCTCGCTGATCTTGTTCGGCGGCACGACCTGGTCCCAGTCGGAGAACAGGTGGGACCAGAACGTCGCGTTCCACGCCTCGTTGAGCCGCTCTATCGTGCCGTACCGCTCGCGCAGCCACCCGCGGAAGGCGACGGCGCAGCGCTCGCACCAGCAGCCGCCGTCGTACCCGCCGTACTCGTTGCCCACGTGCCACGCGACGAGCCCGGGCGTGCCGGCGTAGCGCTCGGCGATGCGCCCCGCGAGCTCGGCGGACAGGCGGCGGTAGACGGGCGAGCTCGGGCACGCGTTGTGCCGCTGCCCGTAGGCGTGCGCGCGGCCCTCGAAGTCGGTCCGGTTCACCTCGGGGTAGGCGTGCGCGAGCCACGGCGGCAGCGCCCCGGTCGACGTCGCGAGCACGATCCGGCGCCCGCCCTCGACCGCGCGCGCCACGATCTCGTCGAGGCGCGTGAAGTCGTAGGTGTCCTCGGCGGGCTGCAGGTACGACCATCCGAAGACGGCGAGCGTCACCGTGTCGATCGAGGCCTCGTCGAACGCGTCGTAGTCGTCCTCCCACACGGCGCGCGGCCACTGCTCGGGGTTGTAGTCACCCCCGTAGAGGATCTTCTCGGTCACGGGGAGGTGGGCGGCGGTCATGGCGGGGACGGCTCCTCGGCTGTCGGGCAGGGTCGGGGGGTCAGTCGGTGAAGCGGGCGCGGACGTCGTCGAGCATCCGCCGGTCGTTGCGGTACCAGCACCACACCCACACCCCGCCGACGAGCGCGAGGACGGCGTCGGTCGCGAACCAGGCGATGCCCGCCGCGGCGACGAGCAGGGAGACGACACCGAGGCTCACCAGCGGCAGGCGGCCGACGTAGTGGGCGGCGAGGCGCGCGACGTCGCGCGTGCGGAACGAGTAGAAGGTGGCGATCGCGATGCCGTGCAGTCCCCAGACGAGCGCGAGCAGGGCGATCACGGCGAGCGCGCCCGCGTACCCGGGCCCGATGCCGGCCGCGGAGGTGTTGGCGAGCACGGCACCCACGACCGCGACGACGACGAGCGCGGGCACCCACACGCGCAGCACGTCGAGCGCGCCGAGGCGGTAGCCGCGCACGAACACCCGGGCGGGCGCGATCTCGTCGGCGCTCTCCCGGGCCCGGACGGCGTACAGCGCCGCGGACAGCGCGGGCCCGAGCGGGACGGCCGCGAGCGCCATGAGCGGTGCGTTGGACGCGGAGCGGTCGAGCAGCAGGAGCAGGACGAGCGTCGGCAGGGACGCGACGGCGAGCAGCGCCGTGACGACGACGTACCAGTAGACGAGCGCCGTCGCCCGGCCGAGCGGCCCCTGGCCGAGCGCGCCGGGCAGGTGCGCGCCCGACGACGGAGCGGGCGTGGTCATGTCGCTCACCTCGTCCGCTCGCGCCCG
Organism: uncultured Cellulosimicrobium sp.; assembly: GCA_964521905.1. Lineage (GTDB taxonomy): Bacteria > Actinomycetota > Actinomycetes > Actinomycetales > Cellulomonadaceae > Cellulosimicrobium. The sequence continues at coordinate 2,853 of CAZFUQ010000083.1, forward strand.
AGGATGCGGTCGTCGTCGAGCCAGGCGGGTGTCTCGTCGCGCACCGGGTCGATCTCGACGAGCGTCACCTCGTGCCGCGCCAGGGTGAGGGCGAGGTCCACCCGGCCGCCCGTGACGGGGAGCGAGGTGAGGGAGCGCGCGGGCTCGGCGGCCTCGTGGAGCAGGTCGAGCTGGCGCGCGGTGGGCGACGCCGGGCGGCCCAGGTGCTGCCAGGCCGTGAACGCGTTGCCCTCGTCCTCGTTCACCACGCTGCGGTGGACGGACGCGCGGTGCGGCGCGCCCGTGCCGCCCCACGGGCCGCCCGGCGACCCGACCGGGATGCTGAGCCGCACCTCGTGCCGCTCGGGCTCGGTCGGGTCGTCGGTCCCGCCGACGGGCTGCCACGCGAGCACGGTGACCCGGCCGGCGGCGTCGCGCGTCACGAGGTGGTCCTCGCCGCGGGCGAGGACGTCGGAGCCCATGCGGGCCATGAACGCGTACAGGTGGTAGGTGGGCTTGCGCACCTGGCGGTGGGCCAGCATGCCGAACCCGCCGTGGAAGACGGTGGTGGGGATGTTCTCCTCCTCGAAGACGTCGCAGAACGTCCAGTACGAGAACGAGTCCACCACGTCGCCGCCGGCGGCGAGCACCGGGGCGAGCGCTGCGGCGTTGTAGGCGGTGTCGTGCACGGGGTTGTCGGGCCGGTAGCTCGTGTTGAACTCGGTGACGTGCGCGGGCAGCCCCTCCAGGCGGGTCCCGACGAGGAGCTCGCCCGGCCGGGCGAACTGGTCGAGCAGGTCGGCCGGGCGGCGCAGCGTCTGGTAGACGCCGAACGGCACGTGCTGCGCGGGTCCGGTGGTGTACGCGTGGAAGGACACGAAGTCGCACGGCAGGTCGCGCGCGGCGACGGCGTCGGCGAACGGGGCCCACCAGTCGTCGGCCCCGGGCGAGACGGCCGGTCCGCCCACCTGGAGGTCGGCGTCGACGTCCTTGACGGCGTGGGCTGTCGCCTCGTAGAGGCGGAAGTACGCCTGCTGGTCGGCGCCCTCCCAGAAGTTCACGAGGTTGGGCTCGTTCCACACCTCGACCGGCCAGGTGCGGACCTCGTCGATCCCGTACCGGTCGACGAGGTGGCGCAGCACCGCGGCCACGAGCGCGGCCCACTCGCGGTGGTCGCGCGGGGGCGTGACGTTGCCCTTCCACCAGAACACCGTCTGGTCGCCGGACGCCAGACCCGACGGCATGAACCCCAGCTCGAGGAACGGCTTGATCCCCAGCGAGAGGTACGCGTCGACCACCTGGTCGACGTACGTGAACGCGTACCGCGTGCCGCTGTACCTCGTCGACCCCGCCGATCCCGACGACCCCGTCGGCCCGGCGACGTCGTACGGGCGGTGGACGCCGACGTCGTCGGACAGCAGCCCGTGGCCGCGGATGTAGCGGAACCCGATGTCGGCCTGCGCGAGCGCGAGGGACTCCTGGTAGTCCTGGCGCAGCGCGAGGTTGAAGCGGCCGGTGCCCACGCACTGCCGCCACGCGTCGGACAGGACGGCGACGGGCTCGGACGGGACGACGAGGGGTGTCACGGGAGGGCTCCGGGGGATGGTTCGCGGGTGGAGGTGCGGCGCACGCGGCGGCGGCAGGTGGACCGCCGCCGCGTGCGCGGGGGCTGGGCGGCGTCAGCCGTCCTGTCGGGCGAGCGCCGTGTTGGTGGTGTCGATGAGCTGCGTGCCGCCGAGGGAGTCGATCTCCGCGACGAACGCGTCCCACTCGCTCAGCGGACGCTGACCCGTGACGAACGCGGCCGTGCCCGCCATGACGGCGTCCTTGATCTGGGTGTCGAGCAGCGACGTCTGCTCCAGCTCCAGCTCGTCGAGCCCGGCGGAGGGCTTGACGGGCAACGTCTCCTTCTCGGCGAGCACCGCGTCGGTCCACTCCCGGATCTCGTCCGACATCACGGACTGCAGCAGGTCCTTCGACGAGCCGTTCGCGAGGAGGAAGGCACCGTTGCTGTAGCCGAAGTCGGCGTTGAGCTTCTTCGGCGCGTCCGGGTTGAGCGCGTTCCAGCCGACGTCGGACTGGAGCGTGCGGACTCCCGAGCCGTCCTTCGTGTAGGTCTCACCGTCGACGCCCCACTGCGCGAACTCCATGCCCTCGTCGGAGTAGTACAGCCAGTCGACGAACTGCAGGAGCGCCTTGAAGTGCGGCTGCTCGGCCGCGTCGGCCGAGATCATCAGGCCGGACGACAGGCGGCTGCCCGCGAGGTAGCTGCCGTACGGCCCCTCGGGCAGCACGATCATGCGCAGCGGCACGTCGGCCTGGCCGGCGTCGGCCAGCTTCTGGCGGTAGGAGCTGATCTCCTGCGTGTTGCCGGAGATGGCGGCGACGGAACCGTTGAGCAGCTTCTGGATCGCCTGGTCGTCGTTCTGGGTGATCTCCGGGTCGAGCGAACCCGACTCGACGAGACCCGCGACGTAGGTCACGAGGTCCTTGTAGCCGTCGGTGGTGCCGGTGAGCTCGAACTGGCCCGCGTCCTCGTCCCACCACGTGTTGCTGTAGCCCCAGCCACCCTCGGTACCGAAGTTCGGCGCCATGTACTGGAGCATGGCGCCGAGCGGCGTCGTGTCCGTCCAGCGGTCCGTCATCGCGTACGACAGCTCGGGGTTGGCCGCCTGGACCTGCTCGAGCTGCTCGGCGAACTCGTCCCAGGTCTGCGGGTCCTCGGTGATGCCGGCCTTCTCGAACAGGTCCTCGCGGACGACGACCGAGTACTGGACGTCCGGGATCTCGCGCAGGCCGGGAAGCAGGTAGTACTTCCCGTCCGCCTGGCGGCGCGTGTCGAGCTCGGCCTCGAGGTCCCAGTCGGCGACCTTCTGCGAGAAGTTGGGCATGTACTCGAGGTAGTCCGAGACGGGCAGGATCGCGCCGCCGGAGACGAACTGGACCTCCTGGCCGGGGTAGGTCACCGGGATGAGCTCGGACGCGTCGCCCGCGCCGATGAGCAGGGACTTCTTGTTGTCCCAGTCGGCCAGCGGCACGTCGGTCCGCGTGAAGGTGACCTTCTGGTTCGCCTCGAGGTTCTCGAAGATCGACCAGTCCTCCCGCACGGGGTAGTTCGGGTGGTCGCGGTACATGAGGGAGAAGTCCACGGGCTCGGTCGCCTGGAACGTCGTCCCCGCCGCGAAGTCCTCCATCGCGCCGACGGAGTGCTCGGCGTCGATCGTCACCGCGCCGCCGTCCTCGGGCTCCGGGGTGTCGCCGCCGCCGCTGCACGCGGTCAGGACCAGGGCCAGGGTGGTCGCGGTCGCCACGGTGGCGGCCGGGATCCGGATGTTTCTCATCTCTCTCCTCGGGTTGAGCTTCGTCGCTCTGACGTTGCTGAGGTGGGTCGTGCGGTGGTGCGGGTGGGTGCGGCGCGGGAGGGTCAGCCCTTGACGGAGCCGAGCATCACGCCGGAGACGAAGTACTTCTGGACGAACGGGTACAGGCACACGATCGGCAGGACGGTGAGGAGCATGGTCACCGACTGGATGTTCGCGCCGATCTGCACCGCGTCCCCGCCGGCGCCACCCGTGACCGCCTCGGTGCCCGTCGCGGCGGCGATGAGGTTGCGCAGGTAGACCGTGACCGGGAACAGCTCCTTCTTGTCCAGGTAGAGGAACGCGTTGAACCACGAGTTCCAGATCCCGACGGCGTAGAAGAGGGTCATCGTCGCCAGGACCGCCTTGGACAGCGGCAGGACGATGCGGGCGAAGATGCCGTACGTCGACATCCCGTCGATCGCCGCGGCCTCCTCGAGCTCGGCCGGGAAGTTCTCGAAGAAGGACTTCATGACGAGCAGGTTGAACACGGAGATCGCGCCGGGGAGCACGACCGCCCACATCGTGTTCCGCAGGCCCAGCACGTTGGCCACGAGGATGTAGTTCGGGATGAGGCCGCCGCCGAAGAACATCGTGAAGACCGCGAGGCCGATGAAGAAGTTGCGGCCCTTGAGGTGCTGGCGGCTGATCGCGTAGGCGTACGTCGTGGTGAGCGCCATCGCGATGATCGTGCCGACCACGGTGTACACGACCGTGTTCTTGTAGTTGGTCCAGAACAGCGGGTCGCTCAGCACGACCTGGAAGGTCTCGACGTTGAACCCGCGCGGCACGAGGTTGACCTCGCCCGCCGCGATGTAGCCCTCGGAGGAGAAGGCCTTCGCGAAGAGGTTGACGAACGGGTACAGCGTCACGACGCAGACCGCGACGAGCACGAAGCCGTTGACGACGCGGAAGACCCGGTAGCCGAGCGTGTCCTTGATCGCCCCGGTCTGCTGGCGGACGCGAGCGATGTCGGGGGTGGCGGTCAGGGGGTCGGTCACCACAGCGAGGCTCCTGTCAGGCGGCGCGAGAAGGCGTTCGCGGAGAGGACGAGGACGAGCCCGATGACGGCTTCGAAGAGCCCGATCGCGGTCGCGTAGGAGAACTGCGCGGACTGGATCCCCACGCGGTACAGGTAGGTCGAGATGACGTCGGCCGTGGAGTAGATCAGCGGGTTCTGCAGCAGCAGGACCTTCTCGAAACCGACCGCCATGAAGGAGCCGATGTTGAGGATGAGGAGCACCATCATGGTGGGCCGGATGCCCGGGAGCGTGATGTGCCAGGTCTGCTGGAGCCGGTTGGCCCCGTCGATCCGCGAGGCCTCGTAGAGCTGGTCGTCGATCGTGGTGAGCGCCGCGAGGTAGAGGATCGTGCCCCACCCGACGGTCTGCCAGACCTCGGACGAGACGTAGATCGTGCGGAACCAGTCGGGCTGCTGCATGTAGGCGACGGGGTCTCCCCCGAACGCCTCGACGATCTGGTTGACCGTTCCGTTCAGCGACGTCAGCTGGAGCACGAGGCCCGCCACGATGACGATCGACATGAAGTGGGGCAGGTAGGAGATCGTCTGCACGACGCGCTTGAACCGGCGCGACCGGAGCTCGTTGAGGAGCAGCGCGAAGACGATCGGCAGCGGGAAGCAGATCACGAGGGTGAGCAGGCCGAGGACGACGGTGTTGCCGAACACCTGCCAGAACTGCTCGTTCCGGATGAACATCTCGAAGTAGTAGAAGCCCACCCACTCGTCGCCGAACGGGTTGCCGCCCGGCCGGAACCGCCGGAACGCGATGACGTTGCCCAGCATCGGCAGGTAGCGGAAGACGAGCAGGAAGAGCACCGGCAGCACGAGGAACGTGTACAGCCGCCAGTCCTTGCGCAGCGCGACGCGCCAGGTCACGTACCCGGCCCGGCGCCGTCGGGCCTCCCGGTCCCGGCGGCCCGACCTCGGCTCGCCGGGGCGCGCGTGCTCGGCCGCGGCGACTGCGCTCGCGACGTCGGTGGCCTCGCCGACGTCGACGGGGCCCTGGTCCAGGGTCATCCCACGCTCACCTCCTCGTGATCGTTCTCGTGGTGCGCGTCCGGCTCGGCCGGGCGCGGGCCGGGTGCGACGACCCGGACGTCGGTGACGAGACGGCGCGTGTGGTCGACCTCGCGCCCCGGCCCGACGAGCTGCAGCGACAGGGCCGCGACGGTGTCCGCGCTCGAGCGCGCGACGCGCAGCTCGACGTCGCCCGGCTCGACGACGCGGCGACCCGCCACCCCGGTGAAGGACGTGACGTCGGCCGGCACGGTGAGGGTCACGGTCGCGGTCTCGCCCGGCTCGAGCTCGACGCGCGCGTAGCCGACGAGGCGCACGACCGGGCGGGTCACCTGGGCTACCGGGTCGTGCAGGTAGAGCTGCACGACGTCGGCGCCCGCGACCGTCCCGGTGTTGCGCACCGTCACCTCGACGTGCGCCTCGCCGTCGACGGGCCACTCACGCTCCGTCGGCGCGACCTCCCACGCGAACGACGCGTACGACAGGCCGTGCCCGAACGCGAAGGCGGGCGTCGGGTCGACGTTCGAGACGCCGGAGCGCAGGCCGAGCGGCGCGGACAGGTAGGTCCCGGGCTGGCCGCCCGGGTCGCGCGGCACGCTCACCGGCAGGCGGCCCGACGGCGACACCTCGCCCGCGAGCACCTCGGCGACCGCCCGGCCGCCGAGCTGCCCGGGGAAGAACGTCTGCACGACCGCGGCGGGCGGCGTCGGCTCGTCGAGGAGCGCGCCCAGCGCGTAGGGCCGGCCCGTGAGGAGGAGCACGACGACGGGCGTGCCGGTCGCCAGGACCGCGCGGACGAGGTCCTCCTGGACGCCGGGCAGCGTGAGGTCGGTCGCGTCGCAGCCCTCACCGGACGTGCCCCGGCCGAACAGCCCGGCGCGGTCGCCCACGGCGACGACGCACACGTCGGCGGCGCTCGCCGCGGCCACCGCGGCGTCGAACCCGCCCGTGTCCGTCCCCGTGACGTCGCAGCCGGGCGCGTGCACGACGTCGAAGCGTGCCCCCAGCTCGGCGAGGACCGTCGGGATGTCGATCCCGGTCTCGACCTCGGGGTGCTGGGCGCCGACGTGGGCGGGGAAGGAGTAGCAGCCGAGCATCGCCATCGGGTCGTCGGCGAGCGGGCCGACGACGGCGAGCCGGGTCCCGGCGGGCAGCGGCAGCGCGGCGTGGTCGTTCGCGAGGAGCACGACGGCCTCCCGTGCGAGGCGCAGGGCGAGGTCGCGGCCGGGCGCGTCGTCGAGCACGAGGTCCGCGCCGCCGCCCGGCACGGGCTCCCAGCCCGGGTCGAGGAGGCCGAGCTCGACCTTCTGCCGCAGCACGCGGTGCAGGGCCTCGTCGACGAGCGCCTCGTCGACGTCGCCGCGCCGCACGGCGTCGGCGAGGGCCGGGCCGAACGTGTCGACCGTGGGGAGCTCGACGTCGACCCCGGCGCGCAGCGCGAGGCGTGCCGCGTCGGTGCCGTCGGCCGCGACCTTGTGGAGCGTCTCGAGGAAGCGGACGCCGAAGTAGTCGGCGACCACCGTGCCGTCGAAGCCCCAGGTCTCGCGCAGGAGACCGGTGAGCAGCTCGCGGTCCGCGGCGGACGGCATGCCGTCGACGTCCGTGTACGCGTGCATGACGGACCGGGGGCCGCCGTGGCGGACCGCGGTCTCGAACGGGGGCAGGACCACGTCGGCGTACTCGCGCGGGCCCATCGCGACCGGCGCGAGGTTGCGCCCGGCGCGCGAGGCGGAGTACCCGGCGAAGTGCTTGAGCGTCGCGACGATCCCGGCCGACTCGAGCCCACGGACGTAGGCGGCGCCGACCGTCCCGACGAGGTAGGGGTCCTCGCCGATGGTCTCCTCGGTCCGGCCCCAACGGTGGTCGCGCGTCACGTCGAGCACGGGCGCGAGACCCTGGTGGACGCCGGCGGCCCGCATGCTCGCGCCGATGCGCGCGGCCATCTCCTCGACGAGCCCGGGGTCGAAGCTCGCGCCCCACGACAGCGGGACGGGGTAGGCGGTCGCGCGCCAGGCCGCGAACCCGGCGAGGCACTCCTCGTGCACCTGGGCGGGGATGCCGAACCGGCTCGCCGCCATGAGCTCGCGCTGCGAGCGGGCGAGCGAGCGGGCACCGGACCCGGGGCTGACGGGCGCGGTGCCGTACGGACGCGTGAGCTGACCGAGACCGTGCTCGATGACGGACTCCCACGAGGGGACGCTGCCCGTCATGTCCGCCTGGTGCGGGGCCACGCCGCCGCCGGAGGCGTCGGCTCCCACCCACACGCCCACGAGCTGCGCGAGCTTCTCCTCGAGCGTCATCCGCGCCGCGAGCGCGCGGGCGCGCTCGGCGGCGTCGAGCCGCCGGTCGCGCCACGGCTCCGTGGCGCCGCCGTCCTCCTGGTCGCTCTCGGCGGCCGGGGTCGTCTGCGTCGTCAATCGCGTTCCTCGGGTCGGTCACGTCGTCGTGCCTCGCCCGGACGGGTCCGGGCGTCCACTGCGTCGTGGTGATTTCGAAAGTATCGGTGTTTGCTCCGATACCCGTTGGTCCCGGACGCTAGACCGAGCGAGCGCAAGCCGTCAAGCGAGACCGGGGTCACAGTTCGGTGACGACGCCCCACGCGCCGAGGAGCAGGGGCGCGCCGCGAGATTCTCCAGAAACGCCCTGGGTGCATCCTGTGAAGGAGTCGCACGAGGCGGTGCACAGGGTGCTACGGTTTCGACTCGAAAGTTGCGACGACCACCGAGGAGCGGCATGACCGTGCAGGACCGGGGCGCACCCGCCACGATCGCGTCCATCGCCGCCGAGGCGGGCGTGTCCGTCCCCACGGTGTCGAAGGTCCTCAACGGCCGCCCCGACGTCGCGGCGTCGACCCGGGCGCGTGTCGAGGCCGCGCTCGAACGCCACCAGTACCGGCGCCGTCGGTCGGCACCGTCGACGCCCACACCGCTCATCGACCTCGTGTTCCACCAGCTCGACTCCGCGTGGTCCATCGAGATCATCCGCGGCGTCGAGGAGGCCGCGGGCGAGGCGAAGGTCGGCGTCGTGCTCTCCGAGCTCGGCGGCGAGCACCGCCCGCCGCAGGAGTGGCTCGACGGCGTCCTCGCGCGGCGCCCGCTCGGCGTGCTGCTCGTCCTGTCGAGCCTCGACCAGTCCCAGCGCCACCAGCTCGAGAGTCGCTCCATCCCGTTCGTCGTGGTCGACACCGAGGGCGAGCAGCCCGCCGGCGTGCCGACCGTCGGGTCGAACAACTGGAGCGGAGGCCTCTCGGCGACACGCCACCTGCTCGCGCTGGGCCACCGCCGCGTCGCGATCGTCTCCGGCCCGTCGGACGTCCTGTGCAGCCGCGCGCGCATCGACGGCTACCGCAGCGCGCACGACGAGGCGGGCGTCGAGGTCGACCCGACGCTCGTGCGCTACGGCGACTTCTACGTCCCGGGCGGGTACGAGCACGGCAAGGCGCTGCTCTCCCGGCCGGACCGCCCCACCGCGATCTTCGCGGGGTCGGACATGCAGGCGCTCGGCGTCCTGCGCGCCGCGCGCGAGCTCGGGCTCCGGGTCCCCGAGGACCTGTCGGTCGTCGGCTACGACGACCTCCCGCTCGCCGGGTGGATCGGCCCCGAGCTCACGACGGTGCACCAGCCGCTGCACGAGATGGCGGGGACCGCGACACGCATGCTCCTCGACCTCGCCCGCGGCGACCGGCCCGTCAACCAGCGGCTCGACCTCGCGACCGAGCTCGTCGTGCGCGAGAGCACCGCCCCGCCCGCGACCTGACCGCCCGGCTCACAGCCCCGTCTCGGCGTAGAAGCCCTCGATGTGCGCGCGGACCTCGCGCGCGGCGCGGTCGCCGTCGCCGCCCGTGACGGCGTCGAGGACGGCACGGTGCTCGACGCGCAGCCGGTCGGCGGTCCGCTCCCACGACGGCAGCGCCGCGCTCCCGGCCGCCACGTAGGACTCGATCGCGCCCCGCAGCCCGGTCATGATCGCCTCGACGAGCGCGTTGCCCGCGAGCCGCACGAGGAGCACGTGGAACGTCGCGTCGAGCTCGCGGAACGCGTCGGCGGACAGCGTCCGGTCGTCCATGCGGTCGAGCAGGCGCCCCGCCTCCGTGAGCGCCGCGCCGTCGCCGGACCGCTCGGCGGCCACGCGCACGGCCCACGTCTCCAGGAGCACGCGCGTCTCGACGACGTCGTGCACCGCGAGCGTCCCGGACGCGACGTGCAGGCGCACGGCCGCACCGAGGCCCGCGGCAGGCCGGTCGACCACGGTGGCGCCGGCGTCGGGGCCGGACCCCACCGCGGTCCGCACGATGCCCATGGCCTCGAGGACGCGGATCGCCTCGCGCACGGACGGGCGCGACACGCCGAGCTCCTCGGCGAGCGCCCGCTCGGCCGGCAGCCGCTCGCCGAGCGCCCAGCGGCCCGCGGCGAGGTCCGCCTCGATCCGGGCGAGGACGCGTTCGTGGGTGCGCACCCGCCCAGGGTAGGCGCCCTGTGGTCGGACCACAGCACGGTCGATGGTCTACAGTGGACGGAATGTGGTCAGACCACAGCCGCGGCGCCTCACCGCGGCGGTCCCGGCGTGCGGCGACGACGACGCCCGGCGAGACTGGAGCCCGAACTCGCCCTCCCCGGAGCAACGATGCGCATAGCCCTCACCGCGACCTGCATCGGCGACGTGATGTTCCCCCAGGCACCGCGCGCCACCGCCCTCCTCCTCGAACGCCTCGGCCACGAGGTGTTCTTCCCCGAACGTCAGACGTGCTGCGGCCAGATGCACGTCAACACCGGATACCTCGACGAGGCCGTCCCGGTCGTGCGCAACCACGTCGAGGCGTTCTCCCCGGTGCTCGACGGCGAGTGGGACGCGATCGTCGTGCCGTCCGGCTCGTGCACGGGGTCGGTGCGCCACCAGCACGGCATGGTCTGCCGCCGCGCGGGGCTCGACGGGCTCGCACGGACCGCGGAGGCGGTCGCGGCCAGGACGTACGAGCTCTCGGAGCTGCTCGTCGACGTGCTCGGCGTGACCGACGTCGGCGCCTACTTCCCGCACCGCGTCACCTACCACCCGACGTGCCACTCGCTGCGCATGCTCCACGTCGGCGACAAGCCGCTGCGCCTGCTGCGCGCGGTCGAGGGGATCGACCTCGTCGAGCTCCCCGCGGCCGAGTCGTGCTGCGGGTTCGGCGGGACGTTCGCGCTGAAGAACGCCGAGACGTCGACGGCGATGCTCGCGGACAAGATGACGCACGTGAAGGAGACCGGCGCCGAGGTCCTCACGGCGGGCGACTCCTCGTGCCTCATGCACATCGGCGGCGGGCTGTCGCGCATCCGGGCCGGCGTGCGCACCCTGCACCTCGCGGAGGTCCTCGCGTCCACGAAGTCCGCGCCCGTCCTCGGAGGTCCGCGATGACCACGTTCCTCGGGATCCCCCGCGCACGCGCGGACACCCCCGTCGCCGAGGAGCCGTTCGGCGCCGTCCCGCACCCCGACGCACCGCTGCGCTGGGGCGAGCAGTTCCCCGACGCCGCACGCCGGGCGCTGCAGAACACGCAGCTGCGCGCCAACCTCGCGCACGCGACGTCGACCATCCGGGCCAAGCGCGCGGCCGTCGTCGGCGAGGTCACCGACTGGGAGGCGCTGCGCGACGCCGGGTCCGCGATCAAGACCGACGTCATGGCGCGCCTGCCCGAGCTGCTCGAGGAGCTGGAACGCAACGTCGTGGCGCGGGGCGGCGTCGTGCACTGGGCGCGCGACGCCGACGAGGCGAACCGGATCGTCGCGGACCTCGTCGCGGCCAAGGGCGTCGACGAGGTCGTCAAGGTGAAGTCCATGGCGACGCAGGAGATCGGGCTCAACGAGGCGCTCGCCGCGGCGGGTGTCGCGGCGTACGAGACGGACCTCGCCGAGCTCATCGTCCAGCTCGCCGACGACATGCCGTCGCACATCCTCGTGCCCGCGATCCACCGCAACCGCGCGGAGATCCGCGAGATCTTCCTCGCGCGCATGGGCGACGCCCCGCCCGACCTGTCCGACGCCCCGCGCGAGCTCGCGATGGCCGCGCGCGCCCACCTGCGCCGCAAGTTCCTCTCGGCGAAGGTCGCGATCAGCGGCGCGAACTTCGGCGTCGCGGACACCGGCACGCTGTCCGTGGTCGAGTCCGAGGGCAACGGGCGCATGTGCCTCACGCTCCCCGAGACCCTCATCACGGTCATGGGCATCGAGAAGGTCGTGCCGACGTACACCGACCTCGAGGTCTTCCTCCAGCTCCTGCCCCGCTCGGCCACCGGCGAGCGGATGAACCCGTACACGTCCCTGTGGACGGGCGTCACGCCGGGCGACGGTGGCCGAGCGGGGCAGGAGCTGGAGGAACACCTCGAGGTCGGTGTACGTC
>CAZFUQ010000084.1:0-12825 GCA_964521905.1 uncultured Cellulosimicrobium sp.
CGCGTGCAGCACGGCGGCGTTGGCGGTGGCGCCCGAGTGCGGCTGGACGTTGGCGTGCTCGGCGCCGAAGAGCTCCTTGGCGCGCGCGATCGCGAGGTTCTCCGCGATGTCGACCTGCTCGCAGCCACCGTAGTAGCGGCGGCCCGGGTAGCCCTCGGCGTACTTGTTGGTGAGCACGGAGCCCTGCGCCTGCAGGACGGCGAGCGGGACGAAGTTCTCCGACGCGATCATCTCGAGGGTGTCGCGCTGGCGCGCGAGCTCCCCGTCGAGGACGGCCGCGATCTCGGGGTCGAGCTCGGCGAGCGGGGTGTCGAGGACGTTGTCGGCTGGCTGGGCGCTCATGGCGTCTCCTCCGCGGGGTGTCTGGCAGTTGTCGGCGGTGGCACGTTCCCGGCTCGCCGGGTACGCCCCACCAAGGGGTGACCCGGGGCCCAGGCGAACGACCCGTCGTCTGCACAGCGTGCCGCTCCCCGGTGGTGATCCACCATCCCCCGGCCCGTGCCTCGTGCGCGGCACGAGGCGCTCGGCGGGTTGCGCCAGTCGCGACGCGATCGATCCTAACCCACGCCCCGCGGCCGCGGGAGACCGTCCGCGCGGGCCGCACGCGCCGTCGGGCACCGTGTCCCGGTGCCCGACGGCGCGTACCGGCCCGTGCGGTCAGCGCAGGGCCGCGCGGCGCTTGCTCACGATGTCGAACGCGACGGCCGCGAGCAGGACCAGGCCCTTGATCGCCTGCTGCCACGCGGCGTCGACCGCCATGATCGACAGGCCCATGTTGAGCACGCCCATGATGAGGGCGCCGATCATCGCCCCCGAGATGCGCCCGACGCCGCCCGTCACGGCGGTCCCTCCGATGAAGCAGGCCGCGATCGCGTCGAGCTCGTAGTTGACGCCGGCGCCGGCCACCCCGGCCCCGGCACGGGACGTCGTGATGACCGCGGCGACCGCGGCGAGCACGCCCATGTTGACGAAGATGCCGAAGTCGACCCGGCGCGCGTTGACCCCGGACAGCACGGCGGCGTGCCGGTTCCCGCCGATCGCGTACACGTGCCGGCCGAACACGCTGCGGTTGAGGACGAACGAGTACGCGATGATGAGCGCGCCCACGATGAGGAGCACGATCGGCGTGCCGCCCGCGCTCAGCGCGAGCCAGTAGGTGACGACCCCGATGAGCAGCGCGGCGACGACGACCTTGATGACGAACGCCGACATCGGCTCGACCGACAGGCCGTGCTTGCGCAGCGAGGTCCGCGAGCGCCACTGGGCGACCGCGAACGCGACGACGCCGAGCGCGCCGATGCCGAGCGTGACGACGTCGAGGTCGCCCACGAACCCGAACCAGTTGGGCACCGAGCCGTTGCTGATCGCCTTGAAGCCCGCGGGCAGGCCGGCGACGGTGGTCCCGACGAGCACGATCGCGAGCCCGCGGAACACGAGCATGCCGGCCAGCGTCACGATGAACGCCGGGATGCCGACGTACGCGACCCAGAATCCCTGCCAGACGCCGACGAGCGCGCCGACGACGAGCGAGAGCAGCACCGCGACCAGCCACGGCAGCTCCCACTGGGTCATCATGATGGCGCACAGCCCGCCGACGAAGGCCACCACCGACCCGACGGACAGGTCGATGTGCCCGGCCACGATCACCATGACCATGCCGATCGCGAGCACCATGACGTAGGCGTTCTGCTGCACCAGGCTCGCGACGTTGTTCGGGTAGAGCAGGCGCCCGTCCGTGAGCACCTGGAAGAGCAGGACGATGACGAGCAGCGCCGCGACGATGCCGTACTGGCGGACGTTGCGGCCGAGGTACTCCCTGACGGCGTTCATCGGTCGGTGACTCCCTTGTCCATGGTCATGTAGTGCATGAGCGTCTCCTGCGTCGCCTCGGCGCGGGCGACCTCGCCCGTGATCCGCCCCTGGCTCATCGCGTAGATGCGGTCGCAGATCCCGAGGAGCTCGGGGAGCTCGGACGAGATCACGAGGACGGCCTTGCCCGCGTCGGCGAGCGCGTTGACGATCGAGTAGATCTCGTACTTGGCGCCGACGTCGATGCCGCGCGTGGGTTCGTCGAGGATGAGCACGTCGGGGTCGGAGAAGACCCACTTGCCGAGGACGACCTTCTGCTGGTTGCCGCCCGAGAGCTTGCCGGCGAGCGACTCGACCGTGGGCGCCTTGATCCCGAAGTCGCGGCGGTAACGCTCCGCCACGGTCACCTCCTCCTCGCGCTGCACGACCCCCCACCGGGAGACCTTGCCGAGCGCGGACGCGGAGATGTTCTCGCGGATCGTCTGGATGAGGTTGAGCCCGTAGCGCTTGCGGTCCTCGGTCGCGTACGCGAGCCCGTGCGAGATCGCCTCGGCGACCGTGCGGGTGCGCACCGCGACTCCGTCCTTGTAGACCTGACCGGAGATGCGGGTCCCGTACGCGTGCCCGAACACGCTCATGGCGAGCTCGGTGCGCCCGGCACCCATGAGCCCCGCGAGGCCGACGATCTCCCCCGCGTGCACCGTGAGGTTCGCGTGGTCGACGACCACCCGCTCGGTGTCGACCGGGTGGTGCGCCGTCCAGTCCTCGATCCGCAGCACCTCGACCCCGATCGACGGTTCCCGCGTGGGGAACCGGCTCCCGAGCTCGCGCCCGACCATGCCGCGGATGATCCGGTCCTCGCCGACGGGCTCGTCGCCGTGCAGGTCGAGCGTCTCGATCGTGCGACCGTCGCGCAGGATCGTCACGCGGTCCGCGATCGCGGCGATCTCGTTGAGCTTGTGCGAGATGATGATCGAGGTGATCCCGGCCTCGCGGAACTGGTCGATGAGCCCGAGCAGGTGCGCGCTGTCGTCGTCGTTCAGGGCTGCCGTGGGCTCGTCGAGGATGAGCAGGTCGACGCGCTTGGACAGCGCCTTGGCGATCTCGACGAGCTGCTGCTTGCCGACGCCGATGTCCGTCGCGAGGGTCGCCGGGTTCTCCGCCAGGCCGACGCGCTCGAGGAGCTGCGCGGCCTCGGCCGAGGTCTGGTTCCAGTCGACGACGCCGCCGCTGGCCTTCTCGTTCCCGAGGAAGATGTTCTCGGCGATCGACAGGTACGGGACCAGCGCCAGCTCCTGGTGGATGATGACGACCCCGCGCGCCTCGCTGTCGCGGATCCCCCGGAACTCGCAGGCCTGCCCGTCCAGGAGGATGTCGCCGGCGTACGAGCCGTGCGGGTACACCCCGGACAGGACCTTCATGAGGGTCGACTTGCCGGCCCCGTTCTCCCCGCAGATCGCGTGCACCTCGCCGCGACGCACCTCGAGCGTCACGTCCTGCAGCGCCTTGACCCCGGGGAACTCCTTGCTGATGGCGTGCATCTCGAGGATGTTCCCCGTCTCGAGCACGTTCTCGAGAACCATCCCTGCTCCTGTCTCGTCACGGGCACGTGGCGACGACGCCCGTCGTTCGGATGGTCCGGCCGGTCCCGCGAGGTGTCGCGGGGCCGGCCGGGCGGTCGGGGCGGCTCCGGGCCGCCCCGACCGGGTCACAGACCGAGCTGCTCGGCCGTGTAGAAGCCCGAGTCGACGAGCTTCTCCTGGACCGTGTCGGCCGTGACGACCTCCGGCGGGAGCAGGAAGGACGGGACGACCTTGACGCCGTTGTCGTAGGTCTCGGTGTCGTTGACCTCGACCTCGGTGCCCTCGACGATCTGCTGCACCATGGTCGCGACCTGGTCGCCGAGGGTGCGCGTGTCCTTCCAGACCGTCATCGACTGCTGGCCGGCGAGCATGTTCTTCACGTTCGCCTCGTCGGCGTCCTGGCCGGTGACGATCGGCCAGTCGGCCGACGTGTACGCCGCGCCCTCGAGCGCCTGCTCGATGCCGAGCGCGAGCGAGTCGTTCGGGGACAGGACGACGTCGACCTTCTTGTCCGTGTAGAACGAGTTGAGCCGGTTCTCCATCTCCGACTGGGCCTTGGCGGACTCCCAGCCCTGGATGCCGATGGACGCCCAGTCGTCGACCGTGGAGGGTCCCTTGCCGGACGGGACGACGAGCTGGCCCGACTCGACGTAGGGGGTCAGGACGTCCCAGGCGCCCTTGAAGAAGAACTTCGCGTTGTTGTCGTCGGGCGAGCCGGCGAAGGGCTCGAGGTTGAAGGGGCCGGCGCCGTCCTCGAGACCGAGCTGCTCGACGATGAACTCGCCCTGCAGCGTGCCGACCAGCTCGTTGTCGAACGTCGCGTAGTAGTCGACGTGCTCCGAGCCGTTGATCAGGCGGTCGTAGGCGATGACGGGAACGTCGTTCTCCGCCGCCTGGTCGAGGACCGGGCCGAGCGCGGTGCCGTCGATCGAGGCGATGACGAGCACGTCGGCGCCCTGGTTGATCATGTTCTGGAGCTGGGTGATCTGCTGGTCGACCTTGTTGTCGGCGTACTGCAGCGTGGTCTCGAAGCCCGCGTCCTGGAGCAGGCCCTCCAGGTGCGTGCCGTCGTTGTTCCAGCGCTCGAGGCTACGGGTCGGCATCGCGATGCCGACGAGGGTCCCGTCGGGGTCGCCGCCCGTGGTCTCGCCGTCGCCCGTGTCGCCCGCCCGCTCCGCGCTGCACGCGGCGAGCGAGCCGACCAGGAGTGCGGTCCCCGCGAACGCGGCGACCTTTCTGCGCAAGGACGTCATCGTCATTCCCTCTCGTCGTCGAGGTCGTGCACCCGAGACCGGGCGGCACGACGGGCCGTGAGCCGCGCGGCCGTCCGACGTCGGACGGGACCGCTCCCACGGGCATGGCAGGGAACGTAGCGAGGTTTGAGTTCGACGGTCAAGCGCTGAAGGCGCGTCGTCACCAAATTGTGTTCGAAGGTCTAACGCATGATCACCGGCGGGTGCCCACCCGGTCCGACGTGGCAAGACCGTGTAATCTGCGGCGTGTGAACAGCGACCGGTCCACCCCCGGATCGCAGACGTCCCTCCGAGAAGCGAACCGACTCCGCATCGTGGACGCGGTACGGCGCTTCGGGGGCCTCACCCAGGTCGAGCTCGCCGAGGCGACGGGGCTCTCGACGGCGACCGTCTCGACGATCGTCAAGGAGCTCACCGGCGCGGGGGTCGTGGACACCCGTCCCGCGTCCCGCTCCGGGCGGCGGGCCCAGATGGTGACCCTGGCCCGACGGCTCGGCGTCGTCGCCGCGGTCCAGTTCGGCCGGCGTCGGCTCACCGTCGCGCTCGGGGACCCGAACCGCGAGATCCTCGCCGAGCAGCACATGCCGCTGCCCGTCGACCACCGCCTCGACACCGGTCTGGACCGCGCCGCGCTGCTCGTCGTCGAGCTGCTCGAGCGCGTCGGGGCGTCACCGGACGAGCTGCTGACCGTCGGCGTCGCGCTGCCGGCCCCCGTCGACGAGGACACCGGCATGATCTCCGTGCGCGGCGTCATGCGCGGCTGGGACGACGTGCACGTCGGCCAGGTGCTCTCCAAGCGGCTCGCACGGCCCGTGATGGTCGACAACGACGCCAACCTCGCAGCCCTGGCCGAGCACGAGCTCGGCACCACCCGCGGCCACCGCGACTCGATCTTCGTGCGCGCGTCCCACGGCACGGGCGCGGGCATCGTGCTCGGGGGCCGGCTCCACCGTGGCTACGCCGGTACCGCCGGGGAGATCGGCCACGTCCAGGTGGACCCGGCCGGTCCCATCTGCCGGTGCGGCAACCGCGGGTGCCTGGAGACCGTCGTCGGCTCCGACGCCCTGCTCGCCCTCGTGCGCACGAGCCACGGCGAGCTCACCTTGGGCGACCTCGTCCAGGGCGCCGTCGACGGCGACCCGGGCTGCCGCCGCGTCGTCGCCGACGCGGGGGACCGCATCGGCTCCGTCGTGGCCGCCCTCGCCACGGCGCTCAACCCCCGGGCCGTCGTCGTGGGCGGCGAGCTCGCCGCGACCGGTGACGTGCTCCTCGACCCGTTCCGCGAGTCGATGCGCCGCCACCTCGTGCCCAACACCATCGCCCCCGTCGAGGTCCTCGCGTCGGACCTCGGCGCACGCGCCGAGATCCTCGGCGCCCTCTCCCTCGCGCTCGCCGCGACCGACCTGGCCACCGACGGCCTCGCGGTCGCGCCCCCCTCCTCCACCGAAGGCGACCCGACGTGACCACCACTCCTGCAGTCCCGGCGCTCGCGCTGCACGGGATCGACAAGTCGTTCGGCGCCGTCCAGGCCCTCACCGGCGTCGAGCTCGAGGTCCACCGCCACGAGGTCGTCGCACTGGTCGGCGACAACGGCGCCGGCAAGTCCACGCTCGCGAAGATCATCGCCGGCGTGCTCACGCCGGACGCCGGGATGATCGAGTCCGACGGCGTCCCGGTCACCGTCCCGAGCCCCGTCGCCGCCCACGCCCTCGGCATCGCGACCGTCTTCCAGGACCTCGCGCTGTGCGACAACCTCGACGTCGTCTCCAACCTGTACCTCGGCCGCGAGCTGCGCCGCGGGCGCGGGCTCGACGAGGTGACCATGGAGGAGACCGCGCGGCGCGTGCTCGCCGACCTCAACGCCCGCGTCCCGTCGGTGCGGGTGCCCGTCTCGACGCTCTCCGGCGGGCAGCGGCAGAGCGTCGCGATCGCCCGCACCCTGCTCGGCGCCCCGCGCATCGTCGTGCTCGACGAGCCCACCGCGGCGCTCTCCGTCGCACAGTCCGCCGAGGTGCTCACGCACATCCAGAGGCTGCGGGACATGGGCCACGCGGTCGTCCTCATCAGCCACAACATGACCGACGTGCGCGCGGTCGCCGACCGTGTCGAGGTGCTGCGCCACGGCCGCAACAACGGGAGCTTCTCCGGCCCCGGCGCGAGCTACGAGGAGATCATCGCCGCGATCACGGGGGCGACGACGGTCGACTCCGTGGCCCGTGACCGGGTCGCCCACGGCGGTCCCCGCCGCGCCTGAGGCGCGGCGCGGCACCGTGCCGGGTCAGGCGCCCGGCTCGTCGCGCACCTCGGCAGCGCCGAGGATGCGGCGCAGGTAGGTGTACGTGAGGTCGCCCGCCGCCTTGTCGTACTGCTCCTCGTAGCCGTGCTTGGTGTACATCGCGAGGTTCTGCTTGGAGTCCTTGCCCGTGAACACCCAGATCTCGGTCGTCCGCTCGGGCAGGTACGGGAGCACCTCGAAGAGCATCTGCGTGCCGATGCCCCGGCCCTGCATGTCGGGCGCCACGGCGAGGCGCCCGAGGGTCGCCCTGGAGTCCTCGATCTCGACCCGGACGGAGCCGACGAGGCGCGGGCCGAGCCAGGCACCGATCGTCACGACGTCCTCGCGGG
The DNA here is from genome assembly GCA_964521905.1 of uncultured Cellulosimicrobium sp. Lineage (GTDB taxonomy): Bacteria > Actinomycetota > Actinomycetes > Actinomycetales > Cellulomonadaceae > Cellulosimicrobium. The sequence continues at coordinate 7,271 of CAZFUQ010000084.1, forward strand.
CGAGGTCCTCGCGCAGCTCGTGCAGGGTCTGGGTCAGCGGGGGGATGTTGGGGTCCTGGTAGAGCTGCGCCTCGGTGACGAACGCCGCCCGGCGCAGGGTCAGGAGCTCACCTGCCTCGGCGTCGGTGACGAGGCGGGTCGTGATCTGCGCGTCGCTCATGGGCTCATCGTGTCAGACATCCCCGGGTCCCACGGCGTCGGTCCACCGGTGCCGCGGGTGAGGTCCTGCGCGGCCGGGTCGCCCGGCGGACGACGACGGCGCACGCCCGGGCGCGCGGCTACCCTCTGAGGGGTGTCCACGACTGCCCCCGACGACGCGCCCCGCCCGAGCACCACCGACGCTGCCGCACGGCCCCCGACCGGCGGACCCACGCACTGGGTCCTCACCCTCTCGTGCCCCGACGGGCCGGGGATCGTGCACGCCGTCGCCGGGGTGCTCGCCCGGCTCGGCGGCAACATCACGGAGTCGCAGCAGTTCGGCGACCCGCTCTCGGGACTGTTCTTCATGCGCGTCCAGGTGACGGCCGACGCCTCGCGCGACGAGCTCGAGCGCGCGGTCGGCGAGGTCGCGACGCGTTTCGCCATGTCGTGGCAGCTCGACGTCGTCGGACGCCGGGTGCGCACCCTGCTCATGGTGTCCAAGGCGCCGCACTGCCTCGTCGACCTCCTGTACCGCGAGCGGTCGCAGGGCATGCCGATCGAGGTCGTGGGCGTCGTCGGGAACCACCGCGACCTCGAGGACATCGCGACGTTCTACGGCAAGCCGTTCCACCACGTGCCCGTGACGCGGGACACCAAGGCCGAGGCCGAGGCCCGCCTGCGCGGCCTCGTCGACGAGCTCGACGTCGAGCTCGTCGTCCTCGCGCGCTACATGCAGATCCTGTCCGACGACCTGTGCCGCGAGATGCCCGGCCGCATCATCAACATCCACCACTCGTTCCTGCCGAGCTTCAAGGGCGCGCGGCCCTACGCCCAGGCGCACGACCGCGGCGTCAAGCTCATCGGCGCGACGTCGCACTACGTGACGGGCGACCTCGACGAGGGGCCGATCATCGAGCAGGACGTCGAGCGCGTGGACCACTCGCGCCGGGTCGAGGACCTCGTCGCGATCGGCGAGGACGTCGAGCGCCAGACCCTCGCGCGCGCGGTGCGCTGGCACACCGAGCACCGCGTCCTGCTCGACGGGCACCGCACCGTCGTCTTCCGCTGATCCCCCGCGGGTCCCGGGACCCGGCGACGGCCCGCGTCAGAGCGTGCGCTTGAAGCCCTCGTGGGACTGCTCGTAGCCGAGCGAGCGGTAGAAGCGGTGTGCGTCGGGGCGCTGCTTGTCGGACGTGAGCTGGGCCAGCACGCACCCGCGTGCCACGCCCCGCTCGTGCGCCCACGCCATCATGGCGCGGCCGACGCCCCGGCCCCGGAGCCGCCGGTCGACGCGCACCGCCTCGACGAGGAGCCGTGATGCCCCACGCCGCGAGATGCCCGGGACCACGGTGAGCTGCATGGTGCCCACCACCTCGCCGTCGAGCTCGACCACCACGAGCTCGTTGTTCGGGTCCGCGTCGATCGCGGCGAACGCCGCCTCGTGCTCGGGACCGAGCTCCCCCGTCCGGGCGGCGGCGACGGCGTCGTCCGCGATGAGCTCGACGACGCGCGGCAGGTCGGCGGCGACGGCGGAGCGGAAGGTGAGCGACGTCGTCGGGCCCGGGACGGAAGTGGGTGAGGTAGTCACGGCTCGCGACCGTAGCACCCCACCCCACCTCGCCGAGGTAGAGGCGTGGTCTCGCGAGGTAGAGCCCTGGTCGTGGACCAGGGCTCTACCTCGCCGTGCTGTGCCTCTACCTCGACGGTCGGGTCAGGAGCAGGTGAGCTCCCCGTAGGCGACGGTGAAGGTCGAGGTGACCTGCTCGCCGTCGACCACCGCGGAGGCGGTCACGACCGCCTCGCCCGCATCGATCGCCTTCGCCCGCGACGCGAACGACTGGTAGGCGTTCTTCCCCGCCGCGACGTCGACGAACGACTTCTCGCCGAACGGTGTGGACAGCGTGACGTCCACCGGCACGGCGCCGTCGTTCGTCGCGCGGACCGCGACGTACGCCTTGCCCGCCAGGCAGCGCGGCTGCGCCTCGACCGAGACGGGCAGCTCGCCGCCCACCTGCGGCGCGACCAGCACCGCGACGGTGCGCGCCGGGACGGTCACGGTCCCGGTGCCCGCGTCCCACGTGGTCTCCTGCACGACGGCGTCGCTCCCGGTCGCCTGGACGGGCGAGAGCACGTAGTCGCGCCCGGCGAGCGCCGCGACCGGCACGGTGGCCGGCTCGGGCGAGGCGTTGAAGACCGCGAGCAGACCGTCGAGCGTGGGGTCGACGTCGGAGCCGAGCGTGTCGTCGACCGACATCGCGATCACGCCGGGCACCTGGTCCGGGCCGGCACCGGGGAACGACACCTTCTCCCGGATCAGGTCCGCGTCGCCGAGCCGGAACAGCTCGGTCGAGTGCCGCAGCCGCAGGAGGTCCTGCGCCTGGGCCGACGCGGTGGCGATGTCGTCCGCCGACGGCTTGAGCGCCGGGTCCGCGAGGAGCGGGGCCATGAGCGGCCACTTGTCCTCGTTGTCGGCGGCCATCGGCAGCCCCTTGCCGAACCCGTTGTCCTGGCCGGTCCAGTCGATCGCGTTGAACCAGTCGCCCGAGTCGTAGCTGTTGCGGTCGAGCGACTTGGACCGCAGCAGGTCCGTCCCGGCGTGCCAGAACGACGGCGTCTGCGACAGCGCCGCGGTGGCGAGCGAGACCGTGTTCATGCGCACGCGCTCGTCCATCGGCGTGTCCGCCGGCAGCTTGAGCGCGAGCAGGTCGAACAACGTCTCGTTGTCGTGCGCGTCGACGTAGGTGACGACCTCCTCGGGCGAGTCGGCGTACCCGGCCGGCGCCCCGCGGTAGTCGATCTCGTCGCCGCGCTTCTCCTCGCCCGTCGAGGTGACGAGCGTGTAGTCGCGCAGGTTGCCTGCGAGGCCGAGGCGCACGAGGTCGGTCTGGAGACCGAGGTCGGCGAACTCGTCGTCGGAGCCGTCGTTGACGGTCCCCGGCTCCCCCGCGCGGGCCGGCTGCCCGTTCGGGTCGGTCGCCAGGCCCGTGCCGAAGCCCTGCGTGAACGTCGACGCACCGTCGACGGGCGAGCCGCCGTGCACGGCGTCGCGCAGGCGGTCGGAGAACGTCCCGATGCCCGTGCCGCCGAGCTGACCCTGCGTGGCCTGCTCGAACAGGGCGTTGCCCGCGACCTCGCCGAAGTCCCAGCCCTCGCCGTACAGGTAGACGGACTCCCCGTCGACGCCGTCCTCGGCGAGCGTGAGCTCGTCGAGCGCGGCCCGGACGTCGAGCATGTTCTGCTTCGAGTGGTGACCCATGAGGTCGAAGCGGAAGCCGTCGACCTTGTAGTCCCTCGCCCACGTGACGACCGAGTCGACCATGAGCTTGCCGGCCATGGCGTGCTCGGTCGCGACGTTCTGGCAGCACGTGCTCGTCTCGACGGAGCCGGTGGTCGGGTTCTGGCGGTGGTAGTAGCCGGGCACGACCTTGTCGAGCACGGACTTCGCGTCCTGCCCGCTCGCCGCGGTGTGGTTGAACACCTGGTCGAGCACGACCTGGAGCCCGGTGTCGTGGAGCGAGCCGACCATGGTGCGGAACTCGGCGACGCGCGCGCCGCCCTCCGCGTCGAGGGCGTACGAGCCCTCCGGCGTGCTGAAGTGCCACGGGTCGTAGCCCCAGTTGAAGCCGTCCTGCGCCTGCACCGCCGCGACGGAGGCCTGCTGCTCGGACGAGTCGGGCGCGAACCCGGTCAGGTCACCGGTCGTGGCCTGCGCCGCGCGGTCCTCGGGGATGCTCGCGATGTCGAACGTCGGCAGGAGGTGCACCGTCGTCAGACCCGCGTCCGCGAGCTCACGCAGGTGCGTCATGCCGTCCGAGTCGTCCTCCGCGAACGCGAGGTACGTCCCGCGCCTCTCCGCCGGGACGGTCTCGTCCGCGATCGAGAAGTCACGCACGTGCAGCTCGTAGATCGTCTGGTCCACCGACCGCTCGACGACCGGGGCGGGCGTGCCCTCCCAGGCGCTCGGGCGGAACGCGGGATCGTCGAGGTCGACGGCCACCGAGTGCGTCGAGTCGAGGGTGAGCCCCACCGAGTACGGGTCGGTCACGACGTTCGTCTCGACGGTCCCGGTGCTCGGGACGTAGACCTGGACCTCGTAGAGGTAGCGCGCTCCCTTCCACCCGGCTCCCCCGTCGGCCGGGCTCCCGCCGAGCCTCGTGGCGGCCTCCTCGCCGTCGAGCGTCCACGTGCCGTCGGACTGGCGCGTGGACTCGAACCGGCGCGGGTCGTCGTCGAGCGACGCCCCGGCGGGCCAGGCCAGGACGGAGACGGCCTTCGCCGTCGGCGCCCAGAGCGCGAACGAGGCCCACTCGTGGTTCGCGTGCCACGTGACGCCGAGCTCGCTGTCGGCCGCGGCCTCGGCGAACAGGTCGTCGACGACTCCCGGGACCTGGACCCCGGTCGCCGCGGTGAGCGCACCGCCGTCGGCTCGGGTCACGAGGAGCTGACCCGTGAGTGCCGCCTCGACGGCGTCGCGGTCGAGGGGCTCGCCGTCGGCGTCGAGGACCCGGAGCGCCGTGTGCCCGGCGAGCGCCGGGAAGTCCGCGCCGACGTCGTCGGGCAGACCGGCCGGGTCCACCGCGAGCGTGTACGACGTCGTCCCCTCCGGCGCCTGCACCTCACCGTCGGCGCTGCCCGGCGAGACCGAGATCCCGCCCTCGGGCGCGGCCCACAGCGTCCACTCGTCCCCCGTGCCGAGGTCCGCGGGCCACGCGACGAGGCCCTCCCGGACCCAGTGCGCGGCCTGCTGCCCGGTCCCGGGCAGCGGCGGGTTCGCGACGTCGATGGTCAGGACGTGCGTGGCGAGGTCGTAGGAGAACGTCACGTGCTCGCCGTCGCCGACGGAGAACTGGTAGTTGGCGCCGTCGGGCGCGCCGCCGACGCCGTAGTTCTCGGCCCAGCTCAGGCCGTGCGCGATCTTGCCCTCGTACGCGCCGGCAGCGAGGTCGTCGGTCGACCACGTGTACGTGCCGTCGCCGTCGGGGTCCTTGAGCCAGGTCGCGAGGCAGTCCGGCGCCCACGTGCCGGGGCAGCCGACCTGGTCCTGGTAGGAACCGGGCAGCGTGACGATCGGCCCCTGCGCGGTGCTCGAGAAGTCCTTGCTCACCGGGTCCCAGTAGAACGTCACCGGGCCGCCGGCGGTCGTGTACGTCGCGTTACCGCCGTCCTGTACACCGCCGACGCCGTAGTTGACGGTCCACGACCCGTTGATCGCGACCTTGTACTCGTACGTCCCCGCGGGCAGGTCGAAGGTGCCCTCGTAGACGCCGTCGGCGCGCTTCGTGAGCTTGGCCGCCTCGCAGCCCGGGGCCCAGTCGCCGGCGCAGCCCATCTCGGAGTTGTGGCTGCCCGCCACGGTGACGAGGTCGATGTCAGGCCCGGGCTGCGAGGCGGCCAAGCTCACGAAGCGCGCCGAC
>CAZFUQ010000084.1:12835-14123 GCA_964521905.1 uncultured Cellulosimicrobium sp.
ATGTCAGGCTCGGGCTCCTCGCCCACGACCCCGCTCACGTCGACCCCGACGCTCGCGAACGTCGACGCGGCGCCGCGGTCGCCGTCGGCGTCCTGCGTGACCGCCCGGTACTCGACGAGCGTCCCGTCGGCCAGCCCCGCCACGTCGTGGAAGACGCGCGGCGCGGTGTCCTCGGCCGTGCCGAGCGCGTGCCAGTCGGCCGTCCCGACCTCGCGCCACGCGAACGACGTCTCCGACCACGCGTCGGCGTCGACCGTCGCGGCGACGGGCGCGACGCCCGTCACCGCGGCACCGGCGGCGGGGACGGAGACCGCGATCTCGCCCGACGAGTCCGCCCCGACCTCCCGGTCGGCACGCAGGACCACGGTGCCCAGCGCGGGGACCGTGAGCGTGACGCTGCCCTCGGCGTCGGCGGTGACGGGCGCCTCGCCGGCACCAGGGCCCTCCCCGTACAGCACCTCGTACGAGGCGCCCGGTGTCAGGGTCGTGAACGTCGCGCTCCGCTCCTCGCCCGCGTTGTTGAGGGCGACGAGGTGCTCGACCCTCTCCGTACGGTCCACGCGGCTGAAGGCGTACACCCCCGCGCCGTTCTCCACGTACCGCTCGACCTGGGCGCCATCGGCGAGCGCGGGGTGCGCCTCGCGCAGCGCGGCGAGCTCGGCGATGTGCGCGTACAGGGGCGCGTCCGTGCCGAAGCGGTCCACGCTGCCGGCAGGCTCGCCCGTGACGAGCGGCTGGTCCGCGTACTCGTCGACCTGCGTCGCGAAGAGCGTCTGGCGCGCGTCCTTGTCGCCGCCCGTGCCCGCGAAGCCCTGCTCGTCGCCGTAGTACACGACGGGCTGGCCGCGCGTGAGGTACATGAGGTCGTGCGCGAGCTCGTCGCGCGCCAGCGGGTCGCTCGTGGACGCGAGCATGTACCCGACGCGACCCATGTCGTGGTTGCCGAGGAACGTCGGCAGGGCCTGCGCGTTCGTCGTCGGCGTCGTGTACATGTCGTCGCTCGCGAACAGCGAGGCGAGCCCCTTCGCGCTGTTGCCGCTCGCGAAGCTCGTCGCGGCGGACTGGAACGTGAAGTCGAGCGTCGAGCTCATGTCGGTCCTGCGCACGTAGGGCGAGAGCTTCGCCGCGTCGGCGTCGTACACCTCGCCGAACATGAAGAAGTCGTCCTTGCCCTGCGCGTGCGCGTAGTCGAGGACCTCGGTGGTCCACTTCTCCCAGAACTCGAAGTTCACGTGCTTGACGGTGTCGATGCGGAAGCCGTCGATGCCGAGGTCGACCCAGCCCTGGT
>CAZFUQ010000085.1:0-14089 GCA_964521905.1 uncultured Cellulosimicrobium sp.
CGTGCTCGTGCGCCCCTCCTACGTGCTCGGCGGGCGCGGCATGGAGATCGTCTACTCGGCCGACCAGCTCACGGGGTACGTCGAGCGGGCGCTCGCCGCCGCCGCGGCCGAGGACCGCACGGCAGGCACCCTGCCCGCGCCGCTGCTCATCGACCGGTTCCTCGACGACGCGATGGAGATCGACGTCGACGCGCTCTACGACGGCTCCGAGATGTTCCTCGGCGGCGTCATGGAGCACATCGAGGAGGCCGGGATCCACTCCGGCGACTCGGCGTGCGTCCTGCCGCCCGTGTCGCTGTCCGACACCGAGATCGAGCGGATCCGCCGCTCGACCGAGGCCATCGCGAAGGGCGTCGGGGTGCGCGGGCTGCTCAACGTGCAGTACGCGCTCGTCTCGGACGTCCTCTACGTGCTCGAGGCGAACCCGCGCGCGTCGCGCACCGTGCCGTTCGTGTCCAAGGCGACGGGGACGTCCCTCGCGAAGGCCGCGGCACGCGTCATGGCGGGGGAGACCATCGCCGAGCTGCGGGCCGCGGGCGTGCTGCCCGCCACGGGCGACGGCGGCACGCTGCCGCTCGACGCGCCGATCGCGGTCAAGGAGGCGGTCCTGCCGTTCAAGCGGTTCCGCACCGCGGACGGCACGGTGGTGGACACGGTCCTCGGCCCGGAGATGCGCTCGACGGGCGAGGTCATGGGCTTCGACCGCGACTTCCCGCACGCGTTCGCCAAGTCGCAGGCCGCGGCGTTCGGCGGGCTGCCGACGTCGGGTCGCGTGTTCGTCTCGGTCGCCGACCGCGACAAGCGCTCGATCGTGTTCCCGGTCAAGCGCCTCGCCGAGCTCGGCTTCGAGATCCTCGCGACGGCCGGCACGTCGAGCGTGCTGCGCCGCAACGGCATCACGTCGCGCGTCGTGCGCAAGTTCTCCTCCGGCCGCGGCACGGACGGCGAGCCGACGATCGTCGACCTCATCACCGCGGGCGAGGTGGACCTGGTCATCAACACCCCCTCCGGGCAGGGCGCGCGCGCAGACGGCTACGAGATCCGCGCGGCCACGACGGCGGCGGACAAGCCCATCGCGACGACCGTCGACCAGCTGGCGGCCGCCGTGCAGGGCATCGAGGCGGTCCTCGCCGGGCCGTTCGAGGTCGCGAGCCTGCAGGAGCACATGAGCGGGGACGGCCTCGGGGCCGCGACCGCACCGGCCGAGCGGGTCGGCGCGTGAGCGCCGCGTTCGGGGCGCGCCTCGCGGCGGCGATGGACGACCACGGCCCGCTGTGCGTCGGCGTCGACCCGCACCCGGGGCTGCTGGCGGACTGGGGCCTGCCGGACGACGCCACGGGCGCGCGGGACCTCGGCCTGCGGGTCGTGGAGGCGGTCGCGGGCCGTGTGGCCGCCGTGAAGCCGCAGTCCGCGTTCTTCGAGCGCCACGGCTCGCGCGGGGTCGCGGCGCTCGAGGACGTGCTCGCCGCGGCCCGGGCGGCGGGGGTGCTCTCGGTGCTGGACGTCAAGCGCGGCGACATCGGCTCGACCATGGCCGCGTACGCCGACGCCTACCTGCGTGACGGCTCGCCGCTCGCGGCGGACGCGGTGACCGTGTCCCCGTACCTCGGGTTCGGCTCGCTGCGGCCGGCCGTCGACCTCGCGCTCGGCTCCGGCCGCGGTCTGTTCGTGCTCTGCCTCACCTCCAACGCGGAGGGGCGCGAGGTCCAGCACGCGCGCCGCGCAACGGTGGGGTCCGGCACGGACGCCGGGGAGACGGTGGCCGCGCGGGTCGCGCGGGAGGCGGCGCTGCTCAACGCGTCCGCCGTGGCGGACGGTGACGCGCTCGGGTCGATCGGCCTGGTCGTCGGCGCGACGATCGGCGACGCCGCGGCGCGCACCGGGACGGACCTCGCCGCGGTCCGTGGTCCCCTGCTCGCCCCCGGCGTGGGTGCCCAGGGGGCGGGGGCGGCCGAGCTCGAGTCCGTCTTCGGGGCGGCCCGCCGGCAGGTGCTCGCCTCGTCCTCGCGCGGGGTGCTGCGCGCCGGCCCGGACGTCGCGACGCTGCGCGACGCCGCACGGGCGGCCACGGACGAGGCGGCGCGCGCGCTGCGGGGCTGAACGCGGCGTCGGGCGCTCCCGCGGGTGCACGGCCCCGGGTGCGCCTGCGAGACTGCGGCCATGACCTCCCACGACACCACGCGCGACCCGGCACCCGGCGCGCCCGCGGGCCTCTCCGCCGAAGCTGCCGTCCCCGGGGCGCTCGACGTCCCCGGCACCTGGAACGCCCGCGACGTGGGCGGGCGGGCGGTCCCTGCCGGGAGCTCCGAGCCGCTGCGCACGGGTGCGCTGCTGCGCACCGCGAGCCTGTCCGGGCTGACCCCCGCGGGCCAGGCCGTGCTCACCGACCTCGGCGTGACCACGGTCCTGGACCTGCGCGGCGACGACGAGGTGGCCCGTGACGGCGCGGACGCCGTCCCCGGCGGCGTGCGGGTGCTGCGCCGCGGCATGGACCCGACGCGGGGCCTGGGCGCCGGTGGCGGGGCACCGGGGTCGGCCGACCCGGCGGCGCTCGTGGCCGGTCTGCTCGCCGCGGACGACCCGGCCGCCGTCGCGCGCCGGATGATGCACGGCGTGTACGCGACGTTCGTCACGGACGCGGGGATCCGCGCGACGGTCGGGCACGTCCTCGCGGACGTCGCGGCGAACGACGGGGCGGCCGTCGTGCACTGCTCGGCGGGCAAGGACCGCACGGGGTGGGTGGTGGCGCTCGCCCAGTACGTCGCGGGCGTCGGCGACGACGACCGCCTGGCGGAGTATCTCGAGAGCCGGGCCGCGGTGGGCGGGCTCGCCGCGCTCGTCCCGCCGATCCCCGGGCTGTCCCCGGAGCTGCTGACGCCGGTCCTCACGGTCGAGCCGGAGTACCTCGAGGGGGCGTGGGAGCTCGCCGCTCGCGAGCACGGGAGCGTCGACGGCTACCTCGCCGCGTGCGGTGTCACGACGGACGTGCGCGACGCGCTCGCGGCCCGTCTCGTGGCCTCCTGAGCGGGGTGCGCGGGTGCGGTGCCGGGCGACGCGCCAGGCACAGTCGTTGCTGGATCGTCCAGGGCTCGCTACTTTCGAGGAGTCGACCCCGTACGTCGGCGCAGGTCGCCCGGGTGATTCACCCGTTTCGGGCCCCTGGCCGGCGACGTGCGGAGCCGGCTGTGTGGGCCCATCCGCCGACGACGAGTAGGTGACTTGCGTGGCACTTCCACCCCTGACCCCAGAACAGCGTGCAGCGGCGCTCGAGAAGGCCGCGGAGGCCCGCCGGGTGCGCGCCGAGGTGAAGAACAGGCTCAAGTACTCCCAGGGCTCGTTGAAGGAGGTCATCGAGCGGGGGCAGAGCGACGACATGATCGGCAAGCTCAAGGTCGTCGCGTTGCTCGAGTCGCTGCCCGGCGTGGGTAAGGTGAAGGCTCGGGCGATCATGGAGGAGATCGGGATCGCCGAGACACGTCGTGTCCGCGGCCTCGGCCCACACCAGTCCGCGGCCCTCATCGAGAGGTTTGGCTGACATTTCCGCGCACCCGTCCGAGCCGACGCCGCAGGTCCCCGCACCGGGACCCGCGGAGCCGGCTCCCTCGCCCAGCCCCGCCCGCCTGACCGTCCTGGCGGGACCGACCGCCGTCGGGAAGGGGACGGTGTCCGCCGATGTCCGGGCCCGCTACCCGGAGGTGTGGCTCTCGGTCTCCGCGACGACGCGGGACCCGCGACCGGGCGAGGTGGACGGGGTGCACTACCTGTTCGTCGGCCGGGACGAGTTCGCGCGCATGGTCGCGGACCGCGAGCTGCTCGAGTGGGCCGTGGTGCACGGGCGCAACAGCTACGGCACTCCGCGGCGGGCGGTCGAGGACAGGCTCGCCGCGGGGGTGCCGGCGCTCCTGGAGATCGACCTGCAGGGCGCGCGCCAGGTGCGCGCGTCGATGCCGGAGGCCCGCTTCGTGTTCCTCGCCCCACCGAGCTGGGACGAGCTGGTGCGCCGGCTCGTGGGGCGCGGCACGGAGGACGCGGAGGAGCGGGAGCGCCGGCTCACCACCGCGCGCGTCGAGCTCGCCGCGGAGTCGGAGTTCGACCACGTGATCGTCAACGACGACGTGCACCGCGCGACCGACGAGCTGGTGCGCGTCATGGGGCTGGAGCCACGGCCCGTCCCGACGGTTCCCGCGGCGGATCCCGCGGCGGCCGGGCGCAGCGAGTAGACTGACCTGCGGTGCCCGCGCGCGGGTGCGCTCCCCGGCAGGCCTTCGGCGCCCGCCGGAGCCACGCCCGGCGCGCCGCCGCCATCGACCAGCTGCAGCCAGCCTGCAGACCCTTGAACCCACGGAGCGAACTGTGTCCGGAACCGTCGCCGCCCCCGAGGGCATCACCGACCCGCCGATCGACGACCTGCTCTCGCACGTCGACTCGAAGTACGCGCTCGTCATCTACTCGGCGAAGCGCGCGCGTCAGATCAACGCGTACTACTCGCAGCTCAGCGAGGGCCTCCTCGAGAACGTCGGCCCGCTGCTCGAGACGCGCAACCAGGAGAAGCCGCTCTCGATCGCGATGCGCGAGATCAACGCGGGCCTCCTGACGATCGAGGCCGTGGAGCCTCCCGAGGGCACCGAGGACTGAGCCCGCACGCCGCGCACCTCCCTGGGAGGGCGCGGCGTTCGTGCGCTCGGCGGCGTGCCCGCCGGACGAGCTGGAGAAGGGAGCGCCATGCGCATCGTGCTCGGGGTGAGCGGTGGGGTCGCGGCGTACAAGGCGGTCCTGCTGCTGCGCCTGCTGCGCGAGCAGGGGCACCGGGTGCGCGTCGTGCCCACGGCGTCGGCGCTGCGGTTCGTGGGCGCCCCGACGTGGGAGGCGCTGTCGGGCGAGCCCGCCACGGACCAGGTGTTCGAGGACGTCGAGCACGTCCCGCACGTGGCGCTCGGGCAGGGCGCGGACCTCGTGGTCGTCGCGCCCGCGACGGCCGACCTGCTGGCACGCGCCGCGAGCGGCCGCGCCGACGACCTGCTCACCTCCACGCTCCTCACCGCGCGCTGCCCGGTGGTCGTGGCGCCCGCGATGCACACCGAGATGTGGGAGCACGCGGCGACGGTGGCGAACGTCGCGACGCTGCGTGCCCGCGGGGTGCACGTGATCGAGCCGGCGTCGGGCCGGCTCACGGGGGCCGACTCGGGCCCGGGCCGGCTGCCCGAGCCGGAGGAGATCGCGCGCGTCGCGCTCGAGGTGGCTGCCCGCGAGGCGCTGGCCGCGCGCGTGGCGGGCGGCGGCGAGGGTCGGGGCGCAGCGCCCGAGCAGGATCTCGCGGGCCGTCGTGTCGTGGTGTCGGCGGGCGGGACGCGCGAGCCGATCGACCCGGTGCGCTTCATCGGGAACCGCTCGAGCGGGCGCCAGGGCGTCGAGCTCGCCCGGGCCGCCCAGGTGCGCGGCGCGCACGTGACGCTCGTCGCGGCGAACCTGTCGCCCGACGTCGCGCCGGACGTGCGCGGGCTCGCCGAGGTGGTCGAGGTCGAGACGACGGCGCAGCTGCGCGACGCCGTGCGCGCGGCGGCGGCGTCCGCGGACGTCGTGGTCATGGCCGCGGCCGTCGCCGACTTCCGGCCCGTGCACGCACCGGACGCGAAGATCAAGAAGGTGCCGGGCCGCGGGCCCGAGCCGATCGCCCTGGTCGAGAACCCGGACGTGCTCGCCGAGCTCGCGCACGACCGGCTGCGCCCCGGGCAGGTGGTCGTCGGGTTCGCCGCCGAGACCGGCGACGGCGCCGGGTCGGTGCTGGACCACGGGCGCGCGAAGGCCCGGCGCAAGGGCGCCGACCTGCTCGTCGTCAACGCGGTCGGCCAGGGGCGAGGCTTCGCGGTCGCGGAGAACGACGTCACCGTCGTGGACGGGTCGGGCGACGTCGTCGTGACCGCGAGCGGCAGCAAGCGCGAGGTGGCCGACGCCGTGTGGGACGTCGTGGGCAAGCTGGTGGCCGGCGACCGCGGTTGACGGTCGCGCGACCCGAATCCTCTCGAGATTCGGGATTTTCCGGGCGAAACGTCCGGATCGCGACGGCTTTGTCTCGTCTGGCGGATGCTTGCGCCCATGCTTCGGGACAGTAGGCTGTGCGGCATGCCCGAACTGCGCCTGTTCACGTCCGAGTCCGTCACCGAGGGCCACCCGGACAAGGTCTGCGACCAGATCTCCGACTCGATCCTCGACGCGATGCTCGCCCAGGACCCGACGTCGCGCGTCGCCGTGGAGACCATGGTCACCACGGGGCTCGTGCACGTCGCGGGCGAGGTGACCACGGACGCGTACGTCGAGATCCCGCAGATCGTGCGCGACGTCGTGCGCCGCATCGGCTACACGTCGTCGGCGATCGGGTTCGACGCCGACTCGTGCGGTGTCTCGGTGTCGATCGGCCAGCAGTCCCCGGACATCGCGCAGGGCGTGGACAAGAGCCTCGAGGGTCGTGACGACCTCGGCGACCTGGACCCGCTGGACGCGCAGGGCGCGGGCGACCAGGGCCTGATGTTCGGGTACGCGAGCGACGACACGCCGAGCCTCATGCCGCTGCCGATCTGGCTCGCGCACCGTCTCGCCGAGCGTCTCGCGCTCGTGCGCCGTGACGGCACCGTGCCGGGTCTGCGCCCGGACGGCAAGACCCAGGTGACGATCGGGTACGACGGCGACCGCGCGGTGACGCTCGACACGGTGGTGCTGTCCACCCAGCACGACCCGGACGTGCTCCAGCCGACGCTGCACCGCCTGGTCGCGGACGACGTCGTGGCCCCCGTCCTGGAGGCCGCGGGCCTCGACCTCGACACGAGCGCGACGAAGCTGTTCGTCAACCCGACGGGCACGTTCGTCATCGGCGGCCCGCAGGGCGACGCCGGCCTGACGGGCCGCAAGATCATCGTCGACACGTACGGCGGCATGGCCCGCCACGGCGGTGGCGCGTTCTCCGGCAAGGACCCGTCGAAGGTGGACCGCTCCGCCGCGTACGCCACGCGCTGGGTCGCGAAGAACGTCGTCGCGGCGGGCCTCGCGCGCCGCTGCGAGGTGCAGGTCGCGTACGCGATCGGCAAGGCGCACCCCGTGGGTCTGTACGTCGAGACGTTCGGCACGGAGAAGGTGCCGGTCGAGCGCATCAGCGCCGCGATCCGCGAGGTGTTCGACCTGCGCCCGGCCGCGATCATCCGCGACCTGGACCTGCTGCGCCCGATCTACGCGCCGACGGCCACGTACGGGCACTTCGGGCGTGAGCAGGAGCAGTTCACGTGGGAGCGCACGGACCGCGTCGCGGACCTGCAGTCCCAGGTGTGACGCACGCCCGTCGTGCGCCCGGCCTCCTGCGGGGCGCACGACGGGCGTGAGGGCGGCGCGTGGTTCGATGGCGTCGTGAGCGAGCAGGACGACGTGACGACGGTGGTGCAGGACGCGCTGCCCGGGGTCGCACCCACCCGGCGCACGGGTCGCACGGCACCGGCCGTCCCCCAGGAGATCGCCGCCGAGCTGCCCGTGGCGCGCCTCGTGCTCGACCTGTCGCCGGCCCACCTGGACCGGGCGTTCGACTACCTCGTCCCCGCCGCGATGTCCGACGACGCGCGTCCCGGCGTGCGGGTCAAGGTGCGGTTCGCGGGGCGCGACGTCGACGGCTTCGTGCTCGAGCGGCTCGAGCGCTCCGACCACGACGGTCGCCTCCTGCCGTTGCGGCGCGTCGTCTCGCCGGAGCAGGTCCTGTCGCCCGCGGTGGCGCGCCTGGCGCGCGCGGTGGCGGACCACTACGCGGGCACCCTGTCGGACGTGCTGCGTCTCGCCGTCCCTCCGCGGCACGCGCGCGCCGAGCAGTCCTTCGCCGCGGCGACCGCGGACACCGCGGACACCCGGGGCACCGCCGATACCGCGGTCCGGCCGCCGCGCGCCGACGCTCGCGGGTCCGTGTGGGGGCCCTACCGGGCCGGTGGCGCCTTCCTGTCGCACGTCGCGGGCGGGGGCGCGCCGCGCGCGGTGTGGACCGCGCTGCCCGGCCTCGCCCGGCCGCGGGCGGACGGCCCGCCCGTCACTTCGCCGAGCGCTGCGCCGAGCGCCGCGCCGAGCGCCGTCACGGGTGGTCCGGGTACGGGCGTCGCCCCCGCCGCGCGCCGCCCCGTGCGCGGGGCGCGGCGCACCGTCGAACCCGTCCCGGTGACGCACTGGGCGGCGGCGGTCGCCGAGGCGGTGCGGGCGGCCCGTGCGGGCGGGCGGGGTGCGCTCGTCGTCGTCCCGGACGCGCGCGACGTCGACCAGGTCTGCGCGGCGCTCGCGGACGTGGGACTGGACCCGTGGGACCCCGCCACGGGGGGTGACGTCGTGCGGCTCACCGCGGACGAGGGTCCTGCGCCCCGCTACCGCGCCTTCCTCGCGGTCCTGCACGGGCGGGCGCGCGTCGTCGTCGGGACGCGCGCGGCGGCGTTCGCCCCGGTGGCCGACCTCGGGCTGGTCGTGTGCTGGAACGACGGCGAGGCCACGCTCGCCGAGCCGCGCGCCCCGTACCCGCACGCCCGGGAGGTCCTCGCGCTGCGCAGCGACCTGGAGGGGGCGGCGCTCCTGCTGGGGTCGCACGGTCGCACGGTCGCGGCGCAGGCGCTCGTGGCGCGGGGCTGGGCGCACGACCTGGCGGCGCCGCGCGACGTCGTGCGGGCGCGGGCGCCGCGGGTGCGCGCGCTGACGTCGGTCGAGCTCGCGGCCGAGGGCCCGGGCGCGGTGGCGCGCATCCCCACGGCGGCGTGGCGCGCGGCCCGGTCCGCGCTCGAACAGGGTCCGGTCCTCGTCCAGGTGCCGCGGTCGGGGTACGTCCCCGTGGTGGCGTGCGCGCGCTGCCGCACGCCCGCGCGCTGCGCGACGTGCCACGGCCCGCTCGCGCTGTCGGGACCGGGGGCGACGCCGCAGTGCGCCTGGTGCGGGGCGCTCGCGGGCGGCTGGTCGTGCGCGGAGTGCCACTGGACGGGGCTGCGGTCGGTGCGCGTGGGGTCTCAGCGCACGGCGGAGGAGCTGGGGAGGGCGTTCCCGGGGGTGCCGGTGCAGGTGTCGGGGGCCGCGGCGGCGGGCGGGGTGCTGGCGGCGGTGTCCGCGCGGCCGGCGCTCGTGGTCGCGACGCCGGGTGCCGAGCCGGTCGCCGACGGCGCCTACGCGGCGGCCCTCCTGCTCGACGCGGCGGTGAGCACCGCGCACGTGGGGCTCGACGTCGCGCAGGACGCGCTCGCGCGCTGGCTCGCGGCCGCGGCGCTCGTGCGGCCTGCGACCGAGGGCGGCCAGGTGCTGCTCGTGGGAGACGCCGCCCCCGCGCCGACGAACGCCCTCGTGCGCTGGGACCCGGCCCTCCTGGCGGACCGCGAGCTCGACGAACGGGTCGAGCTGTCGTTGCCGCCGGCGGTGCGCGTCGCCGCGGTGACGGGGGAGCGCGCCGCGGTCGCCGCGGTGCTCGGGCGGGTCGAGCTCGCCCGTGACGACGCCGTGCTCGGGCCCGTCGAGGTGCCGGCTGCCGCGCCGCGCGCGGGCCGCGGGCCGGGGGGCGAGGCTCCCGCGGCGCCGGTCCCGCGGGGCGAGGCGCCGCCCGTGCGCGCCGTGGTGCGGGTCCCGGTCCGGGACGGGCGCCGGCTCGCGCGCGAGCTCGCCGCGTCCCTCGCGGTGCGCTCGGCACGGCGTGAGCCGGGTAGCGTGCGGGTGGAGCTCGACCCGAAGGAGATCCTGTGACCACCCGCCGTGCACCCGAGCGCGCGATCGACGCCGTGCTGTACGACTTCGGCAACGTCCTGGTCGGCTGGGACCCGTACGGGGCGTACCCGGGCGTGGACCGTGCCGCCGTCGACGCGTTCTTCGCCGACGTCGACTTCCGGACCCTGAACCACGAACGGGACGCGGGCGCGACCTGGCTCGACGCGCGGGCACGGGTCGCGGCCACGCACCCGCACCACGTCGGTCTCCTCGACCGCTACGTCGAGCAGTTCCCCGCGACGCTCACCGGACCGGTCGAGGGGTCGGCCGAGCTCGTGGACGAGCTGCGCGACCTCGGGCTGCGCCTGTACGGGCTGACGAACTGGTCCGCCGAGCTGTTCCGGCACGCGGCGCCCGCCGCGCCCGCGACGACCCTCATGCAGGACGTGCTCGTCTCCGGCCGTGAGGGCCTGGCCAAGCCGGACGCCGCGATCTTCACGCTCGCGATCGACCGGTTCGAGCTCGACCCGGCCCGCACGCTCTTCACCGACGACAGCCCGGCCAACGTCGACGCCGCGGCCCGCCTCGGCCTGCGCACCCACCTCTTCGAGGGCACGCCGGGTCTGCGCGCCGCCCTGCACGGGCTCGGGGTGCCGGTCGGGCGGTGACCCTGGCGGCGACCGCACCGGTCGGGGTCCCCCGGGTCGAGCCGGGGCGTGCCCCTTTCGCGCTCGCGCGTCTCCTGGTGAGATGGGGAACCATGATCCGCGTCCGGTGGCCGGTCCCCGCGCTCGTGGCCCTGCTCCTGGTCGCGGCGCTCGCGGCGTGCGGCGACGGGGTGAGGACCGCCACGGCGCGGTGGTACGTCGCTCCGGACGCCGACCCGGCGGGTGACGTGCTGCCGATCGTGGTCGAGCACGGCAGCTTCTGCGAGGAGTACGCGGGCGTCGACGTCGTCGAGAGCGACGACGCGGTGGAGATCACCGTGCGGCTGGTCGTGCGGGAGCCCGACGAGGGGTCCGTGTGCCCGGACGCGGCGACCTCGCGGCTCGTGGACGTGCCGCTCGACGCGCCGCTCGGTGCGCGGACGCCGGGCGGACCGGGACTCGAGGAGACCCCCGCCCTCGGGTAGCGCCCCCCGGAGGAGCGCCGTGACCACGTCGACGACCGGCGCGGGACGGCACGGGCCGCCACCTAGACTCGGGGCCATGCGCCTGCTGTTCGCCGGGACCCCGGATACCGCGGTCCCGTCCCTCGACGCCCTCATCGACTCCCGGCACGACGTCGTCGCCGTCCTCACGCGCGCCGACGCGCCGTCGGGCCGGGGACGGCGCCTGACCCCGAGCCCTGTCCGCGTGCGTGCCGAGGAGGCAGGGATCCCCGTGATCACCGACCGCCCTCGCGGCGAGGACTTCCTCGCGCGCCTGGCCGAGCTCGACGTCGACGCGGCGCCCGTCGTCGCGTACGGGGAGATCCTGCGCCCCGACGTGCTCGCCGTGCCGCGCCACGGGTGGGTCAACCTGCACTTCTCCGTCCTGCCCGCCTGGCGCGGCGCCGCGCCCGTGCAGCGCGCGATCATCTCGGGCGACGAGGTCACCGGCGCCACGACGTTCCTCATCGAGGAGGGCCTGGACTCCGGACCCGTCCTCGGCACCACGACCGAGACGATCCGCCCTCGCGACACCGCGGGCGACCTCCTGGGCCGGCTCGCCGTCTCCGGCGCGGGACTGCTGGTCGCGACCCTCGACGCCCTCGAGGACGGCACGTTGCACCCTCAGCCGCAGCCCGCCGACGGCGTCTCGCACGCCGCGAAGCTCACGCCCGCCGACGCCGAGGTCCGCTGGGACCACCCGGCGCTCGCGGTCGACCGCCTCGTGCGCGGGTGCACGCCGGCCCCCGGCGGCTGGACCACGCTCCCCGGTCCGGACGGCGCCCCCGCGAGACTCGGTCTCGGGCCCGTCGCACCCCGCCCGGACGTCACGGACCTGGCCCCCGGCCGGGTGCGCGCCGGGAAGAAGGAGGTCCTCGTCGGCACCGCCACGCACGCCGTGCAGCTCGGCGACGTCGCGCCCGTGGGCAAGAAGCACATGGCCGCGGCCGACTGGGCGCGCGGCGCCCGGCTCCCCGAGGGCCTCGTCCTCGGGACGGAGGTGGCCCGATGAGCGCGGAGCGGCGCGACGGAAGCGGCCCGGACCGGGACCGACGCCCCTCGTCGAGCGGCAGCAGGCAGGGCGGATCGAACGGGCGTTCGAGTGCGGACGGGTCGCGAGACGGCTCCGCCCGCGAGGGATCGAACGCGCGTTCGAACGGGCGCAGCGCCGACGAGCGACGTGCCTCGAACACCCGTTCGAACGTCGGTGGCACGGACGGCTCCCGCCCCGGCGGCGACGACCGACGCGACGCGCGCGGCCGCCAGCGCGGCGCCGCGCGCGCACGAGGAGAGTCCCACCGCAGCGGCGCGGCACCCTCGCAGCGACGCAAGGGCACCGACCCCGCCCGCACGGTCGCGTTCGACGTCCTGCGCCAGGTCGACGGGTCCGACGCCTACGCCAACCTCGTGCTGCCGCCCCTCCTGCGCGAACGCGGCATCCGGGGGCGCGACGCCGGCTTCGCCACCGAGCTCGCCTACGGCACCCTGCGCCTGCGGGGACGCTACGACGCGATCCTCGCGCTCTGCCTCGACCGGCCCCTGGACCGTCTCGACGCGCCCGTGCTCGACCTCCTGCGCCTCGGGGCCCACCAGCTCCTCGGCATGCGCGTCCCGCAGCACGCGGCCGTCTCCGAGACCGTCGGCCTGGCTCGCGAGCGTGCCGGTGCCGGCAGCGCCCAGCTCGTCAACGCCGTCCTGCGCCGCGTCGCCCGCACGCCCCTCGACGACTGGCTCACCGCCGTCGCCGCCGACGCCCCGGACGCCCTCGCGGCGCTCGCGGCCACCCAGAGCCACCCCGTGTGGATCGTCCGCGCCCTGCGCGACGCCCTCGCCGGCAACGGCCGCCCCGTCGCCGAGCTCGACACCCTCCTCGCCGCCGACAACGACGCACCCCGCGTCACCCTCGTCGCCCGACCCGGCCTCGCCGACCCCCACGAGCTCTCCGACGGCGACGACCGGGTCGAGCCCGCACGCTGGGCCCCCACCGCGCTGCGCCTCGAGGGCGGCGGCGACCCCGCGCAGTTCGGCGCCGTCCGCGACGGGCGCGCCGGCGTCCAGGACGAGGGCAGCCAGCTCGCCGCGCTCGCCCTCGCGGCCGCACCCCTGCTCCCGCGGCCCGACGACGGCCCCGTGCCCGGCCCCGGGAGCAGCGGCTCCTCGGCGGGCGGGGACACGCGCTGGCTCGACCTGTGCGCCGGCCCCGGCGGCAAGGCCGCGCTCCTCGCGGCGCTCGCGGCCGAGCGCGGCGCACGGCTCGTCGCGAACGAGGTGCAGCCCCATCGTGCGCGCCTCGTGGAGAAGGCCCTCGCCGCCGTCCCGGCCGACGCGGTGGAGGCCGTGCGCACGGGGGACGGGCGCGCCGTCGGGCAGGACGAGCCGGGCGCGTACGACCGCGTGCTGCTCGACGCCCCCTGCACCGGCCTGGGCGCCCTGCGCCGCCGCCCCGAGTCCCGGTGGCGGCGCACGCCCGCCGACCTCGCCACGCTCACCGGGCTGCAGCGCGAGCTCCTCGACTCGGCTCTCGACGCGGTGCGGCCCGGGGGAGTGGTCGGCTACGTCACGTGCTCGCCGCACCTCGCCGAGACGCAGGTCGTGGTCGCCGACGTGCTGCGCCGCCGCGACGACGTCGAGATGCTCGACGCGCCCGCCGTCGTGCGTGACGTCGTGCGGCCCGAGGTCCGGGGTGAGATCGAGCTCGGCGACCGCCAGGACGTGCAGCTCTGGCCGCACGTGCACGGCACCGACGCCATGCACCTCACGCTCCTGCGGCGGATGCTCGACTGAGAGGCTCGGCGTCGGGTTATCGGGACAGGCTCGGTGTGTCGTGTTAACCTGACGACGCTAGGGCTTGTCATCAAATGACGACACCGGAGGCTCGTATGGCGGACACCTGGACCACGCCTCGCAGCCCCCGCGACCTCGGGGCCTACCTCGCACGCGTCCGCCGCGCCCGCGGACTCACCCAGGCCGAGGTCGCCGACGAGCTCGGCATCACCCGCCAGTACCTCTCCGAGCTCGAGAACGGCGCCGAGAACCTCTGGGTCCAGCGACTCTTCGAGCTCCTCGACACCCTCGAGGTCGACCTACGACTCCAGGAACACCGATGACCACCGTCACCGCCTGGCTCTACGGCACCCCCGTCGCAACCCTCGCCCCCGACGACACCCTCACCCCCGACGGCACCTCCCGCGTCACCCTCACCTGGACCACCGACGCCCTCGACCGCTGGGGCCACGGCGCCCGCGTCCTGTC
>CAZFUQ010000086.1:0-557 GCA_964521905.1 uncultured Cellulosimicrobium sp.
CTTCGTGTGGCTGATGGGCCAGAAGATGTTGTTGTGGAAGAACCCGTCGCCGTAGTAGGCGGCCTGCTCGGCGATCTCGGGGCTGCGGATCGACCCGTGCCACACGAACGGCGGCACGCCGTCCAGCGGCCGCGGGGTGGAGGTGAAGCCCTGGAGCGGGTGCGGAACTTGCCCTCCCAGTCCACGACGTCCTCGGTCCACAGGCGGCGCAGCAGCGCGTAGTTCTCGATCGCGAGCGGGATGCCGTTGCGGATGTCCTGCCCGAACCACGGGTACACCGGCCCGGTGTTGCCGCGCCCCATCATGAGGTCCATGCGCCCGTCGGAGATGACCTGGAGCATCGCGTACTCCTCGGCGAGGCGCACCGGGTCGTTCGTCGTGATGAGGGTCGTGGACGTCGACAGCACGATGTTCTTCGTCACGCCCGCGAGGTAGCCGAGCATCGTCGTCGGGGACGACGGGACGAACGGCGGGTTGTGGTGCTCGCCCGTCGCGAAGACGTCGAGGCCCGCCTCGTCCGCGTGCGGGCGATGCTGACCATCGCGAAGCACGCGGAC
>CAZFUQ010000086.1:567-1488 GCA_964521905.1 uncultured Cellulosimicrobium sp.
TCACCGTCAGCGACGTGACGACGGTGAAGATGCCGAACTGCATGGTGTGCTCCCGTGAGTCCTAGGTCGATGCGTTTGCATGTACATGCGGCTCAACCGGGCTCCCCCACCGTTTGTTCCCGGCCGTGTGTGAGCGTGCGCACGTCCGGGCCCGTCCGGGGGTCGACGAGTTGCGTCGGGCATCGAAACCCGGGAGCCTGGGACGGCGACGCGCCGTGGGACCCGACACGACGCCGCGCGCGACCCTCCCCGGAACGGTCCGTCGCGACGTTCACCGGACCTTCACTCCGCGCCGGAACACCGACCGACGGTGAGGCGTTGCCTTCCCGTAGACGGGCCGCAGCCCGCACCCCACCGGGCGCGCCCACACCACCCCGAAGACCCCTCTGGAGGACACCATGGCCGACCGTTCGCTGCGCGGGATGAGCATCGGTGCGAAGAGCATGGAGTCGGACGAGGGCGTCGACTTCGCCCCCCGCTTCCAGGCGCACTACGACTGCCCCAACGGGCACACCATCATCCTGCCCTTCTCCACCGACGCCGAGGTCCCCCCGGTGTGGGAGTGCCGCTGCGGCGCCGAGGCGCTGCTGCGCGACGCGGGCCGCGCCGAGCCCAAGGCCGGCAAGCCCGCCCGCACCCACTGGGACATGCTGCTCGAGCGCCGCACCATCTCCGAGCTCGAGGAGCTGCTCGACGAGCGCCTCGGGCTGCTGCGTGCCGGCAAGCTGCGCCGCAGCGCCTGACGAGGACGCTCCCGGAGGAGCGCCACGCGAGGAGGCCCGGACCCGGTGAGGTCCGGGCCTCCTCGCGTTCCTCACCGCGCGCGGCGACGACCCGTCACCGACCGCAGCGCGGCGGCGAGCTGCTCCGTGCGGTGCCGGGCACCCCAGACCGTCACCTTCCACAGCGCCTCGGTGACGA
>CAZFUQ010000086.1:1498-13984 GCA_964521905.1 uncultured Cellulosimicrobium sp.
GGAGTGCGCCGAGACGTTCTTCAACTCCGTCGCGCGGCGCGTCCTCGATCGGCGCTACTACCGCAACGAATACATCTTCGACCGGCCCGCGGTGCGCTCCACGAACGTGATCGGCACCTCGACCACACGCCCGCCCGAACGGGCGACGCGCCAGGCCATGTCGACCTGGAAGCAGTACCCGTGCGACTCGACGCGCGCGAGGTCGACGGAGCGCAAGGCGTCCGCCCGGTAGGCGCGGTAGCCCGCCGTCGCGTCCCCCAGGCGCAGCCCGAGCACGAGACGCACGTACGCGTTCCCGGCCCGGGAGAGCACCTCGCGGTGCCACGGCCAGTTCTCCACCTGCCCGCCCGGCACCCAGCGCGACCCGATGACGAGGTCCGCGCCCGGCCCCCCCGCGGCGGCGCCCGACCGGGTCGGGCCGAGCGCGGCGAGGAGGTCCGGGAGCTGCTCGGGCCGGTGCGACCCGTCGGCGTCCATCTCCACCAGGACGTCGTACCCCGCGGCCAGGCCCCACCCGAACCCCGCGACGTACGCGGCCCCCAGCCCCTGCTTGCCCGGACGGTGCAGCACGTGCACGCCCGGGTCGGCGGCGGCCGCGGCGTCGGCGAGCTCGCCCGTACCGTCGGGGCTCGCGTCGTCGACCACGAGCACGTCCGCGTCCGGGACGGCGGCACGCACCCGTGCGAGCGTGCCCGGCAGGGTCTGCGCCTCGTCGTAGGTGGGGACGACGACGAGCACGCGCCCCGGCCCGCCCGTCGCCCGGGGGCTCATCAGGCCTCGTCCCCGGGAGCGCGGGCCGCGCGGCGCTCGCGGACGACGGTGACGACGCCGGCCACCAGCAGGCCGAGCGCGAGGAGCTCGACGGCGACCCCGGGGACGGCCCCGGCCCGCACGGCGGGCGTCAGGCTCGTGCGCAGCGGCAGGTCGGCGACCATCTGGTCCGCGGTGAACAGCTCGGTGCTCTGCAGGAGGGTGCCGTCGGGCGCGATGACGCCGCTGACGCCCACGGTGGAGACCTGCACGGTCGCGCGGCCGGTCGAGATGGCGCGCAGCCGCGACATGGCGAGCTGCTGCGTCGACTCCGCGGTGTTCCCGAAGGACGCGTTGTTCGTCGGCACGATCAGCACCTCGGCGCCCGCGTCCACGGCGTCGCGCACGAGCACGTCGTAGGCGATCTCGAAGCAGATGACGACCCCGAGCGGGACGGTGCGGCCCAGGCGCGGCGAGGCGAGGTCGACGACCCCGGTCTCGTCGCCGGGGATCATGTCGATGCTCACGCGGTCGACCTGGTCGGAGAAGATCCGCAGGAGCGAGCGCAGCGGGATGTACTCCCCGAACGGCGCCGGGTGCTGCTTGGCGTAGCGGTCCACGACGCCCGCACCCGGCTCCCACAGCAGCGCCACGTTGTAGCGGCCGCCCGTCTGCGGGTACTCCTGGGCGCCGACGAGGATCGGGGCGTCGACCTCGCGCGCGACGGCGTCGATCGCGGCCGCGACGTCGGGGGTGGTCTGCGGGTCGAGGTCGGACCCGTTCTCGGGCCACAGCACGAGGTCGAGGTCGCCGGGCCCGACGTCGTCGAGCAGCGCGAGCGTGCCGTCCAGGTGGTTGTTCAGCACCTCGGCACGGTTCGCGAACGAACCGAGCCCCGGCTCGCCCACGTTGCCCTGGACCGCGCCGACGGCGAGCGTGCCGGACTCGGCGCTCGTGTCCAGGGGCACCAGGAGCGGGGCGGCGACGAGAGCACCCGCCACGGCGACCGGGACGACGGCACCGCGCACCGGGGACCGCCGCTGCGCGAGCGCGAGGACGGCGACGGCGAGCAGCGACCCCGCGAGCGCGACGAGGAGCGACACGAGGACCTCGCCGCCGAGCCACGCGGACCGGCCGAGCGGGGAACCGGCCTGGGAGAACGCGAGCCGTCCCCACGGGAAGCCGCCGAACGGCACCTCCGCGCGGGCCTGCTCGACCCCGACGAACAGCACGGCGAACGCGACCGCCTGCCGCACCGGGTGCCCGCGCAGCCACGACCAGCGCCGCGCCCACACCCACGCCGCACCCAGGACGGCGACGAAGCACGCCTCCATCACGGACAGCGCGAGCCACGGCACGGTCTCGGTGGCGTAGTTGGCCCACCACAGGTGCGGCAGGAAGAACGCCAGCCCCCACACGAGCCCGACGAGGAACCCCCAGCGCGCGCCGTCGCGGCGCAACGCCCAGAACAGGGCGGCGACCCCGACGAACGCGGCGGGCCACCACCCCCGGTCGGGGAACGCCGTGTCGGTCAGCAGGCCGCCCGCCACGGCGAGCACGAGCGTGAGCACGCGCGCCGGGCCGGCGGTGCGGGCGGGGCCGGGGAGAGGGAGGCCGGGGGTCGGTCGCCCGGCGGGAGCGGCCGTGGGCTCGGGGGCGTGCACGGGTGCACCCTACGCCACGAGCCTGCGGCCTCGGAGCGGTGGCTGCGGGGTGTGTGCGGGCTCGCGCGCCCTTCGGCCCGTACCGCGCCGCCACCGGCGAGGCACGTTTTCTACTGAGCGCGCGAGCCCGGCCAGGCACCCGTCGCGGGCACGCCGGGGGATCTACGTCGGTGGCTGATCCCCCTGCGGCCGCGGAGGCCGGAACACCCTGTCGAAACTACTCCGGCTCCCGGCCCTGTCAAGCGGTGGCGGTCAGACGAAGGTGTCGAACAGCACGACGCCGTCGCGCACGGTCTGCAGGCAGCGCGGGCGCGGCACGTCGGGTCCCAGCTCCGGCAGCAGCGGCTGCCCGGACCGGGCGTCCGTGCTCCACGACGACGTCGTGCGCCCGAGCGCGCCCTGCACCACGAGGTGCTCGCCCTGCCACACCGCGAGGTGCGCAGGCGCCCCGACCCGCAGCTGCCCCGCGCCCGTGTGGTCCAGGCCGGCGATGCGCCACCCGCCGCGCGTGTGCGCGCGGAACGCGGCCCGCGCCGAGATCTGCTGGTCCGGGTCGACGTGCGACATCGCCGCGAGCACCCCGGCCCACGGGTCGAGCCGCGTCACCGGGGCGTCGGATCCGAACGCGAGCGGAACGCCCGCCCCCGCGAGGTCCGCGAACGGGCTCAGGCCCTGCGCACGGGTCGCGCCCACGCGCGCCGCGTACATGCCGTGCGGCCCGCCCCACGCGGCGTCGAACCCGGGCTGGATGCTCAGGCTCACCCCGAACAGCAGGAGGGTCGCCAGCGCGGTCGCGTCGACGAACAGCGCGTGCTCGACACGGTGGCGGGCCGCGCGCACCGCGCCCGACCCGTGCACCTCGGCCGCGACCTTCAGGCCGAGGACCAGCTCGTCCATGGCGCGGTCCCCGATGACGTGGAACCCGCCCTGCGTGCCCGCCGCCCCGACGGCCGACAGGTGGTTCGCGATCTGCTCCGCGGTGAGGTACAGGTTCCCGCGGTCGGACCGGTCGGGGCCGTCCTGGTAGGGCAGGCGCATCGCCGCGGTGCGCGACCCGATCGACCCGTCCACGTTGAGGTCGCCCGCGATGCCCGCCAGGCCGGGCACGTCGGCCAGCAGCTCGCGCGCGTCGTCGACCGTGGTGCACAGCTCGCCCCGGTACCCGACGACGTGCGCCAGGCCCGACGCCGCCTCCCGGGTGAGGTCGAGCACCTCGCGCAGGCCCGCACGGGTGTCGATGTTCGGGGCGCTCATCTCGTGCACCGACACGATGCCCTGCTCGGCCGCGGCGCGCAGCGCCGCACGGTACAGGTCGGTGCGCCGTGCGGGCGTCACGTCGCGGGCGACCTCGCGCGCCACGTGGTGCGCCTCGCCCGTCACCCGCCCCGAGACGTCCCAGCCCGGCCGGGAATCCAGGCCGCTGCGGCGCGCGAGCGCCGTCGAGACCACCGCGGAGTGGACGTCGACACGCGCCGCGTACACGGCCCGGCCGCCCGCGGCCGCGTCGAGCTCGTCGGCGGTCGGCGGTCGGCCCTCGGGCCAGGACCGCTCGTCCCACCCGAACGCGAGCACGACGTCGTCCTGACCCACGCCGGCAGCGCCCTTGGCGACCGCCTCCAGCGCGGCGGCGAGCGTCGTCACGCCGGCGCTCGCGGACAGGTCGACGCCGGCGAGCGCGAGCCCGACCTCGAACAGGTGGACGTGCGCGTCGACGAACCCGGGAGCCACGAGGGCGCCGTCGAGGTCGATCACGCGGTCGGCGCGGGCGGCGAGCCCGTCGGCCGTGTCGTCGGCGCCGATGCAGGCGATCACGCCGTCGGCGACGAGGAGCGCTTCCGCGAACGGGTCGGCCTGGGAGTGGATCACGCCGCCGCGGTACAAGGTAGAGGCCACAATCCTTCACCATACCGCCACAACCGGGCGGGGTGGACCGGGCTCGTGCCGGTCGACGCGGTGCCGGCGGTCTCAGACGCTCGAGTACGCGACGACGCCGCGGCGCAGCCGCTCGATCGCCTGGACGGCGGTGCGCCGCAGCTCGGGCGTGGGTGCGGCGCCGGCGATCTGGTCGAGGACGTCGATGACCTGCTTGCACCACCGCACGAAGTCGCCCGCGGCGATCTCCGACCCGCGCAGCACGGCGTCCAGGTCGCGGCCCACGGCCCACCGGTGCACGGCGGACACGAGTCCTTCGTCGAGCTGTGCGGTGGCGTCGATGTCGTGCGCGTCCTCGAGGTCGTCGACCTCGGACCACACGCGCACGGTCGCCTCGATCGCCCGCGCGAGCCTCCCCTCGGGGCCGCCCGGCACGTCCGGCTCGCCGTGCTCGTCGCGACGGCCCGCGTACACGCACGTGGACACGACCGCGGCCAGCGCGGGCGCGTCGAGGTCGTCCCACACGCCGCGACGCAGGCACTCGGCGAGCAGCAGGTCGTTCTCCGCGTACAGGCGGCGCAGCCACTGCCCGTCGCGCGTGACGCGCAGGCCCGCACGGGCGGAGCCGTCCGGGTCGTCGGGGCTCGTGCCGGGGGCGAGGTAGCCGAGGGTGACCAGGACGTCGCCGATGCGGTCGAAACCGCGCGCGATGGAACCGGTGCGGCCCTCGACGCGGCGCACGAGCTGGTCGTGCTCCTTCTTCAGCCGCGCCCACCGCTCGGCCCAGCGCGCGTGGTCCTCCCGGTCGGGGCAGTCGTGGCAGGGGTGGGCGCGCAGCTGGGCGCGCAGGCGCGAGAGCTCGGCGTCGTCGGTGGCCCCGGACCGGGTACGGACCGGGCGGCCGGGGCGCGAGCCGGGCTCGTCCAGGGCGCCGAGCGCGTCGCGCAGGGCTGACGCGAGGTCGCGGCGCTGCGCCGGCACGCGCGCGTTGAACGTCTTGGGGACGCGCACGCGCCCCACGGTGCGGATACCGCCCGGGGCGTCGGCCACCGTGAGCTTCTTCACCTGCCGGTCCTGGGTGAGCACGGTGGGGCGTGGCCCGTCGAACCCGGCGCCCTCCCCCGGGTCGAGCACGACGACGTAGCCGGCGCGGCGCCCGGACGGCCCCTCGACCACGTCCCCGGGCCGCAGCCGCTCGAACGCCGCCACCACCTCGGCGCGCCGGGACCGGCTCGCCGCGCGCGACAGGTCGGTCTCCCGGGCCGCGATCCGGCGCCGCAGCGCCGCGTACTGCGCGAAGTCGCCGCGGTCGCACGTCATCGCCCGGGCGTAGCCCTCGAGCGCCTCGGCGTGCGCCTGCGCCTGCTTCGCGAGCCCGACGACGCCGCGGTCGGCCTGGAACTGCGCGAACGACGTCTCCAGCACGTCCCGGGCGCGGTCGCGCCCGACCTGCGCGACGAGGTTGACCGCCATGTTGTAGGTGGGGCGGAAGCTGGAGCGCAGCGGGTACAGGCGCTTGGACGCCAGGCCGGCCAGGTGCACCGGGTCGAGCCCGGCGTGGTCGACGACGACGGCGTGCCCCTCGACGTCGATGCCGCGCCGACCCGCCCTGCCGGTGAGCTGCGTGTACTCGCCGGGGGTGACGTCCACGTGCGCGGTCCCGTCCCACTTGACGAGCTTCTCCAGCGCGACGGACCGGGCAGGCATGTTGATGCCCAGAGCGAGGGTCTCGGTGGCGAACACGACCTTGATCAGGCCACGGCTGAACAGCTCCTCGACCGTCTCCTTGAACACGGGCAGCATGCCCGCGTGGTGCGCCGCCACGCCGCGCGCGAGCGACTCGGTCCACGTCCAGTACCCGAGCACGTCGAGGTCCTCGGCGGGGATGGTGGCCGTGCGCTCCTCCGCGACCCGACGGATCTCGGCCTCCTCCGCGGGGGACGTCAGGCGCAGGCCCGCCACGAGGCACTGCTGCACGGCGCCCTCGCACCCGGCACGAGAGAAGATGAAGTAGATCGCGGGCAGCAGCCCGTCCGCGTCCAGGGCGTCCACGACGGCGAACCGCGCCGGGGTGCGCCG
The DNA here is from genome assembly GCA_964521905.1 of uncultured Cellulosimicrobium sp. GTDB lineage: Bacteria > Actinomycetota > Actinomycetes > Actinomycetales > Cellulomonadaceae > Cellulosimicrobium. The sequence goes on from CAZFUQ010000086.1 coordinate 7,864, forward strand.
CGCACCGATCGCACGGTCGGGCCCCGGCCGCCGGCCCCCACGACCGCGGTACCCGCGGTCGCCCGACCCTCGCCGCCCGCCCGGCCCTGGCCCGCCCGTGCGCGGCGCCGCGCGGAACGCGGCCAGCAGGTCCGGGTTGATGGGCGGGTTCACGCCCGGGTCCGTGGGGTCGACGTGCCCCGCGTACAGGTCGAGCAGCTCCGCGCCCGCCGCGCGCCCGCCGCCGGCGTGCGCCGCGCCCGCGGCCGGGTTCGCCGACGCGACCAGGACGTGCTGCCACAGCGGCACCGGCCGGCGCTCGCTGACCACCACGGTCGTGTCGCCGCGCACCATCTCGAGCCAGTCGCCGAACTCCTCCGCGTTCGACACCGTCGCGGACAGGGAGACCAGCTGCACGTCGTCGGGCAGGTGGATGATGACCTCCTCCCAGACCGGGCCGCGGAACCGGTCCGCGAGGTAGTGCACCTCGTCCATGACGACGAACGCGAGACCGTCCAGGGTGCGCGAGCCCGCGTAGAGCATGTTGCGCAGCACCTCGGTCGTCATGACGACGACGGGCGCCTCCCCGTTGATCGTCGTGTCCCCCGTGAGGAGCCCGACCGAGTCCGGGCCGTACCGGCGCACGAGGTCGGCGTACTTCTGGTTCGACAGCGCCTTGATGGGCGTCGTGTAGAACGCCTTGCGCCCGCTCGTGAGCGCCAGGTGCACGGCGAACTCCCCCACGACCGTCTTCCCGGCGCCGGTCGGGGCGGCGACGAGCACGCCACGCCCCTCCTCGAGCGCCTCGCACGACCGCTCCTGGAAGTCGTCGAGGGGAAAGTCGAGGACCTGCCGGAACTCCGCGAGCCGGGTGCGCGACGCGGCCTGGCGGGCGCGTGCTGCGGCGTAGCGGTCGGCAGGCGATGCGGCGGCCGTCATGCCGTCAGCCTACGTTCCGGCGACGACGTTCCGTGCGCGCCGCGGCCGCGGCGTCCTCAGGCGTTCGCGACGGCCAGGACGTGCAGGGCGCCGGGCGCGACATCGACCCGCAGCGGCAGGGGCGCGAGATGCTCGCCGTCGGCGAAGGCGTGCGGCGGGGTCGCGCCCGCCGACGTGGGCTCCACGGTCACGGTGCGCGCGCGCAGGGTGCCCACGCCCGGGTTCGTCAGGTGCCGGCCCGCGTACATGCCGGGGAAGATCCGCGCCGCGCCCCACCGGCTGAACGGCCCGGCGAGCACCACGTCGAGCAGGCCGTCCTCCAGGGACGCGTCCGGGGCGATACGCACGCCGCCACCGATGCGCGGACCGTTCGCGACGGCGACCACCGCTCCCGGCGACTCCCACACGAGCGTCGGGCCGTCCGGGCCGTCGTCGCGCCCGAGGACCACCCCGGCCAGGACGTCGGGCACGACCGTGCCCGCAGGGACGCCGGCGAGCGTGACCCGGTACCCGAAGGGGTGGTACCGCGTGATCTCGGTCAGGGCGGAGCGCGCGTACCGCGCCCGGCCGCGCGGCCACGTCGCGGCGTTCGCGTGGGCGTTGACCGCCGCGTCCAGGCCCGCCGACAGCACCCCGGCGTACCAGCGCGGCGCAGGCAGGTGCTCGCCGGTGACGCGCGCGGCGTCGACCGCGCGCACCGTCGGTGCGGCGCTCGCGGCCGGGCCGAGCGCGGCGAGCAGCGCCCGCACGCACCGGTCCGGGTGCTTCGTGGGCAGGGCGAGTCCGTGCGCGAAGTCGTTGCCCGTGCCGACCGCGACGATGCCGAGGGGGACGCCGGTGCCCGCGGTCGCGTTGACGCCGAGGTGGACCATGCCGTCCCCGCCGACGACGACGAGCGCCTCCACCGCGGGTCCCGGCGTCGCGCCGCCCCCGCCGCGGACCGCGGCCTCGGCGGACTCCTGCGCGAGCGGGAGGCTGGGGGCGCTGAGGTCGACGACGACGTGCCCCGCGGCGCGCAGCGCGTCGCCGGTGAGGGCGCCGGCCGCACGGCCACGCCCCCGGCCCGCGGTGGGGTTGACGACGAGACCGACGACGCTCACGGGAGGTCCCCGCGCCCGGCCGGGCGCGCGCGGGACGCGTGGTTCACAGGGCCAGCCGCGCGGCGTCGCGCTTGTCCGCGCGACGGTCGTGCAGGACGCTGACGCCGTACGCGACGAAGTACAGCGCGCAGATGGGCAGCGCGACGGTGAACATCGTCAGCACGTCGGGAGTCGGCGTCATGATCGCGGCGAAGAGGAACGAGACGAGGACCGCCCAGCGCCACCCGGCCAGCCACGTGGACGCGCGCACGATCCCCATCGTGTTGAGCGCGACCATGATCACGGGCACGAGGAACGCGATGCCGAACGCGAGCATGAGCCGCATGACGAACCCGAGGTACATCTGGGCGTTGATGAGGTTCGCGCTGCCGTCGGGGACGAACTCGTTGAGCAGCGCGACCGCGCGCGGCAGCATCACCCAGGCGAGGGCGATACCCCCGAGGAAGAGCGGCACCGCGGCACCGATGAAACCGAACGCGTACCGCTTCTCCTTCGTCGTCAGCCCCGGGGTGATGAACGCGAAGAGCTGGTAGAGCCACCACGGGCTCGACAGCAGGACGCCGAGGAAGAGGGAGACCTTGACCTTCATGTCGATCGCCGTCGCGACACCCTCGAAGTTCAGACCGGTCAGGACCCCGCGGCGCTCGGCGGCGTCGACGAGCGGCTGCTGCAGGGCCTGCAGCACGGGGTCGTACACGATCCACCCGACGACGGCACCGAGCACGATGCCGATCGCGGAGAGGAAGAGGCGCTTGCGGATCTCGACGAGGTGCTCGCGCAGGGGCATGCGCCCCTCGGGGTCACGGGACGTGCGTGACACCGACTAGCCCTTCGGGGTGTCGTCCTGCGTCGACGACGCCGTGCTCCCCGCCACGCTCGTGGTGCCGCCGGTCGTGGTCGTGGACGGCCCCGCGGTGCTCGCGTCCGTGGTCGGCGCGTCGTCGTCCTCGCGGAGGTCCTTGACCTCCTTCTTGAAGATCTTCAGCGACTGGCCCACGGAGCGGGCCATGTCGGGAAGACGCTTGGACCCGAACAGCAGCAGGACCAGCAGGACCAGGACGATGATCGTCGCGGGATGGCGAAGGATGTTCACGGCGGGAACCTACTACTCGTGGGCGGCACTGACGACGGTGTACGTGCCGCCATCATAGGTCACGCACCTGGACGGGCGGGGAGCCGCACGGGCGAGCCCGGCGGGTCGCTCACACGTTGAAGCGCCGCCAGCGGGACCAGACCTGCTCGTCCCGGCGCCGGCGCTCCTCACGGCGCTCGGCGCGCAGCTCGCGCAGCACCTCGACGCGCATGCGCAGCTCGACGGGGTCGTCGAACAGCGTCGGCGCCGTGGAGGGCTGCTCCTCGGCGAGCCGGCGCGCCAGCTCGTCCGCCCGGGCGCCCATCTCCGCGGCGACCTGCGACGCCTGCGACAGCTCACGACCCAGCCCCTTCACCGACCGCCACAGGTGCCGCGCCAGGAAGAACGCGCCGACGAGCGTCCCCACGACGAGCGCCGTCCAGATCCAGAACCACATGCCGCTCACCCTAACGACCCGCGCGCGTCCCGTCCGCGCACCCCGCGCTCACGAGGCGGGCAGCGCGTCGTACGCGGCCAGGGCGGCGCTCGCGGACCGGCGCACGTCCTCGGCCACGGACGCGGGCTCGACGGCGAGCACGTGCCGGGCGCGCTCGGTGAGGAGCTGGCGCAGCCACACGGGGTTGGTGACCCGCAGCCGGACCTCGAACGCGCCGTCGGGCAGGTTGCGCACGGACTCGACGGGGACCTGCTCGGCGACGGCGCGCGCGGGGCTCGCGAACGTGATGGTCGCCAGAGGCGCGTCGCCCGTCGGGGTGAAGTCCACGTCGGGGTCGACGTCGTGCGCCTCGACCGGCACGTCGAGCTCGGTCGCGTCGAGGACGCGGTCGACGCGGAAGGTGCGGCGCCCCTGCGCGCGGTGGCACCACGCCAGCAGGTACGCGTGCTCGTCCTGGGTGTGCAGGGACACGGGGTCGACGTCGCGCAGGGACTCCTCGTCGGCCGCGGTGACGTACCGCACACGCAGGCGGTGCCCGGCGACGAGGGCGCTCGTGATCGCGGCCACGACACGCGGGTCGCCCTCGGGCGCGAGCTGCACGTCCAGCGCGGCCGCGGCCTCCCCGGTCGCGTCGGTGAGCTTGCGCAGGACGGACTCGACGACGCCCGCGCGCTCCGGGTCGGCCTGCACCGCCGCCGTCTCGCGCATGGCGCGCAGCGCCGCGATGAGCGCGACCGCCTCGCGCGTGCCGAGCCGCAGGGGGCGCGTCATGCCGCGCGCCTCGGTGAGACGCACGACGCCCCGCTCGATCGAGTCGGCGTCGAAGTCGATGAGGTCGTCCGGCCAGTACCCGGGGGTGCCGGACACCCACAGGGCGTCGACGTCGTCCAGGGCCTGGCGCTCGCTCACGCCGAAGTGCCGGGCGAGCTCGCCCACCGGAACCGGGCCCGCGCCGTCCAGGTACGCGACGATGCCCAGCAGCCGCACCAGCCGGTCGTCCGCGCGCTCAGCCACGCTCCCCCACCTCCGTCGTCCCCAGCGTCGCCGCGTCCCGCAGCCGCCGCACGACGCCGTCGCGCAGCTCGGACGGGCCGAGCACCACGACCGCGTCCCCGTACCCCACGATCTCGTCGGCCAGCGCGTACCCGACGTCGAACGGGACCTCCAGCACGTCCCGGCCCGCGCCGTCGCCCGCGCGCGCGTCCGGCACCGCGCCGACCACGGTCCCGCGCGCCCGCAGCGCGCCCGCCCGCTCCGGCACCACCGCCAGCCGCGCCACGCCTCCCGCGCCCCGGGTGCCGAGCAGCCCGTCCACGTCGACGTCGGCCGGGACCTCGAACGCCTCGCGCGGCCCCGACGCCCGCACCCGGCCCTCGACCCGGCTCAGCCGGTAGGACCGCGGCGCCCCGCGGTCCAGGTCGAACCCCACCAGGTACCACCCGCCCCGGCGGGCCGCGATCCGCCACGGCTGCACGCGCCGCGCCCGCACCTCGCCCGTGCTCGCGGCCCGGTACGTGAACGACACCACGCGCCGCGCCGAGATCGCGTCCATGAGCGTCGCGTACGCGTCACCTACCGGCCGCACCCGCGGCGCCAGGCCGGCGACCACGTCCATCGCCGTCTCCCCCGCGCCCGCCGCCCGCAGCTTCGTCAGCGCGCGCGAGATGTCCGTGCGCAGCGTCTTGTCCTGCCAGAACTGCGCCGCCAGCGCCAGCACCCCCAGCTCCGCCGGGGTCAGGTCCACCGCGGGCAGCGCGTACGCGTCCTGGTCGATGCGGTACCCCACCTCGTCCGCGTGCCCGCCCGCGTCGACCGTCACGATCGGGATGCCCAGCTCCCGCAACGTGTCCTTGTCCCGCTCGAACATCCGCTCGAACGCGTCGGGCGACGGCGCGTCGCCGTACCCCGCCACGCTCGTACGAATCTGCTGCTTCGTCATCGACGCGTTGGTGTTCACGAGCGCGATCACCAGGTTCAGCAGACGCGTGGCAGGGTTCGTCGACGACGCCGACGGCGGGGGCGGGGGCTGTGGAGGGGACATCGGGCACCACGCTAGCGGTCTATAGGGTGGGCGGCGTGATCACGTGGCGAACCGCGACCGTGGTGTCGCACGCGAAGTCCTGGCCCGGCGCCCAGGAGCTGCACGTCCGGCTCCACGCCCCCCTGCCCGGCAGGGCCGACGACCCCGAGCACACCGTCCGCGCCCTCGCCTACACCGAGCTCGTCGGCACCCCCGCACCCGGCGACCACGTCCTGCTCAACGTCTCCGCGCTCGCCCGCGGCCTCGGCACCGGCGGGTACGCGCTCGTCGTCGGCCCCGCCCTGCCCGGCACCCCGCTGCCCCCCGACCCCGCACCCGGCCCCGGCCACCTCGTCAAGGCCCGCTACACCCCGCTGCAAGCCCTCGTCCTCGGCGTCGACGAGCAGGAGTCCCCCCACCACGACACCCTGCGCGACGCCGACGACCTCGCCGGCACCCCCGTCGTCGTCGCCGACCTCCACTCCGCCCTGCCCGCCGTCGTCGCCGGCGCCCGGCACGCCGCGGCGCTCGCAGGCCGCCCCGCACCCCGCGTC
>CAZFUQ010000087.1:0-13256 GCA_964521905.1 uncultured Cellulosimicrobium sp.
CGCGATGGGCATGCACGGCGACTACCTCGTCCAGAGCGACGCGGGGGACCCGCTCGACAAGGTCCCCGAGCTGTCGCGCCGCGGGCGGGCCTTCCCGGTGTGGGCCGTGCTGCGCGCGCTCGGCCGCTCCGGCGTCGCGGACCTCGTGGACGGGTTCTGCCGGCACGCCGCCGCGTTCGCCGACGGCGTGCGCGGGCTCGACGGCGCGCAGGTGCTCAACGACGTCGTCTTCACCCAGGTGTGCGCGTCGTTCGGGAACGACGAACGCACACGGGACGTGGTCGCCCGCGTGCTGGCGGACGGGACCGCGTGGATGTCCGGTTCGCGGTGGCACGGCCGTGCCGTCCTGCGCGTGTCCGTGAGCGGCTGGGCGACGACGGACGCGGACGTCCGGGCGAGCCTCGCCGCGCTCGCCCGGGCGTCCGCCGTCTGACCGGACCGCCACCGCCCCGACCGCCCCCGCCGAGCACGGGGGTCGTGCTCGGCCGCCCCGGTCAGCGACCGCCGCGGTGCTTGCCGAGGCCGATGCGCACGAGGTGGCCGTCGGGCGGCGACGTCTCGTCGGCGGGCAGGGCGTTCGTCGTCGCGAGCAGGCCCTTGCCGTCCCACTCCAGGCCTGCGGGCAGCAGGACCTCGACGACGGTGCTCGGGCCACGCTTCCCGGCCTCGGAGATCTTGCCGCCGAACAGCTCGGAGACGTACACCGTGCCCTTGTCCGACACCGCGAGGTTCGTCGCGCTGACGAGTCCCGAGGCGATCTGCCGCACCTTCCCGCGATCGCGGTCGACGGTGTAGACGGCGCCGCGAGCGCCGAGGCTCGCGTCCTCCGGCCCGCCCGGCAGCGTCGTCACGTAGAGCACGCCGCGCGGCCCCACCTCGACGTCCGTGGGCACGGGCTCGAACCAGTAGGTCTGCCCGACGACGCAGTCCGGCCACCCGACGCCGGCCGCCGCCTCGGCGGTGATCGTCGCGGGTTGGGCGGGCAGGACGGCGACCGTGCGGACCCGGCCGCGCTCGCTGATCGACAGGATCGAGTTCGAGCCGGCGTCCGCGACGTACGTGGTGCCGCGGTGCGTCGTCGTGGCGTACGGGTGGGAGTCGACGATGCCGGTGTAGAGACCGGGGATCGGCTCCGGCGGGACCTGGGCGACGCACGCCGGGTCGGTGTCGCGCAGGCCGTAGGTCACGCCGCCGTCGGGGTTGTTCGCCCGCTCGAACGCGAACGTGTCCGCGAGGACGCGCGGAGCGCCCCGGGCGTTGCCGTCCCGGTCGGTGCGCAGCGTCGAGACCTGCGACGCGACCGGGCGCTCGTCCTGCAGGTGCGTCTGGGTGAAGGTGATCCGGCGGTCCTCGTAGGAGACGCCTCCCACCTCGCCGCCGTCGGGCGACGCGTAGAGCACGGTGGGCGTCCCGTCGGGCCCGACCGCGGTGAGGAGGCCGGGGAAGTTCTGGGTGACGTACGTGGTCCCGTTCGGCCCGACGGCGAGGCTGAGCGGCGTGACGAGGCCGGTCGCGACGCCGGTGACGGTCGGCGGGCGCGGGTCGTGCTTCCCGCCGTGCGCGACGGCGGGGCTCGCGACGAGCACGAGGGCGGCTGCCGCGGCGGCGACGGCCGTGGGCAGTGCGGTGCGGAGTCTTCTCATGGGTGCTCCAGGTCCGGCAGCGCCCGGCGCGGCAGAGGACCCGTCGCGGGCCGGTCGGCGTCGCGGGGTCGCACGCGGGCGCGAGGATGGGGGAGTCGTCGGGCCGGACGACGTGGCGCGCGGGCCGGACGACGTGGCGCGCCTCGGGCGTGCCGTACGGTCGGCGCGCGGCCGACCGGGAGTGCGCTGTGCGTCGTCGGTGAAGCACAGACCTCCGAGTCTGTACCCGGAGCGGTGCCGGGCGCCAGGACCGTCGCCCGGGCGAACGGCTGGTGGCACCCGGCCCGTGACGGCGTGGGCGGACGGTGGGAGCCTGGAGAGATGGACACCACGTCGTCCCGACCCACGACCCGTACGTACCCGCACGGTGTGCCGTGCTGGGTGGACACCGAGCAGCCCGACGTCGACGCCGCGCTCGCGTTCTACGGCGCCCTCTTCGGCTGGGACTTCGAGGAGAGGCTCCCGCCGGGGGCGGGCGAGCGGTACGCGGTCGCGTCGCTCGGCGGGCAGGACGTCGCCGCGATCGCGTCCGGGGCGGGCGTGCCGGAGTGGATCACCTACGTCGCGGTCGACGACGTGGACGCCTCGTGCCGCGGAGTCCCGGACCTGGGCGGCGAGGTCCTCTCCGGCCCGACGACGATCGGACCACCGGGCCGCACGGCGTCGGTGCGGGACCCGCAGGGCGCGACGTTCCGCCTGTGGCAGCCGGGGACGCGGCTCGGCGCGCAGCGCGTGAACGAGCCGGGCACGTGGAACTTCAGCGTCCTGCACACACCGGACGTCGAGCGCGCGCTGCACTTCTACGGGCCGCTGCTCGGCTGGGAGGTCGACCCCGAGCTCGGTGCCGGGATGGTGCGCGTCGCGGGCTACGGCGACCACCTCGCCCGGACCGTCCACCCGGAGATCGACGCGAACCAGGAGGGGGCGCCACCCGGGTTCCGGGACGTCGTCGCGGGCATCCTGCCCGACGGCGGTCCCGCACGGCACACCGTGACGTTCGCCGTCGCGGACCGGGACGACGCCGCCGCGGCGGCCGAGCGCGCGGGTGGCACGGTCCTGTCCTCGGCCGACACGGCGTGGACGCGCGAGGCCGAGGTCCGCGACCCGCAGGGCGCGCTCCTCACGCTCTCCCAGTACACGCCGCCCGAGAACCCCTGACCACGGCCGAGACGATGCACGGCCCCGACCCGGACGTGCGGCATCATGACCGCCGTGAACGTCGTCACCCGCCATCCCCACGACCAGGTCGTCGACCGTCTGCGCGCCGCGCGCCTCGAGCACGGCCGCGTCGGCCCGACCGACGCGCGGGGCTGGACGTTCGCGGAGGTCGACACCGAGGTCGACGCCGATCTCGACGTGGGGGCCGCGGCCGCGCTCGACGGGCCCCCGGCGACGGTCGCCGACGTGCTCGCCCGGGTCGACACGCTGGTCGAGGCGCCGTGGGTCGCGCAGCTCGACGCGGCGTCGGACGAGCTGCCCGCGGGGGTGAGCGCCGTGCTCGCGGCGCGCACGGACGCCGCCGGGCGACCGGTCGTCGTGACCTGGGTGCCGGACGAGCCCGGCACCGGCACGACGGTCGACCTCGCGGACGGGGCGATGCGTCTCGACGGCGACGGCGGCGAGACGCTCGCGGCGGTCGAGGCGCTCGTCGGGCTCCGGGTCCCCGCTGCTGCCGCGACGGACCGCCTGCGGGAGCTCGGGCACCCCGACCACCTGCTCGAGACGCTCGCGGAGGTCGCCGACCTGCCCACGACCGACTCCTCGCAGCCCGACGCCGTCGCCCACCTCGTGCGCGCCGATCCCGCGTTCGTGCGCGCGGCGGTGCGGCGGTCGCCGTCGTCCTGGGTGCGCGTGACGGACGAGCGCACCGTCGTGTGGGCGACGCTGCGCCCGCCGGTGCCCGTACCGGGCGAGCCGGACGAGGACGCGCAGGACGCGTTCGCCGCGGCCCTGGGCGCCGAGCTCCGCGCGCGCAACCTCGTCGAGCGAGGGCTGCGCCCCGACGAGGGCGTCCTCGACCTGGTGCGGACGGGGAGGTCGGTCTCGTGGACGATCAGCACGCCGGCCCGGCCCTGGGCCTACGGCGGCTGGGACGAGGACTGGACGGACCTCTCCACCGACGGGTCCGAGGGCGCCTACGAGGCCCTCGTCGCGACCTTCGGCGAACCGCGCGACCCGGCCCGGCTGCGGGCGCTGCTCGACGCGCGCCGGTGGGACGGCGACCCCGTCGCCGACCTCGCGTACCTCCTCGGCCTGCCGTCGGCGCTCGGCGAGGCAGTCCAGGACCCCGAGCGCTTCCGGCACGGTGCCGAGCGCGTCCGGCCGCTCGGCCCGACGGCGCCCCTCACCGACACCGAGCGGGCGGCGCTCGCGGCGCGGGCACCACGGCGGAGCACGGGCAGGACGGTGCGGGACGTGGTCCTGCTCGCCGTCGGCGTCGCGCTCCTGGTGCTCGGGGCCGCGATCCTCGCCACGGACGGCGGCGCCGTCGGGCTGGACGGCTCGCCGGGGTGGGACGTCGTGGTCTGGATCGCCGGCGGCGTGCTCACCCTCGCCGGCTGGGCGGGTCTCGGTTCGGCCCGCGCAGAGCGTCGCCGCTTCCTCGCGCCCTGACCCGGGCGGCACCCGCCGCGCGCGGCTACCCGGAGTACCTCAGCAGGCGCGCGACGTCGGTCCCGGCCGCCAGGAGCGCGAGGGTCCGCCGGCCGATCGTGTCCAGACGCGCGTCGAGCGCGGCGAGCGGGTCGGCGACGGCGGTCGGCCCGGTGGTCCCGCGCAGCGCCTCGATCGCGCGCCGCACGTCCGGGACCCGGTACCCGGCGGCACGCAGCGCCGCGGTGATGCGGGCCTCGCGGACCGCCGCGGGCGGGTAGAGGCGGGCCGACACCGACCCGCCCCGCGTCCCGACCCGCTCGGGGGCCACGAGGCCCTCCTTCTCCCAGAAGCGCAGCGTCGACGCACGGACGCCCAGCGCGGCGGCGAGCTGCGTGATGGTGAGGGCGGCACCCCCGGCGTCCGGGCGCGCGACCTCGCTCGGCTCGGCACCGACGGCGAGGAGCGCGCGCCGGGCGGCGAGCGCCTGCTCGCGCTCGCACGCGAGCGTCACGTGCAGCGCGCCGACGAGCGCGGCCGCCTCGTCGAGGGGGAGCACCCGCGCGTCGCGCAGGGTCCGGCGCGCGACGACCGGCCCCACGGCGGCCGCGAGCCCGCGGTAGGCGCGCAGCGCGAGGACGTGCTCGTCGGTGAACCGGCGGTACCCGTTCGGCGCGCGCCCCGCGGGCGGCAGGACGCCGAGGCGCTCGAGGTCGCGCACCTGCTGGACGGACCAGCCCGACGCGCGCGCGACGTCCGACGTCCGCAGTCGCGGTGGCGCCGCTCCCGTCGAGCCCATCGGACCACCGACCCTCCAGAAGCACTTCAAGCCCACACTCGAACCATGACCATCATGGAACAGATCCTGCGCACCGTCCGATCCTTCGACGGGGTCCTCGTGCTGTCGCCCGAGCCCGGGGGCCCGTTCCCCGAGATCGCGGTGGGTGACCACTTCTTCTACCACGCGCCCGACGGGACGGTCCCGCACGGGCAGCCCTACGGCACCGTCGTCACCAAGGACTACCCGGACGACGCCGCCTCGCGTCTCGACGAGGAGGGTCGCTGGAGGGTCGGCGTGCACGTCGGACGCACACGGTTCCGCGAGCTCCTCGGCACCGACCCGCGTGCCGGCGAGCCGTCCGAGGTCGCCGCGACCGACGTCGTCCTACCGCACCCGGTCTACGGCGCGCTGGGGTGGGCCGCCGTCGTGAACCCCGGCGAGCGCACGACGGCGCTCGTGCTCGACCTCCTGCGCGCGGCGCACGACGACGCGCGGGCGCGCGCCGGCCGCCGCGCCACGGGCCGGTGATCCGGGGACCCACGCACCCGGGCGTCGGGGCGACGTCAGACCGGGACGGTGGCGCTCGCGGGCGCCGGTCGCGCGGCGACGTGCCCGTGCCCGGCGACGTCGACGCCGGCCGCGACGACCCGCGCGACGCCGTCGGTCACCTCGACCGTCGAGACGGACGCGTTCGGCAGCGCGACGAGGCCTGCCGGGGCGAGCGTCGAGAGCCACGCGCCGAGCGTGAGCCCGTGCCCGACGACGAGCACGTGCTCGTCCTGCGTCGCACCCGGGCGCGACGCGTCGTCGTGCGCGGCGACGACGCGGGTGAACACGTCGCGCACGCGCGTCATGAACGCGCGGCCGGACTCGCCCCCGCCGACGCCCGGATGGGTGCCGGCGAGGACGCGCGGCACGAGCTCGGCCCACGGCTCGATCGCGTCGAGGTGCGCCTCGGGACGGCGCTCGAACGACCCGAACGAGAGCTCGCGCAGGTCGTGGTCGACCGTGAGCGGGAGGTCGGGGTGGTGGCGCAGGATCTCCATCGCGGTGAGGACCGCGCGGCCCTGCGGCGAGGAGTAGGCGGTGGTGAAGTCGTGCCGCGCGAGGTGCTGCGCGGTGACGCGCACGCCGGCGCGGCCGGTGCGGGTGAGGGGGGAGTCGCACGACCCCTGCAGGTGCCGTCGTGCGTTGAGGTAGGTCTGCCCGTGTCGTACGAGCGTGATCGTCAGGGTCATCGTCGCTGTGCCCTCCGGTCGTCCCGGTCTGCTGGTCACAGCCGACGCTAGGGCGCCCCGGTTTCGGGCCGACGACGCCCAGGTGACGATCGTGTGGCCGGGCGCGGAACGGCGTCGGGCCCGACGACCTCCCCGCGTGCCCGCCCCTCCCGGGCGACCGGGCCCTTCCCGAGCGCCCCGTCCCGCGCCGTGCGATCCTGCGACGAGCAGCCGTACGCGACGGGGGAGGCGACGTGGGCGAGCCGACGCCGGGCGCGGGGGAGCTCCCGAAGCGCAGGGTCTACGTGATCTTCGGCGCCCTCATGCTCGCCATGCTGCTCGCCGCGCTCGACCAGACGATCGTCGCGACCGCGCTGCCGACCATCGTCTCCGACCTCGGCGGCGCCGAGCACCTCTCGTGGGTCGTGACGGCCTACCTGCTCGCGTCGACCGCGACGACCGTCCTGTGGGGGAAGCTCGGCGACCTCGTGGGGCGCAAGCCGCTGTTCATCGCGTGCATCGTCATCTTCCTCGTGGGGTCGGTCCTCGCCGGGACGTCCACGAACATGGGTCAGCTCGTCGCGTGGCGCGCGCTGCAGGGCGTGGGTGGCGGCGGGCTCATGGTCCTGTCGCAGGCGATCGTCGGCGACGTCGTCCCCCCGCGCGAGCGCGGCCGGTACCAGGGGTTCTTCGGCGCGGTCTTCGGGGTCGCGTCCGTGGCGGGCCCGCTGCTCGGCGGGTTCTTCGTCGACAACCTGTCGTGGCAGTGGGTGTTCTACATCAACGTGCCCGTCGGGGTCGTGGCGCTCGTGACGGTCATCGCCGTCCTGCCGCGCATCGCCACGTCGAAGCGGCCGAGCATCGACTACGCGGGCATCGTCCTCATCGGGACGGTCGCGACGTCGATCGTCCTCATCACGAGCCTCGGCGGCACGACCTGGGGATGGAGCTCGCCGGAGGTCTACGGGCTCGCGGCGATCGGGCTGCTGGCGCTCGTCGCGTTCGTCGTCGTGGAGCAGCGGGTCGCCGAGCCGGTGCTCCCGCTGCGGCTGTTCCGCAACCGCGTGTTCTCGGTCGCGTCCGTCATCGGCTTCGCCGCGGGCTTCGCCATGTTCGGTGCGATCACGTACCTGCCGCTCTACCTGCAGCGGGTCAGGGGATCGAGCCCCACGGCTTCCGGTCTCGAGATGACGCCCATGATGCTCGGCCTGCTGCTCACCTCGATCGGGTCCGGGCTGATCATCTCCCGCACCGGCCGGTACAAGGTCTTCCCCGTCGTGGGCTCGGCCGTCACCGGCGTCGGGCTCTACCTCCTGTCGCTCCTGGGGCGCGAGACGTCGACCCTCGAGGCCGGGATCAGCATGTTCGTCCTCGGCCTCGGGCTCGGCATGATCAACCAGGTCCTGATCCTGGCGGTGCAGAACGCCGTCGAGTACCGCGACCTGGGCACCGCCACGTCCGGCGCGACCTTCTTCCGGAGCATCGGGTCGTCCATCGGCGTCGCCGTGTTCGGCACGATCTTCGCGAACCGCCTCACGGCGAACCTCGGCGCGGACCCGCCCGCGGACGCGGTCGGACCGTGCGGCGCGACGACGCTCTCCGAGTCGACCACCGGCCTCGCCGGGTGCCCGGCGGACGTCCAGGACTGGTTCCTCGACGGGTACGCGGAGTCCCTGCACACCGTGTTCCTGTGGGCCGTGCCGGTCGCTGCCCTCGCGTTCGCCCTCACGTGGTTCCTGCCCGAGACGACGCTGCGCGGCACGACCCGGGACGCCGGTTCCCCGGCCCCCGGCGAGGTCGCCGGGCACGCTGCGGGGGAGGCGTTCGCGCTCCCGTCGAGCCGGACGTCGCTCGAGGAGCTGCGGCTGATCCTGTGGCGGCGCGTCGGCGCGCGCAACCCGCTCGCGGTGTACCGCATCATCTCCGGGCAGGTCGGCCTCGAGCCGGGCGAGTGCTGGATGCTCACGCGCGCGGCGCTCAAGGGGCCGCGATCGGTCGCGGCCATGGCCCGGCGGTCGGGCGCGACCGCGGCGCGGGTGCGCGACGTCGCCGGCTCGCTCGCGGAGCGCGGCCTCGTCACGGTCGACGGCGACACCGTCACCGCGACCGGGGCCGGTCTCGCCGCCGCCGGGCGGTTGCGCGAGGCCGAGCGCGACCGGCTGGCGCGGTACGTCGCCGGGTGGGACCACGAGCCCGACGTCGACGAGCTCGTGCGCAAGGTCTCCGAGGAGCTGCTCTCCGGCGCCGACCGGTAGACGGGGGCCCGTACGCTGTGGGCCATGCCGGACGCCGCAGACCTCGCCGCCGCCGTCGGGCGGCGCATCGAGCAGACGCCCTACCGCGTCGTCGACCCCTGCCCGGACGGGTTCACGCTGCTCCTCGACCTCGCCGACGCGCGCTGGTGGGGCGTCCTGTCGGCGAGCGGGCTGCGCGAGACGTACGAGCACGTCGTGCAGGTGACGCCCGACGGGCGGTACGCGACGACCGACCGGCACCGCGCGCTCGAGTGGACCGTCGGGGCGCAGGGCGGCCCGGTGCCGCGCGTCGGGGCGCGGCTGCAGGCCTCCACGTTCCAGGGGAAGAGCTGGGGCTACTCGAGCCGCACCGTCGTGGCCGGCCGGCAGGACGGCACCGTCGGTCCGGTCGTGCGGTACGCCTGCTCCTCGTCGACGGGCCGGAGGATCGTCGACGACGCGGCGAAGAGCCTCGGGCTGAAGGAGAGGATGTCGTCCTCCGTGAAGATCGGGCTCGCCGCCGCGATCCTCGGCGGGGTCGTGGCGCTCGGCGGGGCGGGGATCGCGGTCGCGGCCGCGGTCGGCGCCCTGTAGCCCCGCGCCCTCAGGCGCTCGCCGGGACCTCGTCGCGCTCGCGCGCGTCCGGGGCCGGCTCCTCGCCCCCGGCCGTGCCGCCCCCGCCCGCCGGATCTCCCGCGCTCTCGCCCGCGACGGGGTCGGCCGTGCCCGACGGCGCGGGCCACGGCTCGTCCGCCGGCTCGCCGGCGTCGCGGAAGGGCCCGGCGTACCCGTGGACGACGACCGCGAGCAGCGCCACGACGACCCCGCACACCAGGCCCCAGGCCATGCCGGCCTCGAGCACGGGGAGGGTGCGACCGGCGTCGGGCAGGGCGCCCCCGGCCTGGACGGCCGAGACGACGAGCGGGACGACCGCCGCGAGCGACGACCCGAGGACGCACGCGAGCCACACCGCGAGGAGCAGTGGCCAGCGGCCCTCGGCCGGGGGCAGCCGACGGGTCGAGAGAGCGGTGAGGACCGCGACGACGAGCCCGGCGACGACGGGCAGGACGAGCTGGAGGGGATGGGCCCGGAGGTCGTCCAGGTCGACGGCGATGCGGGCCGCGGGGAGCAGGAGGACGTCGCGCGCGATCCCCCAGGAGGTCTGCGGGTCGACCGGGACGGGGACCAGGGTGCGCGCGACGCCGGCGCCCGCCCACAGCAGTCCCGTCGCCAGGCCCGCGGCGAGCGCGGCGGGCCAGGCGCGCACGCGCGTCGGCGTGCGGGTGTGCCGCGTCCCGGCGGGGTCGTCGTGGCGGTCGACGAGGTCGCGCGTCACCGCGACCGCGACGGCGACCAGGACGCCGTTCCCGAGCCCCCAGTACCCGCCGAACGCGGCCGAGACGAACTCCTCGAACATCTCGGCCGTCCACGGGAGCGTGATCCCGGCGAACCAGGCCGCGGACCCGGCGAGCGCAGAGGCCGCGACGACGGAGAACCACACGGCGAGGAAGGTGGCCCAGCGCCCGGCCCCGGACGGCAGGCGGCGCAGCGTGAGGTACGTGCCGAGCGCGCCCACGGCGCCGGCGAGCACCGCGGCGAGGATCGTCCCGCCGGAGAGCGGCTCGCCGCCGGACACGAGCCCGGTCGGGTGGGGCAGCGCCGCCCGCAGCACGGCGCCGGGCAGCAGGTCGGCCGTCCCGGCGTAGAGCCAGTCGGCGATCTGGCCGGTCACGACCCACAGCACCGCGGTGAGCAGTCCTGCGACGACGACGGCTGGGGCGGTCCTCGATGACGGCATCCTGCGAGGGTAGTGGCACCCCGGGGCGCTCCGCACCCGTCGTCACGACGCCGCTGGCCTCGCCCACCCCCCATCCGCCGAACACGTCATTGCGGTCGTTATCGGCCCGATAGCGACCGCAATGTCATGCTCGAGCGCGGGCTGGGTCGTGCTCGGCGACCAGCCGGGCACGCGCTCGGTGGTTGTCCCGGCGGCGGCGTGGCGTGCCTCGCGCGGAACTGTCGATGAAGCGGCGACTTTTGCTTGTTGTCGACACAACTTTCGTGTGATGGTTGACACCGCTGTCCGATTGCGGTGTCATGAGTCTCGTTGCCCCTGGACCGACCAGGGGACCGGACGACGGCGCAGGGGAGCTTCGCGTCCGGACCGACACCGAGCGGCACGCACCGACGCGTGTCCCGGCGGGGCCACGGTGGCCCCGGACCTCGTCCCCGGCCGGACTCCCACCCGGTCGTGCGTCGAGCCCCGTCCATGCATCGCGTCCGACCTGCACGTCCCTGACCCGACCGACCGTAGCCCTGCGCCAGGGAGCGCTCTCGCGCGCCTGCGGGCGGCCTCCCGACCTCACGTAGTCCGACCCACCACCCGACCCCCCGACGACCCGGGACCGCGCACCGACGCGCGGGCCGCCGTCGTGCGCCCGAGCGCGCCCCCAGCACGGACCCACGGGACCGTTGCGCGGCGTGCCCGGCGCCGGCGACGGCCCGGGACGCCCGTCCGGAAGGAGACCCATGACGGACCCGACGACCACGACCGACCCGACCGAGACCGACCCCCCACCACGGTCGCTCTCGCGACGCGCCCTCATCGCGGGCGCGGGCGTCGTCGCCACGAGCCCGGCGATCGCGCTCCTGCTCGGCGCGCAGGGCAGCGTCGCCGCGGTGCCTGCCGGCCCGGCGGGCTCGGCGGCGGGCTCGGCCGCCGCGGCCCCCGTCGCCGCGAGCACGACCGTCCGGCAGATCACGATGTACGCCGAGCGGATCTCCGACACGCTCGTCGGCTACGGGCTCGAGCCCGGCAAGGCCACGGTCCCCGGACCGATCCTCGAGATGTGGGAGGGCGAGACCCTCGAGATCACGCTGGTCAACACGACGGACAAGCGCCTGTCGATCCACCCGCACGGCGTGAACTACGACGTGAACAGCGACGGCAGCACGTTCAACAACTCGTTCAACGAGCCGGGCGAGACGCGGACCTACGTCTGGTCGACCGTCAAGATGGCGCGCGACCGCGGCATCTGGATGCCGGGCAGCGCCGGGTACTGGCACTACCACGACCACGCGTGGGGCGACCACGGCACGCAGGGGCTCGCCGCCGGCCTCTACGGCGCGCTCGTCGTGCGCCGGGTCGGCGACGTGCTGCCCCAGAAGCAGTTCACGATGGTCTTCAACGACATGACGATCAACAACAAGGTCGCCCCCGACACCCCGATGTACGAGGCGAAGCTCGGCGAGCGCGTCGAGTTCATCTGCATCGGCCACGGGAACCAGCTCCACACCTTCCACCTGCACGCCCACCGCTGGGCGAACAACCGGACCGGCCTGCTCGCGGACCAGTACGACACGAGCCAGGTCGTGGACAACCGGGACCTCAACCCGGGGGACGCGTTCGGGTTCCAGGTCGTCGCCGGGCTCGGGGTGGGGCCCGGGGCGTGGATGTACCACTGCCACGTCCAGTTCCACTCCGACGGCGGGATGGCCGGCATCTTCCTCGTGCGCAACGCCGACGGCTCGATGCCGCCGGGCGCGCAGGACTCCATCGACCGGTTCCAGGGCCACGGCAGCCACACCACGTCGGCGCCGTCCGGCGCCACGACCACGACCGACGACACCGCGGGAGGGACCGGCCCGGCCGTCGTCGACCTCACGGGACACGCCGGCCACTGACGCGGGCCGGACGGGCCACCGGCCCGACCTGCGCCGCACGATCGGCTCCCGGCCCGCCCGGGAGCGCCGCACCGATGACGAAGGAGTTGGAGAGTGCAGTCCAGACGATCGACGTCCCCCACGAGGGGACGCTCCCGACCGGGAGCACTACTGGCCATGACCGTCGGCCTCACGAGCGCAGCGCTCGTCGCGAGCGCCGCGGTCCTCCCGGCGTCGGCCCAGCCCGGCGTCACCGCACCGACGAGCGCCGCGGTCGCCTCGAGCGGAGCCGTCCCGACGGCGTCCCTGGCCACCGCGGTGGCGGGCGCGCCGGTGCGCGTGCTCGTCTTCCACGGGGCGCCCGACGAGCAGGCCGACCCGGTCGTCGCCGCGGTCGCGGCGCTGACCGAGCTGGGTGTCGCGGGCGGGTTCGACGTCGAGGCGACGTCCGACCCCGCGATGATCAGCCAGGCGACGCTCGGCGAGTACCGCGGCGTCGTCATGCTCTCCTCGGAGGGCATCGAGCTGAGCGGCGAGCAGGAGGCCGCGCTCCAGGCGTACATCAACTCCGGCGGCGGCTTCCTGGGCGTGCGCGACGCCGCGCGCGCCCAGGAGGCGTCGAAGTGGTTCGAAGGCCTCGTCGGCGCCCGGATCAAGGGCGCGACGATGACGGCGGAGAAGGTCGCCGAGGCGACCGGCACCGGCCGCAGCCCGGCCGCCGAGACGCCGGCCAAGGCCGTCGACGGCGACCCCGGCACCAAGTGGCTGACGTTCGCCCGCACGGGCCAGCTCACGCTGCGCATGGAGCAGCCCGTCGCGCTCGTGAAGTACGGCATCACGTCGGCGAACGACTCCGCCGGACGTGACCCGAAGAACTGGAAGGTCCAGGGCTCGACCGACGGCCAGACGTGGGTCGACCTCGACACGCGCACCGACGAGGACTTCCCGCAGCGCTTCCAGCCGCGCACGTTCGACGTCGGGAGCGAGACCGAGTACGGCTGGTACCGGCTGGACGTCACCGCGAACTCCGGCGACGCCGAGATCCAGCTCGCCGAGTTCTCCGTCTTCGGCCCCGACTCCGTCGAGCAGCCCGACCCGGAGATCCCGCTCGAGGAGCGCACGGTCG
>CAZFUQ010000087.1:13266-13952 GCA_964521905.1 uncultured Cellulosimicrobium sp.
ACCCGACCGGTGACGTGCACACGGTCGCGACGCTCGAGCCCAGCCCCGACGCCGACCCGACGACCAACCCGTTCCAGCCCCTCTCCTGGTGCCGCGACTACGACGGCGGCCGCTCGTTCTTCACCGGCCTGGGCGGCACGCCCGAGAGCTGGCAGGACGAGACGTTCCGCACGCACCTGCTCGGCGCGCTGCAGTGGACGACGGGCGTCGTGCGCGGCGACTGCCAGGCGACCATCGCGTCGAACTACACGGCCGAGCGCCTGTCCCAGGTGAACACGGCCGGCACGCTGGACCAGAACGGCGAGCAGCACGGCCTGACGATCGCGCCCGACGGCACGGTCTTCTACATCGGCCGTGGCGCCTGCGCGACCGGCCCGATCGTCCCGTGGAGCGACCCGAACGTGGGCCTGGGCTGCGGCACGATCCACCAGTGGGACCCGGAGACCGGTGACGCGAAGCTGCTCACGACGCTCGACGTCATGGGCAACCGTGGCAGCGGCGACGAGCTCGTGAAGAACGAGGAGGGGCTGCTCGGCATCGTGCCGGACCCCGACTTCGCGACGAACCACTGGCTGTACGTGTACTGGATGCCGCACGAGAACATCGACCGTGAGCGTCGCGTCGGCTACCGGACCGTCTCGCGGTTCACCTACGACCCCACGACCCCGACGATCGACCAGAGCACG
>CAZFUQ010000088.1:0-13891 GCA_964521905.1 uncultured Cellulosimicrobium sp.
TGTCGACGTGCAGCCTAGATTGCAGAATCCTGCACACATGCTGCATGGGGAGTGCTATGCCTGAGCAACCACAGGCGTACGCGCGACGTGTGCGGCGGCGGCGGCGTCCGGCAGTACGGCTGCAGTCATCACGTGACAGCGACGTGCACGCCGGTCAGTCACGCGTGCTGACGGCGATGTCGTGCAGGACGAAGGTGGCAAACCCTAGTTCGCGTCGTGCGCCGCTCAGCCAGGCATCGCGATTCTCACGTGCAGCGGCAAGTGCCTGGTCGCGATCCTCGGTCGTCGGGGCCTCCCGCACGGCCCAGTCGACGAGCGACCCGGTCCAGCTGAACTGGTAGTCGTCCCACTCGGCCAACGTGCTGACGTGCCCGTACGACGGCTCGAACCCGTGCTCGTGGACGGCCCGCACGAAGCCGGCGAGGTCGGGATAGGCGTCGACGGAAACCTCGAGCGCTGCCAGCGCAGAAGCCGACGGGGCGCCCTCCCAGATGCTGTCACCGATCAGCGCTTGGCCACCGGGGCGCAGGTGCCGCCGGACGGCGGCCAGCATGTCCTCCAGCCCGCCGAAGGCGTGGCTTGCACCGATGCACAGCACCACGTCGAAGACCCCGTCGTCCCAGGTGGCGGCATCCGTCTCGATCCAGCGCACCCGGTCGCTCAGCTTCCGCTCCTCGGCACGCCGGGCGGCAGAGGCCGGGAGCATGTGGTCGATCCCCACGCCGGTGATTCCGGGGTGGGCGAGCAGCAGCTCCTGCAGCCACTCGCCCTCGCCGCACCCGAGGTCAACGGCGCGGGCGCCGTCGCTCGGGCTCAGCCAGCCGACCAGTTCGCGTAGCCGCTCGGGCGCCACCGGCGCCCCGATCGGATGGCGCAGGTGGGCGATGTCGAAGATCTCGGAGCGTTCCATCTCGGCGACGCTACAGGCCACCGCCTACCCGCGCCGACGCCGTCTGACGAGCCATCACCCTATGGCTCACGCGGCCACGAGACACGCCCTCTTCCGCCGCCGTGGGACCGCTGGGTGCAACCAACCCTGCGCGACCCGACCGACACGCCCGAGGTCGTGCAAGGTACAGCGGCGGGTCCGCGCGATCTGCGCTGCACGTCAACAGCTACGGCGCGAGCGCGAGCAGCACGCCGGGGTCGTCGACGCTCACGAGGACCGCCGTGGCGGGGACACGGCGCGTCCCGGCGACCCGGGCGGTGACCGGCGCGGCGAGCTCGAGCCGGACGACGGGCGACGCGGTCGAGCGCACGAACGACGCGACGCGGAGCTCGTCGTCGTGACCGACGCCGAGCTCGACCGGCCGTGCGGCCGTGCCCGTGTGGAGCGAGGCCCCCCGGACGTCCGCGCGCCGCACGGCGACGCTCCCGACCCATCCGAACCTGACCGTGAGGGCGTCCGGGCCGAGCCGGTAGGACGACCACAGGGGAGAGGCGAGCGCGAGGAGCACCACGAGGGTCGCGAGCCCCAGGACCAGGTCCGTGACGAGCGCGGCGACGGGCGGGAGCAGCGCCCCGGCGACGAGGTGCACCATGACGCCCTCGACCGCGCCGATCGCGACGACGCCCGCGACGAGGGCGGACCACTGGCCGTGCGAGCCCGCCCCCACGCGCTGCTGCGACCGTGCCACGCGCCGATCCTACGGTGGCGTGCCGTCACCGTGGGCCGTCACCACGTGGGTGGCATCACCGGGCGAGGCGCTCGACGACCGCCCCGTAGAGCCAGGGCGCGGCGCTCGCGGCAGGGACGATCGCACCCCGTGCGGGGCTGGCGGCCCACGCGAGCAGCCCGCTCGTCAGGACGCGGTAGTCGCGGGTCGCGCGCGCCCACGCCCGCTCGTACGCCGCCGCGTCGTCCAGGTGGCGGACCACGGCCTCGGCCTGGGCGAGGCCGACGCGCACGCCCTCGCCCGTGAGCGCGTCGACGTACCCCGACGCGTCCCCGACGAGGCGCACCCGCCCGGCCGTGCGGCGTCGGGCACGCTGGCGCAGCGGACCCGCGCCGCGGACCCGGCCGAGCACGGGTGCGCCCCGCAGGCGTCCCGCGAGCTCGCCGAACACGCCCGGGTCCACCGGTCCGCGCGGCCCGAGGACCGCGACGCCGACGACGTCGGGGGCGACGGGCGTCACGTACGCCTCGGCGGCCGCGGCCCAGTGCACCTCGACGAGGTCGGTCCACGGCGCGACGCGGTAGTGCGTGCGCAGCCCGAACCGGGCGCGACCGTGGGCGGGCACCTCGAGACCGGCCAGCCGGCGCACCGTGGAGTGCAGCCCGTCGCACCCGAGCACCCAGTCCGCCCGCAGGGTGCGAGGGCTGCCCGCGCGGTCGATGTCGGCGTCCACGCCGCGCGCGTCCTGGCGCAGCGCGCGCAGCGTTCCGTGCTCGACGACGACGCCCTCGGCGAGCGCGCGGTCGCGCAGCGCGGCGTGCAGGGCGGTGCGTCGCACGCCGCGGCCCGGTCCGGCGGTGAACGCGTGGTCCGCGTGCCGGCGCGCGTCGCGGTAGCTGATGCCTGACAGCACGTGCCCGGGCGGGTCGACGCCGAGGTCGAGCACGGCGGCGAGCGCGCCCGGCAGCAGCCCTTCGCCGCACGCCTTGTCGATGACGCCCGTGCGCCGGTCGATCACGAGGACGTCGTACCCCGCGCGGCGGGCGTGCAGCGCGGCGGCGAGGCCGACGGGCCCGCCGCCCACGACGAGGACGTCGGTGCGGCCGGGGGCGCTCAACGCGCCTGGCCCGCAGCCGGCCCGGTGGCGAGGGCGAGAGCGCGCTCCTCCGCGGGTATGCGGAACCGGGCGAGCAGCACGGCGTTGAGCACCGTGAAGGCGATCGCGGTGACCCAGCACGAGTGCACGAGCGGCAGCGCGATCCCCTCGACGACGACCGCGACGTAGTTGGGGTGGCGCAGCCACCGGTACGGCCCGCGGTCCACGAGCGGCAGTCCCGGCACGACGATGACGCGCGTGTTCCAGCGCGGCCCGAGGGTCGCGATGCACCACCAGCGCAGCGCCTGGCTCGCGAGGACGAGCACGAGCATGGGCCAGCCGAGCCACGGCAGGAAGGGGCGGTCGGCGAGCCACGCCTCGCCCACGCACGCGAGCAGCAGCCCGGTGTGCAGCGCGACCATCGCGGGGAAGTGCCCGCGCCCCGTCTCGACGCCGCCGCGCGCGAACGACCAGCGCGCGTTGCGCGCCGAGACGACGAGCTCGGCGAGCCGCTCGAGCCCGGTCGCCCCGACGAGCACCACGTACCACGCGAGGCTCATGCCGTCGCTCCCTCGCCGTCCTCCTGGCCCGGTCCTCGCCCGGGTCCCCGTCCCGGCCGCCGCCCGGCGCCCTCGAGGCGCAGCAGCACGAGCTCGGTGCTCACGCCGGGCCCGAACGCCATGAGCACCGCGGGCGCGCCGCGCGGTGCGTCGGCGTGCGCGACGGGTCGGCGCAGCGTCGTCGCGAGCACGTGCAGCACCGACGCCGAGGACAGGTTCCCGACGTCGCGCAGCGACGCCCGGCTCGTGGCGAGGTCGTCCTCGGTGAGGTCGAGCGCGTCGCGCACGGCGTCGAGCACGCGCGGGCCGCCCGCGTGCACGACCCACGCGCCGACGTCGGCGGGCTCCAGGTCGTGCTCGGCGAGCAGCGCCTTGACGTCGCCGAGCAGGTGCGCGCCGATGAGCTCCGGCAGGCGCGCGGACAGCACGATCTCGAACCCGGTGTCCGTGACCCGCCACCCCAGGTCGGCCGTGGTGCCCGGGTGCAGGTGGGAGCGCGAGTCGACGACGCGCGCGCCGGTCGGGCTCGCCGCGTGCCCCGGCGCGGGGGAGTGCGGGCCGCGGCGCCGCGCGAGGGGGTGCTCGTCGCCGACGAGGACCGCGGCCCCCGCGCCGTCGCCGAACAGCCCGGACGCGACGAGGTTCGCGGTCGACGGGTCGCCGCGCTGGAGCGTGAGCGAGCACAGCTCGACCGCGACGAGGAGCGCGACGTCGCGCGGGCGCCCGCGCAGCAGGTCGTCCGCGCGGGCCAGCCCCGCGGCACCCCCGGCGCACCCCCAGCCGAACGAGGGCGTGCGGCGCACGTCGGGCCGCAGCCCGAGCCGGGCGGCGACGAGCACGTCGAGCGTGGGGGCGCCCACACCGGTCACGGTGGTCAGGACGACGTGGTCCAACTCGTCGGGGCGCAACCCGGCGTCGGCGAGCGCCGACCGGCACGCGCGCTCGGCCAGGTCCGTCCCGAGCGCGAGGAACGCGTCGTTGGCCGACCCGAAGGTCAGCCCCGCGTACGCGTCGAGGGGGAGCGCGAGGTGGCGGGTCTGCACGCCCGCGTTCGCGTGCAGGCGGCGCGTGAGCGCACGCCGCCTCGGGTCGTCGGCGAGCAGCTCGCTCGTGACCCGGGAGATCTCGTCCTGGCGGTACGCATGGTCGGGTAGGGCGGTCCCGACGGCGACGACGCGCGACATGCCCGCATCGTCCCACCGGCCCGCCTCGCCCGCTCGGGCGGGGACACGGCCACCGGGCTAGGTTGCGGCCATGGCGACGTCGCTCGGCCACGTGCGCGGTCTCGTGCTCGCGAGCCATGCCGCGCCCACGGTCGCGGTGACGGCCTTCGCGTTCGCGCTGTCCGCCGGGATCGGTGCCGGGGTGCGCACGACGACGCTCGTCACCCTCGCCGTCCTGGCGGGCCAGCTCTCCGTCGGGTGGTGCAACGACTGGCTGGACGCGCCGCGCGACCTGGCGGTGGGGCGCGCGGACAAGCCCGTGGTGCGGGGGCTGGTCGCGCCCGCGACCCTGCGCGTCGCGGCGTTCGTCGCCCTCGCCGTGTGCGTCGCGCTGTCGCTCGCGACGGGGATCGTGCCGGGGCTGGTGCACGTCGTCGCGGTCGCGAGCGCGTGGGCGTACGACGCGGTGCTCAAGGCGACGTGGTGGTCGTGGGCCCCGTACGCGCTCTCGTTCGGGCTGCTCGCGGTGTTCGTCGTGCTCGCGGCGCCGGGGGAGGGCCGGCCCGCGCCGTGGGCGGTGGCCGCTGCGGCGCTGCTCGGCATGGGTGCGCACGTGGCCAACACGCTGCCGGACCTCGAGGACGACGCCGCGACCGGTGTGCGCGGGCTGCCGCACCGGCTGGGGCGGCGGGCGAGCGCCGTCCTCGCGCCGGTGCTGCTGTGCGGGGCGTCCGTGCTCGTCGTCGCCGCGCCTCCCGGGCCGCCCGACGTCGCGGCGTGGGCGGGCGGGGCGCTCGCCGGCGCGCTCGGGGTCTGCGCGGGCGCCGTCGGCCTCGCCCGCCCGCGCAGCCGCGCGCCGTTCGCGCTGTCCATGGCGGTCGCGGGGGCGTGCGTGGTGCTGCTCGTGCTCGCGGCGCCGTACGTGCTGGTGCCGGGCTGAGCCGGCCGAGCGGTGATCCCCCGCCGGTCAGCGCGTGAGGTGCACCGACGCCTCGGCGGTGTACGTCTGGAACGTGAGCGACGCGAACAGGTACAGGCGCACCTCGGTGGCGGTGTGGTCGAGGTACCCGATCGACACGTCCTGCCCGAGCGTGAGCTCGTGGTCGCCGCCGCGCGTGGTGAGCAGGTACCCGCCGCGCAGGGCGGGCGCCCACACGATGTCGCGCTGCACCATCCGCTCGAGCTGCTCGCGGATCGGGTACCCGTGGTCGCGCGTCTCGGACACCGCGGTGTACAGGTCGGCGTCGAGCACCAGCGCGTACGGTCCCTCCACGCCCGCCAGCCGCAGCTCGGTCTGTGCCTGCGCGACGGCGTCGGGCAGGTCGCGGGGGTCGGCCGGGACCGCGATCGCCGGGTTGTCCGACCCGGGGCCGATGCCGGTGATGCCTGCGGCCGCGTACCCCTCGAACACCGCGCGGTCCTCCGCGCGGGCGAGCGCTGTCGCGGCGTCCTTGACGGGCTGCCAGTCCGAGTCCTTCGACCCGCGCGCGACGTCGTCGACCGCCTGCCGCGACACCGTGAAGGGGACCTGCAGCTCGACGAGGGGGATCACCTCGCGCAGCCGCGCCCGGATTCCCTCGTGCGGCGCCTCGACGTCGGTGAGGTGGCCCGTGCGCGCCGACGCCGTGCCGAAGCCCAGCGGTCCCGTCACGTCGACCACGCGGCGGCCGGCGACGTTGCGCACGAACGTGCGCCGCGCCTCGTCGGCGATCTCCGCCCAGGCCACGTCCGTCACGGGAGCGAGCCATCGGTGCAGGTTCGACGCGCCCGGTGCCCCGGCGCCGCTCGACGGGGTGACCGTGGCCAGGTCCGGGTCCGAGGTGCTCATGACGGTTCTCCCTTCAGGGACCCGATGGCGAGCGAGCCGGCCTCGGGTGCGGTGGTGGTGGCGGGCGCGGGCGGGTCGACGACGGGCGTCGCGTCCTCGGGCGCGACGGTGCCCGCGTCCTCGGGCGCGTCGTCGGCCAGCGACTCGAGCAGGTCGAGGGACGGGACGAAGAACGACGTCCCCGTGAGCGCCGTCGACACGTCGAGGATGTGGTCGTACCGGCCGGGCGGGTCGCCGACGAACATGCGGTCGAGCATGCGCTCGATGATGCTCACGTCGGCCGCGTACGCGATGTAGTACGTGCCGAACACCCCCGAGGCCGGGTCGCCGAACGCCATGTTGTCGCGCAGGACGTCCCGCTCCGTGCCGTCGTCGTCGACGATCGTGTTGAGCGAGACGTGCGAGTCCGGCGGCTGCACGTCGTCCGCGAGCTCGACGTCGTCGAGCTTGGTGCGCCCGATGATGCGCTCCTGCGCCTCGACGGGGAGCGCGCCCCACGCGTCGAGGTCGTGCACGTACTTCTGCACCACGACATGGCTGCCGCCCGCGAACGGCCCGTCCGTCACGAGGGCGGCGCCGACCGCCGAGCGCCCGGTCGGGTTCTCGGTGCCGTCGACGAAGCCGAGCAGGTCACGAGAGTCGAAGTAGCGGAAGCCGGTCACGTGGTCCTCGACGCGCACCGCGTCGCCGAGCGCGGCGATGACCTGCCGCGTGAGCTCGAACGTGAGGTCGGCACGGTCGGCGCGCACGTGGAACAGCACGTCGCCCGGGGTGGAGGGCGCGTCGTGGGCCGCACCCTGCACGGCGCGGAACGGGTGCAACCCGTCGGGACGGGGTGCGCCGGGCGGGCGGACCGCGTCCCAGAACGTGGCACCGAACCCGACGACGCACGTCAGGTTCGCCGCCGACTGACGGAAGCCGACGGCCCGAACGAGGTCGTTCACGGACGAGGCGGCGTCGAGGAGGCGCTCGCGCGAGCCCGGCAGGCCCGTGGCGCTCACGACGAGGAAGGTGGCGGACTCGGTGAGCCCGCCGAGGACGGGCTGGGGCTCGGGCAGCCCGGGAGGGACCGCGGCGCTCGCACCGGTGCCCTGCGTGGTGTTCTGCGGCACGGGTCGAGCGTGCCACGCACCCGCCGGCGACGCACCCGCGGCGGCCCCGGCGGGCTGTCCGGGTGCCGAGACGATCGCCCCGGGCGACGGGGTGCGCCGGGCCGCGGTGGCAGGATGCGGAGAGTCCCCTTCCTGCCACCGAGAGGTCGATGCCGACCCGTGCCCGCACCGTCGTCGTTCCCCGTCGCGTCCCCGTCCCGCGGCACCGGTCCCGCCGGCCCGCCCGGTGCCGCGCCGCCGTCGTCCGGGCCGCCGCGCTCGACGATCTCGTCCCTGCGCCGGCTGTACCCCTTCGCGCGCCCGGCCCTGCCCCGACTGGTCGCCGGGATGCTCAGCGCGCTCGGCGCGAGCCTCGCGGCGCTCGCCATCCCGCGGGTGCTCGAGGGCCTCGTCAACGGTCCGCTGCTCGACGGCGTGCGCGACCACGACGCCCGCGGGCTGGTCGGGGCCGTCGCGCTCGTCGCGGCGCTCGGCCTGGCGGAGGCGGGGCTCATCCTCGCGCGCCGCTCGTTCGTCATGCTGCCCGGCACGCACGTCGAGGCCCGGATGCGCACCGCGCTGTTCCACCACCTGCAGGACCTGCCCGTCGCGTTCCACGACCGCTGGTCCGGCGGACAGCTCCTGTCACGCTCCATGGCCGACCTCGGGCTCGTGCGCCGCTGGGTCGTGTTCGGTCTCGTCACCCTCGTGGTGTCGGCGACGACGGTCGTCGTGGGCGTGGGGATCCTCGTGGCGACGGGAGGTGTGCTCGGGCTGATCTACCTCGCGGGCGCGGTCCCGGTGACCGTCATCGCGTTCCGCTTCTCGCGCCGCTACCGCGCGATCTCGCGCCTGTCGCAGGACCAGTCGGGTGACCTCGCCACGACCGTCGAGGAGTCCGTGCACGGCATCCGGGTGCTCAAGGCGTTCGGGCGTGGTCGGGACGCGCTCGACGACTTCACCGAGCAGGCCGACCGCCTGCGCCGCACCGAGATGGCGAAGGCGTCGACCCAGTCCACCGTCAGCGCGTCGCTCACCGCGATCCCCGAGATCACCCTCGGCGTCGCGCTCGTCGTCGGGATCCTCCTCGCCGCGGACGGGCAGATCAGCGTCGGCGCGCTCGTCGCGTTCTTCGCCACGGCCGCCGTCGTGAACACGCCCGTCGTCGACCTCGGGACGACCCTGTCGATGACGCTCAACGCACGCACCGCCGTCGACCGCTACTTCGAGGTGCTCGACACGGCGAACACCCTGCCGGACCCCGAGCACCCCGTCGCGCTGCCCGCCCCGGCACGGGGCCACGTCGCGCTGCGCGACGTGACGTTCCGGTACGACGACGCGAGCCGCCCCGTGCTCGACGGCGTCGACCTCGACCTGCCGCCGGGCACCACGACCGCGCTCGTGGGCGTCACGGGGGCGGGCAAGTCCACGCTCGCGATGCTCGTGCCGCGCCTGGCCGACGTCACCGCCGGGCAGGTGGTCCTCGACGGTGTCGACGTGCGTGACGCCACCCGCCTCGACGTGCGCACGCGCGTCGCCGTCGCGTTCGAGGACGCGACGCTG
Source organism: uncultured Cellulosimicrobium sp. (assembly GCA_964521905.1). Classification (GTDB taxonomy): domain Bacteria; phylum Actinomycetota; class Actinomycetes; order Actinomycetales; family Cellulomonadaceae; genus Cellulosimicrobium. The sequence continues at coordinate 8,918 of CAZFUQ010000088.1, forward strand.
TTCTCCGCCTCGGTGCGTGAGAACGTCCTGCTCGGTGCCCCGGCGGACCTCGACGACACCGCACGCGACGCCCTGCTCGCCGAGGCGCTCGACGTCGCGCAGGCCGGGTTCGTGCACGACCTGCCGCGCGGCGTCGACACCCCGATCGGCGAGGAGGGGCTGAGCCTGTCCGGCGGGCAGCGTCAGCGCCTCGCGCTCGCCCGCGCCATCGCTGCCCGCCCCGCCGTCCTCGTCCTCGACGACCCCCTCTCGGCCCTGGACGTCACCACGGAGGAAGTCATCACCGCACGTCTGCGCGCGGCGCTCGCGGGCACCACGACCCTCGTCGTCGCGCACCGCCCCTCGACGGTCGCGCTCGCGGACCGCGTCGCCGTCCTCGAGGACGGGCGCGTCAGCGCCGTCGGCACGCACTCGGACCTGCTCGCCACGAGCGCCCACTACCGGTACGTGATCTCGAGCCTCGAGGAGGCCCGACGCGTCGAGGACCGTCACGCCCGCGACGAGGAGGTGGACGCATGAGGCGCCGTGACCGCACCTCGGCCGCGGCGAGCAGCCCGCGTCCGACCGCGCCGCGCGGCGTGCGGGGCGAGGAGGACGCGCTCCTCGACCGCGCGGACGAACGGGCCGTGCGCACGCGCTCGCGCCGCCTGCTCGCCGACCTGCTGCGCCCCCGCGGGTGGGCGCTCGCGCGCGCCGCGGTGCTCGTCGTCGTGTCGACGGCGGCGCAGGTCGCGGGCCCGGCGCTCATCGCGGTCGGCATCGACCGGGCGCTGCCGGCGCTGCTCGACGGCGACCGCACCCCGCTCGTCGTCGTGGGGCTGGTCTACGTGCTGGCGGCGCTCACCGCGGGCCTGACGATCGGTGCGTACGTGCGCGCGGCGGCGCGCGTGTCCCAGGCGGTGCTGCTCGACCTGCGCCGGCGCGTCTTCCGCCAGACGCAGCGCCTGTCGCTCGAGTTCCACGAGTCGTACACGTCCGGTCGCATCATCTCCCGGCAGACCTCCGACCTGGAGGCGCTGCGCGAGCTGCTCGACGCCGGCCTCACGGGCATCGTGTCGAGCGTCCTGTTCATGACGTTCACGGGGATCACGCTGGTGCTGCTGGACTGGCGGTCAGGCCTCGCCCTCGCGGTCGCCCTCGTCCCCGCCGTGGCGCTCACCCGCTGGTTCCAGAAGCGGTCCCAGGTGTTCTACCGGGCGTCGCGGGTCGCCTCCGCGCGGCTGATCGTCGCGTTCGTCGAGACCATGACGGGGATCCGTGCCGTGCAGGCGTTCCGGCGCGAGCGCGCGAACGAGGAACGGTTCGCGAGCCTCACGGAGGACTACCGCGCGGCGAACGCGCGCACCTTCGGCCTCAACGGGCGCTACGACCCCGGGCTCGTGGTGATCGGCAACGCGACCGTGACCGTCGTGCTCGCGCTCGGCGGGTGGCGCGTCCTGGACGGGACGCTCGACGTGGGCGTCCTCGTGGCGGTCCTGCTGTACACGAAGCGGTTCTTCGGCCCCATCCAGCAGCTCGGCATGTTCTACAACTCGTTCCAGTCCGCCTCGGCCGCGCTGGAGAAGATCTCCGGCCTGCTGGAGGAGGAACCGACCGTCGTCGAGCCGCGCCGCCCCGTCGCCCTGCCCCGCGCGCGCGGCGAGCTGCGCCTGACGGGCGTGACGTTCGGGTACTCCGCCGACCGCGTCGTCCTGCCCGACCTCGACCTGACGATCCCCGCCGGGCAGACCGTCGCGCTCGTCGGCACGACCGGCGCGGGCAAGTCCACGCTCGCCAAGCTCGTCACCCGGTTCTACGACGTGACGGCCGGCTCCGTGACGCTCGACGGCGTGGACGTGCGCGACCTCGCCTCGCGCGACCTGCGCGGAGCCGTCGTCATGGTCACGCAGGAGGCGTACCTGTTCAGCGGCAGCGTGCGCGACAACATCCTGCTCGGACGCCCCGGGGCGTCCGACGCGGACGTCGAGCGGGCCGCGCGCGCCGTGGGCGCGCACGACTTCGTCCTGTCGATGCCCGACGGGTACGACACTGACGTGAACAAGCGCGGCGGGCGCGTCTCGGCGGGCCAGCGCCAGCTCCTGTCCTTCGCCCGTGCGTTCCTCGCCGACCCCGCCGTCCTCGTCCTCGACGAGGCGACGAGCTCGCTCGACCTGCCCGGCGAGCGCACCGTCCAGCGCGGCCTGGAGACGCTGCTGGCCGACCGGACGGCGCTCATCATCGCCCACCGGCTCTCGACCGTCGCGATCGCCGACCGGGTCCTGGTCATGGAGCACGGTCGCGTCGTCGAGGACGGCCCGCCCGACGAGCTCGTCGCCGGGGAGGGTCGCTTCGCCGCGCTGCACGCCGCGTGGCGCGCGTCGCTCGTGTGACGCTCAGCCGGCCGCGCGCACGAGCCCGTCGACGACGGCGGTCGCGCCCGGCGGGGGACGGTCGCCGTACGTCACGGCGAGCACCCGGCGCGCCGCGCCCGGCAAGGAGTGCACGCTGACCCGCGGGTCGCGGTGCGCGCGCAGGGCCAGTGCGGGCAGGAGCGAGACCCCGACGCCCGCGGCGACCAGGGCCTGCACCGCGACGTAGTCGTCGGTCTCGAACGCGATCCGCGGCGTGAAGCCCGCGCGCTCGCACCGCCCCACGAGATCCGCCCGGCACCGCTCGCACCCGGCGATCCAGGCCGCCCCGGCCAGCGGTGCCAGGCCCGACGGCGCGTGCGGGCCGTCCCCCGTCGCGGCGCGCACGAGGAACAGCTCCTCGTCGAGCACGGGGACCGCACGCAGGCCCTCGACGTCGACGGGCGAGCGGTCGTGCTCGAACACGAGCGCCACGTCCACCGTGCCGCGCCGCAGCGCGTCGAGGGCCTCGGGCGGCTCCGCCTCCACCAGCCCCACGCCCAGCCCGGGGTGCTCGCGCGCGAGACGCGCGACGACGTCGGGCACGAGCGTGGCCAGCGCCGACGGGAACGCCCCGAGCCGCACCCTGCCCGCCGAGAGCGAGACCAGGGCGTCCAGCTCGTCCTGCGCCGCCCCCACACGCCCGAGGATCTCCTCCGCGCGGGCCGCGAGCAGGAGCCCCGCCGCCGTGAGCCGCACCCCGCGACCCTGCCGCTCCAGCAGCGCCACCCCCACCTCGGCCTCCAGGCGCGCGAGGTGGTGGCTCACCGACGGCTGCGCGTAGTGCAGCGCCCGGGCCGCACCCGTCACCGAGCCCTCGCGCGCCACCGCGGCCAGGACGCGCAGCCGGGTCAGGTCCATGGACCCGAGCATAGACAGGATCGATGGATCCCCCGAGAAGTGGCATTGGACCGATGAGTCGCCCCGCGGCACCGTGGACGCATGGCCCCCGCACCCGCCGTCGTCCCGCAGGACCCGACCGCCCCGCACCCCGCCCCGCCCACGCTGCGCGACGTCCTCGACGCCCGCCGTCTCCTCGCCACCCACCTCGACCCCACGCCCGCGCGCACCTACGCCGGCCTCGACCGCGCGACCGGCGCCCGCATCGTCGTCAAGCACGAGAACCTCCAGCCCACCGGTGCGTTCAAGGTGCGCGGAGCCCTCAACCTCCTCCTGCGCCAGGCACCCGCCGAGCGCGAGCGCGGCGTCGTCGCCTTCTCCACCGGCAACCACGCCCAGGCGATCGCGTACGCCGCGCGCGCCACCGCCACGGCCTGCACCATCGTCATGCCCACCGAACCCAACCCCACCAAGGCCGACGCCGTGCGCGACCTCGGCGCCCGCCTCGTCCTCGCCGGGACCACGTTCGACGACGCGCGCGTGCACGCCACGGCGCTCGCCGCCGACGACGCCTCCCGCCTCGTCAGCGCCGCGAACGAGCCCCTGCTCGTCGCCGGCGTCGCCACCGCCTACCTCGAGCTCCTCGCCCACGCCCCGGACCTCGACACCCTCGTGGTCCCCGTCGGGGGCGGCAGCGGCGCCGCGGCCGCGTGCCTCGTCGCCGCCGCGCTCGCACCCGACCTCGACGTGATCGCCGTCCAGTCCGCCAACTCGCCCGCCGCCCACGACTCCTGGCGCGCCGGGGAGCTCCTCGACCGCCCCAACACCTCGCGCGCCGAGGGTCTCGCCACCGGCAGCGGCTTCGCCCTCACCCAGGCCGTCCTGCGCGCGCACCTCACCGACTTCGTCCTCGTCGACGACGACGCGATCGACCGTGCCGCCGCGCTCTACCTCACCGCCGCGCACACCGTCGCCGAGGGCGCCGGCGCCGCGGCGCTCGCCGCCGTCCTGGCCGATCCCGAACGGTTCGCCGGGCGCCGGGTGGGCGTCGTGTGCAGCGGAGGCAACGCGAGCCCGGCGGAGCTGCGGCGCGTGGTCGGGCTCCTGCCGTCCTAGGCTCTGAGGATGGCCCGCTACCTCGACGTGCACCCGGACAACCCGCAGCCCCGCGTGATCGCGCAGGTCGTCGCCCTCCTCGAGGACGGCGGGCTCGTCGCGTACCCGACCGACTCCGGGTACGCGCTCGGCTGCCGCATGGACGACCGGGAGGGCGCGGACCGCATCCGACGCATCCGGCACCTCGACGACCGGCACCACTTCACGCTCGTGTGCGCCGACTTCGCCCAGCTCGGGCACTTCGTCATGGTGGACAACTCGGCGTTCCGCGCGATCAAGGCCGCCACGCCCGGCCCCTACACGTTCATCCTGCGCGCGACGTCCGAGGTGCCACGGCGCCTGGCGCACCCGAAGAAGAAGACCGTGGGGGTGCGCATCCCCGAGGACCCCGTCGCCCAGGCGATCGTCGCCGCGCTCGGCGAGCCCATCCTGTCGAGCTCGCTCATCCTGCCCGGCTCGACCGAGGCGCTCACCGACGGGTGGGCCATCAAGGAGGAGCTCGACCACGTCGTCGACGCCGTCGTGGACGGCGGCGAGCGCGGCAGCGAGCCGACGACGGTCGTCGACTTCTCCGACGGCGCCCCCGAGGTCGTGCGCGCGGGCGCGGGCGACCCGTCCCGGTTCGAGTAGC
>CAZFUQ010000089.1:0-10596 GCA_964521905.1 uncultured Cellulosimicrobium sp.
CGACGCCCGCGGAGATGCGGCCCTCGACCATCGACGTGCCGAGCGTCCCCGCGTTGAAGTTGACGAAGCCCTCGTGCATGACGGTCGTCCCCGGGGCGAGGTGGGCGCCGAGCCGGACGCGGTCCGCGTCGGCGATCCGCACGCCCGACGGCACGACGTAGTCGACCATGCGCGGGAACTTGTCGACGCCGTAGACCGTCACGGGCCGTCCCGCCGCCCGCAGACGCAGGCGCGTCTCCTCGAAGCCGTCGACGGCGCACGCGCCGTGGTCGGTCCACACGACGTTCGTCAGGACGCCGAAGAGGCCGTCGAGGTTCAGGCCGTGCGGGGCGACGAGACGGTGGGAGAGCAGGTGCAGCCGGAGGTAGGCGTCGGCGGTGTCGGCGGGCGCGGCGTCGAGGTCGATCTCGGTCCGGACGGCCACCACGTCCACCCCGCGCAGGTCGTCGCGCTCGGCGAGCGCGTCGAGCGAGGCGGGCACGGTGGTGTCGGCGGGCGCGGTGCCGAGCGCCGGCGAGGGGTACCAGACGTCGAGGGTCGTGCCGTCGTCGGCCACGGTCGCGAGGCCGAGGCCCCACGCCGTACGCGGCTCGGACGCGCCCGCCGTGGGAGCGGTCGCGGGGGTCGCAGAAGTCATGCGCACCACCCTATCCGCCGCCGGTAGGCTGCAGGCGTGACCTCTCCCACCCCTTCGCCTGCCGTGCCCGACGCCGCGCTCGTGCTCGACCTGACGGGGGACCTCGTCACGCTCTTCCGGGCCGTGTGCGACGTGCCGTCCGTGAGCGGGGACGAGCGCACGCTCGCCGACGCGGTGGAGACGGCGCTGCGCGGTCGCGCGCACCTGGAGGTCGTGCGCGACGGCGACACGGTGGTCGCGCGCACGTCGCTCGGCCGGGACCGGCGCGTCGTCGTCGCGGGTCACCTCGACACGGTGCCGCTCACGGACCCCCCGAACCTGCCGACGCGCGTCGTGGGGGAGGGACCCCGCGCGGAGGTCTGGGGTCGCGGGACGGTCGACATGAAGGGCGGCGTCGCCGTCGCGCTCGCGCTGGCCGCGGAGCTCGACGCGCCGGCCCAGGACGTCACCTGGGTGTTCTACGACAACGAGGAGGTCGCCTCGGACCTCAACGGGCTCGGGCGCCTCGCGCGGAACCGCCCCGACCTGCTCGAGGCCGACTTCGCCGTCCTCGGCGAGCCGACGTCGGCCGGTCTCGAGGGCGGCTGCAACGGCACGCTGCGCGTCGACGTGCGCGTCCCCGGCGTCGCGGCCCACTCCGCGCGCGCCTGGACCGGCCACAACGCGATCCACGCCGCGCACGAGGTGCTCGACCGGCTCGCGGCCTACGTCCCGCAGGACGTCGAGGTCGACGGCCTCGTCTACCGCGAGGGCATGAACGCCGTGGGGATCCGCGGCGGCATCGCGGGGAACGTCGTGCCGGACGAGTGCGTGGTGACCGTGAACTTCCGGTTCGCACCGTCGCGCACGGTCGCCGAGGCCGAGGAGCACGTGCGCGAGCTGTTCGCCGGCTTCGAGGTGACGCTCACCGACGCCGCGTCCGGCGCGCGGCCCGGCCTCGACGACCCGCTGGCCGCCGACTTCGCCGCGGCGGTGCTCGGGGTGACGGGCGGTGCGCCCGCCCCGAAGTACGGGTGGACCGACGTCGCGCGCTTCGCCGACCTGGGCGTGCCTGCCGTGAACTTCGGCCCCGGGGACCCGCTGCTCGCCCACAAGGACGACGAACGGTGCCCCGTGGGCGAGCTCGAGCTGTGCCGCGACGCGCTGCGCACGTGGCTCACCGGCACGAGCCCGGCATAGGCTCGGTGACCATGAGCGACACGGTGCGACAGGAACGGTCGGGCGAGGGCGGCGACGAGGGGATGCCGCAGACGGGATCCGGCTACCGCAAGGGGCCCGTGCTCCTGCGAGGCGACCAGATCCCGCAGCAGACGACGGACCAGCGGCTCCTCGACTCGCGCGGCAGCGCCGACTGGGTGCACTCGGACCCGTGGCGCGTCATGCGGATCCAGAGCGAGTTCGTCGAGGGCTTCGGCGCTCTCGCGGAGGTCGGCCCCGCCGTCTCCGTGTTCGGGTCCGCGCGCACCAAGCCGGAGCACCCCGACTACGCGCTCGCCGAGGAGGTCGGGCGGCTCCTGGTCGCCGACGGCTTCGCCGTCATCACCGGCGGCGGCCCCGGCATCATGGAGGCGGCGAACAAGGGTGCGTCCGAGTCGGGCGGGCTCTCCGTCGGGCTCGGCATCGAGCTCCCGTTCGAGCAGGGCATGAACCCGTACGTCAACCTCGGGGTGAACTTCAGGTACTTCTTCGCCCGCAAGACGATGTTCGTCAAGTACGCGCAGGGCTTCGTCGTGCTCCCCGGCGGGTTCGGGACGTTCGACGAGCTGTTCGAGGCGCTCACGCTCGTCCAGACGCACAAGATCACGGAGTTCCCGCTCGCGCTCATCGGCACCGACTACTGGGGCGGGCTGCTCGAGTGGGCCCGGACGGCCGCCGTCGGGCGCGGCATGATCAGCGCGCACGACCTCGACCTCGTCCACCTGAGCGACGACCCGGCCGAGGCGGTCGCCTACGTGCGCGAGCGCGGCGCCGAGCTGCGCGCGGAGGAGCTCGAGGCCACCCAGGAGCTCGCCCGGTCCCGCGCCGGCGACGCGAGCTGACGGGTCGCCCCGATGCACACCTCGCGATGACGGTGCAGGTCCCGCCGCGCGGGACGTCCCTCGTGCTGCGCGGCCGGACCCTCGACCGTCCCGCCGTGATGGCGATCGTCAACCGCACCGACGACTCGTTCTACGCCGCCGCCCGGCAGCTCGACGACGACGCGGCGCTCGCGGCCGTCGCCCGCGCGGTCGAGGAGGGTGCCGCGATCGTCGACGTGGGAGGCGTGCGGGCGGGCGTCGGGCCCGAGGTGACCCCGGCCCAGGAGGTGCGCCGCGTCGTCCCGTTCGTGGCCCGCGTGCGCGAGGAGTTCCCCGACCTGCTCGTGAGCGTCGACACGTGGCGCGCCGAGGTCGCCCACGAGGCGGCGCTCGCGGGCGCCGACCTCATCAACGACACCTGGGCCGGGCACGACCGGCGGCTCGTCGAGGTCGCGGGCGAGCACGGCGTGGGCGTCGTGTGCTCGCACACGGGCGGGGCGGCACCCCGCACCGACCCCTTCCGGGTCGCCTACCCCGCCCGGCCCGGTGCGGCCGACCCGCGCGACGGCGTCGTGCAGGACGTCGTCACGACGCTGCGGGCCGCCGCCGAGCGAGCGGTGGCGTGCGGCGTCCCGCGCGCGTCCGTGCTCGTCGACCCGACGCACGACTTCGGCAAGAACACGTGGCACTCGCTGCACCTCGTGCGCCGCACGGAGGTCCTGGCGGGGCTCGGGTTCCCGCTCCTCATGGCGCTGTCCCGCAAGGACTTCGTGGGGGAGACCCTCGACCTGCCGCCCGACGAGCGGCTCGAGGGCACGCTCGCCGCCACGGCGGTCGCGGCCTGGCTCGGTGCGCGCGTCTTCCGCGCGCACGACGTCGCCGCGACGCGCCGCGTGCTCGACATGGTCGCGGCGGTCCGCGACGAGACGCCGCCCGCGGTCGCGCTGCGAGGGCTGGCGTGACGACGGTCCGCGCCCCGTCCGCGACCACCCCGGCGGCGCGGGTGCTGCACCCGGCGACCTGGCGCTGGTGGGTCCAGGTGCTCGTGGTCTACGGGCTGGCGCGTGCCACCAGCGCGGCGATCCTCGTCGTCGTCTCCCGCTCCCAGGCGGAGAACCTCTGGACGGACGCGGCACCGTCGTACCTCGCGTACACCGCGCGCATGTGGGACGCGAGCTGGTACGAGCAGATCTACGCGTCCGGGTACCCGGACACGCTGCCCGTCGGGCCCGACGGCGCGGTGCTGCAGAACGCGTGGGCGTTCTACCCGCTCTTCCCGGGCCTCGTGCGCGGGCTCGACGCGGTCACGGGGCTCGGGTGGGACGTCCTGGCGCCGACGGTCGCGCTGCTGTGCGGTGCCGGCGCGGCGTTGGTGATCCACCGGCTCGTCGCGACGGCGGGCGCGGCCGCGGTCGAGCGGCGCCCGGGCCTTCCGCTCGCGACCGTCCTGCTCGTCTCCGTCCTCCCGGCGAGCCCGGTCCTGCAGGTCGCGTACACGGAGTCGCTCGCGCTGCTGCTCGTCGCCTCCTCCCTGCTGCTCGTCGCGCGGCGACGCTACGGCTGGGCCGCGGTGACGATCGTCCTGCTCGGGTTCACGCGCGCGGTCGCCCTCCCCATGGCCGTGGTCGTGCTGTGGCACGCCCTGGCCCGGTGGCGCCGGGACGACCTGCGCGCGCCCGACGCCGCCCGGCTGGGCGGGCTCTTCGTCCTCGCCGTCGTCAGCGGCTTCGCCTGGCAGTGGGCGTCCAGCGTCGTGACCGGGGTGGACCAGGCCTACTTCCGCACGCAGGAGGCGTGGCGCGGCGGCTCGGACGTCGTCCCGTTCGTCCCGTGGCTCGACGTCTCGCGCTGGCTCCTCGGCGGCGCCGGTCCGTGGGTCCTCGTGCTCGTGCTCCTCGCGACGGCGGCCCTCGTGCTCAGCCCGGCGACCCGGCGCCTGGGGCCCGAGATGTTCGCCTGGTCGGGCGCCTACCTCGCGTACCTGGTCGCGGCGGTCCAGCCGGGCACGTCCCTCGTGCGCTTCCTCCTGCTCGCGTTCCCGCTCGCGGCCGTCACCGTGGGGTGGACGCGGTCGCGCGCGTGGCTCGCGGTGGTGACGGTCGCGTGCGTCGCCGGGCAGGTGTGGTGGGTCTGGTCGCTGTGGCGCCTCGTCCCGCCGTCGGGCTGGCCGCCGTGACCGGACGGTCGGGCGACGCCCAGGGTGTCGGTACAGGTGAACTAGACTGTCCCCCGGGCGTCGTCCGAGGTCGGACGCCCCTCCTCGCACGTGCGAGGTGACCCGGGACAACGGAATGGAGAGCCATCGATGGCTGCGATGAAGCCGCGGACGGGTGACGGCCCGCTGGAGGTCACCAAGGAAGGGCGAGGCATCGTCATGCGCGTCCCGCTCGAAGGCGGTGGACGCCTCGTGGTGGAGCTCAACGCGACCGAGGCCAGCGAGCTGGGTGAGGCGCTCCAGGCCGTGGTGGGCTGATTGCCGACGCACGAGCGTGATCGCGTCGACCGGCCCGGCCTCCCGCGGCCCCTGCCGGAGGTCGTGGGTGCCCGGGGCGGCCTGACCGACTCACCGCTCCTCGACGACGCACAGGTCGCGGCCGTGGTGGTCGCCGTCGCGCCGCCGAGCGAGGCGGACGACGGCCTGCAGCCGCGTGCCGGGACGGTCGACGCGACCGTGCGCTACGGCATCGACCTCGCCGAGCTCGCCGAACGCTCCGGCGGACCGGGCTTCCGCGGCGCAGCCGGCGAGGTCGTGCGCGTCGACCTCCCGCGGGCGCACGCGGGGTCGACGACCCGGCTGCCGTGGGCGGGCCTCCCGCCCCGGCTCGTGCTGCTCGGCGTGGGGTCCGGCACGGCGGCCGACCTGCGCCGCGCCGGTGCCGCGCTCGCGCGCGCGACGCGCGGGCTCGAGCGGGTCGTCAGCGCCGCGACGGCCGACGCCGGACCCGACGAGCAGCGCTCCTTCGTGGAGGGCTACCTCCTCGCCGCCTACCAGCCGCAACGGTTCGGCCGTGGGCTCCCGGCTCCGGAGCGCCCCGGGCGCGGCCCGGCGCGGGACGTGCCTGCGCCAGGACCTGCGGGTGCTCCTGCCGAGCAGCTCGTCCTGCTCACCCCCGACGACCGCCCGGACCCCGTGGCGGCGATCGCCGCCGCGACGCGTGCGGCCACCGCGACCTGGCTCGTGCGCGACCTCACGAGCACGCCCTCCGACGTCAAGGACCCCGCGTGGCTCGCCGACCGTGCGGCCGAGCTCGCCGACGCCGTGGGGCTCGAGGTCACGGTGCGCGGCCCCGACGAGCTCGCGGCCGAGGGCTTCGGCGCGATCCTCGCGGTCGGCGCCGGGTCGGCTCGTCCGCCGCGGCTCGTGACGATCACCTACGACCCGCGCGACCACGGCGTCCTGGCCCGGGACCTCGCCGCGGACGGGCCCCGGCACGTGGTCGTCGTCGGCAAGGGGATCACGTACGACACGGGCGGTCTCTCCATCAAGCCGCGCGAGGCGATGGTGCCCATGAAGACGGACATGGCGGGCGCCGCCGTCGCGCTCGCCGTCGTGCTCGGCGCCGCCGGGGCACGCTCCGAGCGTCGGGTGACCGCGGTCCTGCCGCTCGCGGAGAACCACGTCGGTGCTGCTTCCTACCGGCCTGGCGACGTGCTCCGCACGTTCTCGGGGCGCACCGTCGAGGTCGCGAACACCGACGCCGAGGGTCGGCTCGTCCTCGCCGACGCGCTCGCCTACGCGGTGCGCGACCTCGCCCCGGACGTGCTCGTCGACGTCGCGACCCTGACCGGCGCCGCGACGCTCGGGCTGGGCCGTGGGCACGGTGCGCTCTTCGCGACGGACGACGCGCTGGTCGGGCGGCTCGAGGCCGCCGCGCGCACCACGGGCGAGCGTGTGTGGCGCATGCCGCTCGTCGACGACTACGCCCCGGCGTTGCGGTCCGACGTCGCGGACCTGCGTCACGTGCCGATCGAGAGCCCCGGGGGCGGGGCCATCACCGCGGCGCTGTTCCTGCGCGAGTTCGTCGGCGACGTCCCGTGGGCCCACCTCGACGTCGCGGGCGCGGCCCGTGCGACGGCGGACCGGCACGAGGTCGTGGCGGGCGCGACGGGGTACGGCGCACGGCTGCTGCTCGAGGCGCTCGACCAGCTCTGACGGCACCGCGCGAGCGGTGCCGGCGGGGCGTGGGTCAGCGCCGGACGGCGAGCAGGAGGCCGTCGCCGCTCGGCAGGAGCGCCGGCAGCACCCGGTCGTCCGACCGCAGAGACCTGCCGACCTCGCGGACGATGGTCGTGACCTCGTCGCGGCGGGCGGGGTCGGCGACCCGGTCGTGGGAGAGCGCGCCGTCGACGGCGAGCACGCCGCCCGGTCGCAGGAGTCGCAGGCCCTGCTCGACGTACTCGGGGTAGCTGTGCTTGTCCGCGCCGACGAGCACGAGGTCGTACGCGCCGTCGGTGAGGCGGGGGAGCACCTCGCTCGCCCGGCCGGGGATCGTGCGTGTACGGGCCGACGGCACGCCCTCCTCCGCGAAGGCCTCCTTCGCGGCGCGCTGGTGCTCGACCTCGACGTCGATCGTCGTCAGCACCCCGTCCGCGGGCATCCCGCGCAGGAGCCAGAGCGAGGCCACGCCCGTGCCGGTACCGATCTCGACGACCGAGCGCGCCGCGAGCGAGGCCGCCAGCAGCTGCAGGACGGCACCCACCCCGGGCAGGATCGTCGGGCAGCCGAGCTCGGCGGCGCGGTCGCGCGCCCGCAGGAGGACCTCGTCCTCGGGGACGAACTCCTCGCTGTACACCCAGCTCGCGGCCTTGGCGCTGCGGTGGGTGCCCACGTCGCTGGTGATCGGTGCCTCCACGGGGTCCTCGTCCTGAACGTGCGTCGCGCGGGAGGGCCCGCACGTTCTCGGATCGTACCCGCACCCACCCCCGAGAGCCCGTACCCGCGCCGTCGTGCTCGTGTGCGCGGGTCGTGGACGTCACGCGCACGTCCGGCGGCGGCACGGGAACACGAGACCGCCCGCGGCCGTTCTTCTGGGACGATGGACGACGTGAGCGACGCAGGACCCGGTACCGGTACGCACAGGACCCAGGACGGCGACCCGTGGGTCCCGCCGTCGTGGGACGAGATCGTGCGCGAGCACTCCACCCGCGTCTACCGGCTGGCGTACCGGCTGACGGGCAACCGGCACGACGCCGAGGACCTCACCCAGGAGACGTTCGTCCGGGTGTTCCGCTCGCTGTCGAGCTACACGCCCGGGACGTTCGAGGGCTGGCTGCACCGGATCACGACGAACCTCTTCCTCGACCAGGTGCGGCGCAAGCAGCGCATCCGCATGGAGGCGATGGGCGACGACGACGGCCTCTACCCGGCCCGCGCCGAGGCGCAGCCCGAGCGTGGTTACGAGCACGTGAACCTCGACCACGACGTGCAGCGCGCGCTCGACGCGCTCTCCCCGGAGTACCGGGCCGCCGTCGTGCTGTGCGACATCGAGGGTCTGTCCTACGAGGAGATCGCGGTGACGCTCGGCATCAAGCTCGGCACGGTCCGCTCCCGCATCCACCGGGCGCGCTCGCAGCTGCGGGCCGCGCTGCCGCACCGCGACCCCTCCGACCGCCCCGCGACGCTCGACGTGCCCGTCCCCGCCCGGGGGGTCGCGTGACGCATCTCGGGTCACGGCTCTCCGCGCTCGTCGACGGGCAGCTCTCGCCCGCCGAGAGCGAGCGCGCGCTGGAGCACGTGACCCGCTGCCCGCGGTGCGCGGGCGAGCTCGCGGCGGCGCGTGCGGCGCGCCGCGCGCTGAGCTCCGCGGCGCCCGTCGAGCCGGCCGCCGACCTCACGGCGCGGCTGCTCGCGCTGTCCGCCCAGATCCCGTCCGCCGCCGGCGACCCGCTGCGCAGCCCGCCCGCCCCGAGCGGCCCGTGGGCAGAGCCCGTGCCGCTCCCGCAGGGTGCGTGGAGCGGGGAGCTGCGCGGCGGCGCGCTGCGTCGCCGGGTCGTCGGGCTGGTCGTGGGCGGGGTCGGGGTGGCGGCGATCGGCCTCTTCGCGCTCGGCGAGAGCCCCGTCGTCACGCCGAACCTGCACCGCAGCGACCCGCTCACCGTCCTCGCCCAGGCCGCTCCCGCGGTCGCGGTCGGCGGGTCGTGGGACGACGCGGGGGAGTCGGCGCTCGCCGTCCTCGAAGGCCAGGGCTGGACGTGCCCGACGACGCTCCCCACGGGCTACAGCGTCGTCGACGTCCGGGACGACTCCGTCCGTGGCGTGCTCGAGATCGACCTCGCCGCCCCCGGCGGCGAGGTGGTCGTGCGGGAGCAGACGGGCGTGCTGGACACGGCAGCCCTCGCGGGCGGCGACACCTGGGACGTGGGCGGGCGCAGCGTGCACGTGCTGTCCGAGGAGCCGTGGCACGTCGTGTGGCAGTCGGGCGACACGGTGATCGACGTCGTCGCCGACACCGAGCAGGAGACGCTCTCCGCCCTCGTGGCGGCGTTCCCCGCGCGTGACTACGATGCCGGGGTCCCGGCGCGCATCTCCCGGGGCTGGACGACCATGACAGGAGCGCTCGGCACCTCATGACCGATCCCCAGACGGGCCCGGACCACCGCGACGACCGTGACGGGCCGACGCGCAACCCGTTCGCGCCGCCGTCGGCCTACCGCAGCGTGGCGCCCGTCCCGCCGTCGGCACCGGTCCCGCCGCCTCCCGGCACCGGGCACCCGCCTGCCCCGCCCGCGTCGTCTGCGTCGCCGTCGTCAGGTCCCGCGCGAGCGACCGACCCCTGGGAGACGCTCAGCGCGTTCGGGCAGCCGGAACCGACGGTGCCCACCGCGCCGACGCGCCCCGGGGGCTCGGTCGACCCCACGCTCGTCACGGCCCCCGTGCGGCCGAGCCCGCGCCGCGGTCCCCGTCCGGTCGCCGTCGCCGGGATCGTGGTGCTCGCGCTCGCCGCCGGCGCGCTGGGGGGCGTCGCGGCGGACCGGTTCCTGGGGCAGGGCACCACCGGGACGTTCACCGCGACGCTGCCGCCCGCGTCCGTCGAACCGGGCAGCGACCGTGCCCCGGGGTCCGTCGCGGACATCGCCTCGACGGTGCTGCCGAGCGTCGTCTCGCTCCAGGTCCAGGCTCCCGACGGCGTCGCGACCGGCTCCGGCTTCGTCCTGCGCGAGGACGGGTACATCCTCACGAACAACCACGTCGTGGCGTCGGCGGCCGAGGGCGGCGAGATCGTCGTGCTCTTCGCGGACGGGCACGAGAGCCCGGCGGAGCTGATCGGGCGGACGATCGACTACGACCTCGCCGTGGTCAAGGTGGGCGACTCCGGGCTCACGCCCCTGGCCCTCGGTGACTCGGACGCCGTCGTCGTGGGCGACCCCGTGGTCGCCGTGGGTGCGCCGCTCGGCCTCAACGGGACCGTCACGACGGGCATCATCAGCGCGCTGAACCGCCCCGTCCAGGCGGGCGCGGCGGCGGAGACGGCGTTCATCAACGCGATCCAGACCGACGCCGCGATCAACCCCGGCAACTCGGGCGGCCCGCTCGTCAACGGCCGCGGGGAGGTCGTGGGGATCAACTCCGCCATCGCCCAGCCGCCGGGGAGCACCGCGGCGACGGGCAGCATCGGGCTCGGGTTCTCCATCCCGTCCAACCAGGCGCGTCGGACCGCCGAGCAGCTCATCGCGGACGGGGTCGCGACGTACCCCGTGATCGGCGTGCTCCTCGACCAGCGCTACCAGGGCGAGGGCGTGCAGGTCTCGACCGACGCGCAGTCCGGGACGCCGGCCGTGACACCCGACGGACCCGCCGACGCGGCCGGGATCCGGCCCGGGGACGTGATCCTCTCGATCGACGGCAGGCCCGTGACGGAGTCGGACGAGCTCATCGTCGCGATCCGTGCCAAGGCCCCCGGAGACGCCGTGACGCTGCGCGTACGCACGGGCGAGCAGGAG
>CAZFUQ010000089.1:10606-13881 GCA_964521905.1 uncultured Cellulosimicrobium sp.
CGACGTGCGCGTCGTCCTCGACGAGGCGACGAGCGTGTAGTCTGGCGGACGTGTTCGGGATCAACGGGGCCGAGTTCATCGTCCTCCTCCTCGTGGCGGTGGTCGTCATCGGTCCCGAACGCCTGCCCCGGTACGCCGAGCAGCTCGGGTCGTTCGTCCGGTCCGCACGCGGGTACCTCAAGGACGCGAAGGCCCGCGTGGACGCCGAGATCGGCGAGGAGATCGGGGACGTCGACTGGGCCAAGCTCGACCCCCGCCAGTACGACCCGCGGCGTATCGTCCGCGAGGCGCTGCTCGACGACGAGCCGGCGTCCGAGCGGGTCGCGCCCCCGCCGCCGGCGATGCCCGCGCAGCCCGCCCTGCGCGGCCCCGCGCCGTTCGACGACGAGGCGACCTGACCGGGTCGCAGGTCCCCGCCGGCGACGGACGCGATTCGTTCCGTCACCCCGCGACCTGTCAGAATGGGTCAATGTCCATCGAGGCGACGCAGGTCGGAACGGCACCGGTCCCGGTGCCCACGCAGCAGGCAGGAACGGCGGACGGGACGAGGGCCCGGATCTTCTCGGGGATGCAGCCCACCGAGGACTCGCTGCAGCTCGGGAACTACATCGGCGCGCTGAGCCAGTGGGTCGCCCTCCAGGACGCGTACGACGCCCTGTACTGCGTCGTCGACCTCCACGCCCTCACGGTCAACCCCGATCCCGAGCGCCTGCGCGAACGCACCCGTCGGACGGCCGCCCAGTACCTCGCGGGCGGCGTCGACCCCGAGCGCTCGGCGCTCTTCGTCCAGTCGCACGTGGCGCAGCACGCGGAGCTGTCCTGGGTGCTGTCGTGCCAGACGGGCTTCGGCGAGGCCGGGCGCATGACCCAGTTCAAGGACAAGTCCGCGAAGCAGGGCGCCGAGGGCACGTCGGTCGGGCTCTTCACGTACCCGGTCCTCATGGCGGCGGACATCCTGCTCTACGACGCGGCGCTCGTGCCCGTCGGGGAGGACCAGCGCCAGCACCTCGAGCTGACGCGCGACCTCGCGGAGCGGCTCAACGCACGCTTCGGCGAGGGGACCGCCGTCGTGCCGGAGGCGCACATCGTCCGGTCGGTCGCGAAGATCTACGACCTCCAGGAGCCCACGGCGAAGATGAGCAAGTCGTCGTCGAACGGCAAGGGCGTCATCTGGCTCCTCGAGGACCCGAAGGTCGCCGCGAAGCGCATCCGCTCCGCGGCCACGGACTCGGGCACCGAGATCCGCTACGACCCGGTCTCCAAGCCCGGGGTGTCCAACCTCCTGACCATCTACTCGGCGCTCACCGGCCGCGACGTCGAGGCGATCGCCGCCGAGTACGACGGCCGGGGGTACGGCCACCTCAAGGTCGACCTCGCGGACGTCGTCGTCGAGTTCCTCACCCCGTTCCAGGAGCGCGCGAACACGTACCTCGCGGACCCCGCGGAGCTCGACGCCGTGCTCGCGCGCGGGGCGCAGAAGGCGCGCGAGATCGCCGCGGGCACGCTCGCGCGGATCTACGACCGCGTCGGCCTCCTGCCCGTGGGAGGGCCGACGGCGTGAACCTCCCGGAGCGTGGGCCGGAGCAGGTGCGGATCGGGATCGCGATCGAGGTGCCGGAGCCCTTCGCGACGCAGCTCCAGTCGGCGCGCGCCCGGTTCGGCGACCCGTTGGCCGGGTCGATCCCTCCGCACGTGACGCTGCTCGGGCCGACGGTGCTCGATCCCTCCGGGCTCGTCGAGGCCCGGGCGCACCTCGTGTCGGTCGCGGAGCAGGCCGTGCCGTTCCGGATCCACCTGCGCGGGAGCGCGACGTTCCGGCCGGTCTCGCCCGTCGTCTTCGTCCAGGTCGTCGAGGGCATCGTCGAGTGCGAGCACCTCGAGAGCACGATCCGGACCGGGCCGCTCGCGCAGGAGCTGCGGTTCAACTACCACCCGCACGTCACGGTCGCCCACGAGGTGCCCGACGCGGCGCTCGACGACGCCTTCGACGAGATGGCCGGGTACGAGGCGCGCTTCGACGTGGCGGGGATCTCGCTCTACGAGCACGGCGACGACGGCGTGTGGCGCCCCGAGCAGGTCTTCCCCCTGGGTGCCACGGCCTGACGGGCCGCTCCGCCCGCCGGGTGTGGCGGGCGCGCGCGCCGTAGGGTCGGATGGTGACCAGCGCCGACGAGCCCACGACCGCCGGCTCCGCGACGAGCCGCCCGAGCCCCGCCGAGCGTCTCCGGGGACTCGTCGCCTGGTGGAAGCGGTCGCGCCCCGGACGTTCGCTCGCGTGGTACGGCGCCCGGAACGGGCCGTTGCTGTGCGGCGGGATGGCGTACGCCGCGCTCTTCTCCCTCTTCGCCGCCCTCACGATCGGGTGGACCGTCTTCATGTCCGTGCTGGGCTCGCGCACGGAGCTGCGCGACGCGGTCCTCGAGCAGATCGACACCTGGGTCCCGGGGCTCGTCGACACCGGCGACGGGCAGGGTGGCGTCCTGTCGCCGGACGACCTCGTGCTCGACTCGCCCGTGAACGTCACGAGCGTCGTCGCGCTCGTCGTGCTGCTCTTCAGCGCGGTCGCGTTCATGGCGGCCCTGCGCACGTCCGTCCAGGCCATGTTCGACATCCCCGCCACGGCCCAGAACGCGGTCGTCGCGAAGCTGCGCGAGCTGGGCGGGTTCGTCCTCCTGGGCGTCGCCGTCCTCGTGAGCGCGTCGCTCGGCGTCGTGGTGTCGGCGCTCGGCAGCCAGCTCGCCGAGCTTCTCGGCGGTTCGGCGGCGCTGTCCTTCGTGCTCCGGGTCGTCGGCCTCGCGATCGGCCTCGCGGTCGACGCGACCGTGGTCGCGCTCGTCGTCCTGCTCGTGGGCGGGGCGCGACCGCGCCGCCGCGACCTCGTCCTCGGCTCCCTCGTCGCAGCCGCCGTCTTCGGCGTGCTGCGCTACCTGGGGACGAGCGTCGTCGTCGGGTCGGCCTCGCGCAACGCGCTCCTCGCCTCGTTCGCGGTGATCGTCACGCTGCTCCTGCTCGTCAACTTCGTCGGGCGCGTCCTGCTCATGGTCTGCGCGTGGATGGCCGACCCGCCCACGCTCCCCGGACCGGACGAGGACGAACCGCGTGATGATCGTGAGGCTCGCCCCGAGCTCCCGCTCACCGACGACGCCGGAACGGCCGCCGCGCGGCACCTCGCCCCGCGCTCGGCCGAGACCCGGCTCCGCGCCGGGCACGGCAGCGGCAAGCCCTGGAGCCCGATCGTCCGCGGTGTCCGTCGCGGGCGCCGCCCCCGCGGCGCC
>CAZFUQ010000090.1:0-608 GCA_964521905.1 uncultured Cellulosimicrobium sp.
ACCCGCTGATTAAGAGTCAGCTGCTCTGCCAATTGAGCTAATGGCGCGCGAGAGAAAACACTAGCAGCCACCGCAGCGCCGGGAAAATCCGTCCCGCCGCTCCCGCTGTGACGTCCACGACAGCGCCCGCCCAGGTCCGGGGCCTACAGGTACAGGCCGGTGGGCCCGTCCTCCTCGCCCTCCTGGGAGACGGCGTGCACGTCGCGCTCGCGCAGGAGCACGAGGTCCTTGCCACCGAGCTCGACCTCGGCGCGCTCGTCCGGGTCGAACAGCACGCGGTCCCCCACGGCGACCTGCCGCACGTGCTCGCCCACCGCGACGACCACGGCCCACGCGAGACGCTTGGGGCCGACCGCCGTCGCCGGGATGACGAGCCCCGCGGAGCTCTGTCGCTCGCTCGAGTCGACCTCCGGGTCGACGAGCAGGCGGTCGTGCAGCATGCGGACCGGCAGGTCGCGCGTGCCCGGCCTGGACGAGGACGAGCGGGGGGCGGCGGTCGGGGCGGCGGACGTCGTCTTGCTCACAGCCACCACGCTACCCGCGCCCGGCACCCTCCCCTACCCTCGGAGGGACACCCGGCCCGGACCGAAGGAGATCCATGTCCACGC
>CAZFUQ010000090.1:618-11078 GCA_964521905.1 uncultured Cellulosimicrobium sp.
CACCCTTCCCGCCGCCGACGGCAGCACCGTCACCCTGTCCGACCTGCGCGGCGAGCACGTCGTCGTCTACTTCTACCCGGCCGCCGGCACGCCCGGCTGCACCAAGGAGGCGTGCGACTTCCGCGACAGCCTCGCCTCGCTCCAGGGCGCCGGGTACTCGGTCGTCGGCGTCTCGCCGGACCCGGTCGACAAGATCGCGGCCTTCGTCGAGGCCGAGCACCTGACCTTCCCCCTCGTCTCGGACGTGGACAAGAAGGTCCTCGAGGCGTACGGCGCCTGGGGCGAGAAGAAGCTCTACGGCAAGACCGTCGTGGGCGTCATCCGCTCGACCGTCGTCGTCGACCCCGAGGGGAAGGTCGAGCTCGCCCAGTACAACGTCAAGGCGACCGGCCACGTCGCCAAGCTGCGCCGCGACCTGGGCATCGACCCGAGGTAGTCGAGCGCTGCACGCCGGGCCGGGACCGTACCCGCGCCTCCCTGCCCCGGCGAGGCGTGCAGCGCTCGGCTCGCCGTAGACTGACCCCCGCGCGCGAGTGGCGTAACTGGCAGCCGCGCCAGGTTTAGGTCCTGGTGTCCTCGGACGTGCGGGTTCGAGTCCCGCCTCGCGCACCGGTCCGGCTCTCGATGATCCGCATTATCGTCTTGCCCCGCAGCGCTCCACGGACGAGCATCGCCGTGCCCGCACCACCCGCTCGCTCACCGTGGAGTCAGCATGCTGGACGACGAGCACGTGCCCCTCACGACCTCAGGGTCCTCGACCCCCGACCACCCCGCACGACCGCCCGCGGGCCTGAGCCGCCGGAACCTGCTGCGCGGCGCCGTGGTGCTGGGCGCCGCGGCCGCCGGCGGGCTGACCGACGTCGCCCACGCGCCGCCCGCGCGAGCGGCGGTCCCCGGGTTCCCGACCTTCAGCCACGTCGGGCCGGCGCTCGACAAGAGCGCGCTGCGGTACAACCCGACGAACGAGCTGATCTTCCCGTCGGTCCGCTACGTCGCCGGGCGCGTCGCGAACCCGTTGGGGCGCTGGTACATGTACTACGCGCCGCACGACACCCCGGGCGGGATCTGCCTGGCCTACGCCGACTCGCTCGCCGGGCCCTGGCGCGAGCACGACGCGAACCCGGTGATTCCCCGCACCTGGGCGAGCTTCGACGTCAGCCACGTCTCCAGCCCGGACGCGTTCTGGAACCCTGCCGACGGTCGGGTCTACCTCTTCTTCCACGGCGAGAACCACACGACGCGCGTGGCGAGCTCGACCGACGGCCGCAGCTTCACCTATCACAACAGGGTGGTGGGCACGTACATGCTGCCTGGCGTCAGCGAGACGTCCTACGCCCGGGTCTTCCCGCACCCGACGCGGGCAGACCTGTACATCATGCTGCTCATGGGCAACCACGGCGGGACGCGCAAGATCTACATCGGCTGGTCCTCCTCGCTGACGTCCGGCTGGCAGGTCAAGCCGGAACCGCTGATCTCCCCCGCCGCCGGCGAGGGCGGGCAGCTCTCGGGCGCGCACTACTGGTCGCGCAACGGCGGCGGGCACGTGGTCTACCACTCCGGGTCGGGGAACATCCACGTCGCGCACGTCGGGACGGGCTTCGACCGCGAGGACCACCTCGGTGTGCTGTACGACTCGAGCGCGGCCGCACCGGACCACGGCCGGGCCGCCGCGCCGTCGTTCGTCGAGGCCGACGGGCGGCTGCACATGTTCTACGAGTCGGGGCAGCGCGGGTCCACGAACATCGCGCTCGCCCGCGCCGACTGACCGCCTCCCCGCAGCGACCGCAGGAGGACCGCGCCGGTTCCTCGCAGGGGCGACCCGTCGATGCGGGTCGCCCCCTTGCGTCTCCGAGAGAACGCTCTATCGTGTCCGTGGGAGCGCTTCCAGGATCGGTCGTCTCCCCGGGTCGGCCCGCTGCCGGCCCGTACGAGCGCGGGACGACGAGGTACCGCGCGTGACCCCACGAGGTGAGCCGTCGTGTCCGACGACCCCGCACGTCCCTACCCTGAGCACCGCCGGCCCCACGGCACGGCGCGCTCGAACCCGGGTCCCGCCGGCCCATCCGGCCGGGCCCCCCGCCGTCGAGCCGGACGACGCGCGGCCGCCGGCGCGCTCGCCGTCGTCCTGGCCGGAAGCGCCCTCGTGGCACAGTCCGTGGCCGCGGCGGCCGACACCGTGCCGGTCGGGTCGGGCAGCTACACGACCGACGCCGTCGGCCCGACGCCGCAGGCCTGCCCGGCGGTCCAGGCCGACCCGCGCGCGTACGTCACCGACGACGCACCGAGCACGCCCCTGCCGACGAACGACTGGTGGACCTCGCTCGCGTACAAGAAGCTCGACTGCGCCTGGAGCGCGCCGCTGCACGCGCACCCCGCGTCGTACCAGCCCGGGCCGGACGGCCTCGGCATCTCGTACACGACCACCCCCGCGATCTCCGGCAGCGGCGCGGGCGTCTCGGAGTACCACTACCCGTACGCCGAGGACCTCGTCGCCGGGGTGACCGGGCTCGCGGCCCCGCACGTCGCGGTCGACGACTGGACCGACTGGACGGTGTCCCCGATCTGGGACGACGGCGCGCGCACGCTGCGCGCGACGATCGGCCACGGCCTGCCGTTCGCATGGTTCGAGGCGACCGGCGGCGACGCCGTCCTCACCGCGAGCGCCGCGCCCGACGTCTGGCTGTCCGACGGCGCACGGCTGGGCCTGACCGTGAACGGCCACGACTACGTCGCGTTCGCCCCGCCGGGGACGTCGTGGACACGCTCGGGCACGACCTTCACCGCCCCGCTGGGCGCGGACGGGTTCTTCTCCGTCGCCGTCCTGCCCGACGCCGACCCCTCCTCGCGCGACGACCTCGCCTCGGTCTTCGCGGACGCCGCCTACTCCCCCGTGACCGGCACGACGGCCGACCACGCGTACGACGAGGCGACGTCGCGGGTGACGACCACGTACGCCTTCGAGACCACGCCGTGGCCCGGGACGAGCGGCGGCACCGGGACCGTCGCCGCGCTGTACCCGCACCAGGCGGCGTACCTCTCCGGCGGACCGGCGCCGCTCGACGCGACCTACACGTCGGCGCGCGGCGACCTCACCGTGCTGGCGGGGATCGACGCGTTCACGACCGTCGACACGTTCCACGGGGTCCTGACGGAGGTGCCCGCCGTCGCCACCGGCGCGGGCACGGACCGGGCCACCCTCGAGGCGTACCTCGACCAGGTCGCCGCGGACCCGCTCGACCAGCGCGGGGACGACACGTACTGGACCGGCAAGGCGCTCGGGCGCGCCACGCGCATCGTCGAGATCGCCGACCAGCTCGGACGCACCGACCAGCGCGACGCCGCGCTCGCCGAGGTGCGCGCGCTCCTCACCGACTGGTTCACCGCGAGCCCGGGCAAGACCGAGCGCGTCTTCGGCTACGACGCCGGCTGGGGCACGCTCATCGGCTACCCCGGCTCGTACGGGTCGGACACCGAGCTCAACGACCACCACTTCCACTACGGCTACTACGTCGCGGCGGCGGCGACCCTCGCCCGGTTCGACCCGCAGTGGGCCGACGAGTACGGCGGCATGGTCGACCTGCTCGTCCGGGACGCGAACTCCTACGACCGCGACGAGACGCGGTTCCCGTACCTGCGCGACTTCGACGTCTACGCCGGGCACGACTGGGCGTCGGGTCACGGGTCGTTCGCGGCGGGCAACAACCAGGAGTCGTCGTCCGAGGGCATGAACTTCGCCGGCGCCCTGATCCAGTGGGGCGAGGCGACCGGCGACACCGTCGCCCGCGACGCCGGCATCTACCTCTACACGACGCAGTCCGCCGCGATCCAGCGGTACTGGTTCGACGCGGAGGGCACGTCGTTCCCCGACGGCTTCGAGCACGAGACCGTCGGCATGGTGTGGGGCGACGGCGGCGCGTACTCGACGTGGTTCAGCGCCGAGGCCGAGATGATCCAGGGCATCAACACCCTGCCCGTCACCGGGTCGCACCTCTACCTGGGCTACCACCCCGAGCGGGTGCGCGCGCTGTACGACCACCTCGAGACCGTCAACGGTGGGCCGCCGACCGTGTGGCAGGACGTCCTGTGGAGCTTCCGCGCCCTCGGCGACGGCGGCGCGGCGCTCGCGGACGTGCGCGCCGGGTACCCGACGCCCGAGGAGGGCGAGTCGCGCGCCCACACGTTCCACTGGGTCGCGAACCTCGCCGCGCTCGGCACCGTCGACACCACGGTCACGGCGGACCACCCGCTCGCCGCGACGTTCACCGCCGACGGCGCGCGGACCTACGTCGCCTCGAACGTCACCGCCGAGGACCGGACCGTGACGTTCTCCGACGGCACCACGCTCGACGTCGCCGCAGGTACCACCGCGACGACGGGCGCGCACACCTGGAGCGGCGGCAGCGCCGTCGGCGGCCCGACGGACCCCACGGACCCGACGGACCCCACGGACCCCACGGACCCGACCGACCCGACCGACCCGCCGTCCGGGTTCGCGGCGACGCTCCACCTCGGCGAGGAGGGCACGCTGGGGGCCGACGCCGGTACGGCGGGCGAGGTCGTCCTCGCCTCGGCGGCCGGCATCACGCGGGACGGCACCCCGCACGAGCCGGCGACGTTCGAGCTCACGGGTGTGACGGCCACGTCGACGGGTGGCGCGACGGCCTTCTCCCTGCCCGTCGACGCGGGCACGAGCGTGGGACTCGCGGTCCAGGTCCGCGTGAGCTACGACCTCACGGGCGACGGCTCGTGGGACCGCACCGAGACGTCCGCGTACTTCGCCACGGACCCGGTCCCCGGACCGGAGACCTACTCCTCCGTGGGGCGGCCGGTCACCACGACGGGTGCCCTCGGCGACCTCACCGGCGGGACGGTCCGTCTCGAGGTCTGGAGCGTCCTCGGCACGGGGAGCCCGATCCTCACCATCGGTCCGGACGCCACCGTCACGGTCCCGTTCTCCTGACCTCGACGGCCGACCGGACGCACGGGCGGCCCGGCACCCGCGAGGGTGCCGGGCCGTCCCGGTCGGGTCAGGCGTCCGGTCGCGTCATGCGTCCTGGGCGGGCGTCCCGTCGTTCGCCGCGGCGATCTGCGCCCGCACGTCGTCCATGTCGAGGCCCTTCACGGCGTCGACGACCTGCTTGAGCGCGGGGGCGGGGAGCGCACCGGGCTGGGAGAAGACGAGGATGCCCTCGCGGAACGCCATGAGCGTCGGGATCGAGGTGATGTTCGCGGCCGCGGCGAGGGAGCGCTCGGCCTCGGTGTCGATCTTGGCGTGCACGACGTCGGGGTTCTCGTCCGACGACGCCTCGAACACGGGCGCGAACATCTTGCACGGGCCGCACCAGTCGGCCCAGAAGTCGACGAGGACGATGTCGTTGTCCGTGATCGTCTGCTCGAACGTGGACTCGGTGAGTGCCTGCGTGGCCATGGGTGCTCCTCCAGGGACGGTGGTTTCTGCCAGGTGCAGCAATCTGCCGGCCCGCGGTATTCCACCGTCCGGTCCGCGGGGCATGCCGGGCGACGCGCCGCCAGCCCCTACGCTGGCCCTGTGACGAACGCCACCGCACCGGCCCGGCTCTCGCGCACGACGATCGCCGGCTACGCGGCGGGGTCGGTCGGCACCGGGGGGTTCGGCACCCTGCCCGGCCTCGTGCTCCTGGTGTACCTGACGGACACGCTCGCCGTCCCGGCGGCGGTCGCGGGGCTCATCGTCACGGGGGCCAAGGTGTGGGACGTGCTCGTCGACCCCTTCATCGGGTACGGCTCGGACCGCGACCTCGCGCGCACGGGGTCGCGCCGCCGCTTCATGACGATCGGCGCGCTGACGATCCCGCTGTTCTTCGCGCTCACGTTCGCGGCCCCGGCCGCCGCCGGCCCGACGGCGGCCGCGGTCTGGGTGCTCGTCGCGTTCCTCCTGGCGGCGACCGCGTTCTCGCTCTTCCAGGTCCCGTACATCGCGCTCCCCGCCGAGCTCGACCCCACCTACGACGGGCGCACGCGCCTGCTCGCGTGGCGGGTCGCCGCGCTGGCGTTCGCGATCCTGCTGTTCGGCGCGGGCGGGCCGGCGCTGCGCGGAGGCGGGGACTCGGCGTCGGGCTACCTCGTCATGGGGGTCGTGTCCGGCGTCGTCATCGGCGTCGGCATGCTCGTCGCGACCCGGGTCGCCCCGCGCACGACCCCGGGGACGACGACGCCCGGCGCCGCGGGCGGACCGGCGGCGGCCGTCTCCCCGGACGGGTCGGTCTCGGCCTCGCGGGCGTGGCGCGTCGCGGTGGGCGAGGCGGTCGGCGCCCTGCGCCGCTCACGGCCCTTCCGCGCGCTGCTCGCCGCGTTCGTCCTCCAGGCCGTCGCCACGGGGCTCATGCTCGCGGGCGCGGCCTACGTCGCGCGGTACGTCCTGCACGACGAGGCCGCGGTGAGCTACCTCTTCGCCGCCCTCATCGCGCCCGCGCTGCTCTGCATGCCGTTGTGGACGCGCCTCGCGCGCCGGGACGGCAAGGAGCGCAGCTTCGTCGTCGCGACGGTGCTGTTCGCGGTCGCCGCGCTCGGGATGCTCCCGCTCCTGTGGGCGCCGGGCACCTGGGTCTACGCCCCGACGGCGCTCGCCGGCGTCGCGTACGCGGGCATGCAGGCGCTGCCGCTCGCGATGCTCCCCGACGTCATCGCGCACGACGCGCGCACCCACGGCGACGGCCGGGGCGGCGCGTTCAGCGGCGTGTGGACCGCGGGCGAGACCACCGGCATGGCGCTCGGCGCGGCGGCGCTCTCCCTCGTGCTCGGCGCCACCGGGTACGTCTCGACGCGCGCGGGCGAGACCGCCGTGCAGCCCGCGAGCGCCGTCGACGGGATCGCGCTCTCCTTCTCGGCGGTCCCGGCCGTGCTCGTGCTCGTGAGCCTCGTACCGCTCGTGAGGTACGGTCTGCGCAAGGGGGACATCGACGACACAGCACCGGAGCTGCCGCGTGAGCACCCCACCCCGCCCGACCACCGCCGCGACTGAACCGGCGGTCCCCGGGCCCCGCGACAAGATCCCGCTGCGCACCGACGGGATCCTCGAGCGTCTCGCCGTGCTGCGGGCCGCGGACGCGCCGACGCACGGCGGTCGCGTGCTGTCCTACGTGTACGACCCCGGCCTCGCGGAGCTCGACGAGCTCGCCGCCGCGGCCGCGCGGGCGGTGCAGCCGGTGAACGGGCTCGACCCGACGACGTTCACGTCCGTCGCCGTCATGGAGCGTGAGCTCGTCGCGTTCGCGCGGGACGTGCTGCACGGCCCGTCGCACGGCCCGGACGTCGTGGTGGGCTCGGTGACGTCGGGCGGGACGGAGAGCTGCCTGCTCGCGGTGAAGATCGCACGCGACGCCTTCCGGGCCGCGCACCCCGGGGTCCGGCCGCGCGTCGTCGCGCCGGTGAGCGTGCACGCCGCGTTCCGCAAGGCCGCGCAGTACCTCGACGTCGACCTCACGCTCGTGCCCGTCGACCAGTCGACCGGGGTGCCCGACGTCGCGCGCCTGGTCGCGGAGACGGGCGGCGGCCCCCGGGACGGGTCCTCGGGCGACGGGCCCACCGACGTCGCGCTCGTCGTCGTGTCCGCGCCGTCGTACCCGCACGGGGTCGTGGACCCGGTCGCCGAGGTCGCCGCGGCGGCGCACGCGCGCGGCGTGCCGGTGCACGTGGACGCCTGCGTCGGGGGCTGGGTCCTGCCGTTCTGGGTGGACGCCGGCGGCGACGCGGTGCCCCCGTTCGACTTCTCCGTGCCGGGCGTGACGAGCATCTCCGCGGACGTGCACAAGTACGGGTACGCCCCCAAGGGCACGTCGGTCCTGCTCGTGCGCGGCCGTGACCGCCAGCGCCGCCAGTTCTTCGCGACGACCGGCTGGCCGGGCTACCCGGTCGTCAACCCGACCGTGTCCGGGTCGCGCTCGGCGGCCCCGCTCGCCGCCGCGTGGGCGGTGAGCGCGGCGCTCGGCACCGCCGGCTACACGGCGCTCACCGCGCGCTGCGTGCGCGCCACCCGCGCCCTGCACGAGGCGGTCGGCGCGATCGAGGGGCTGCGCGTCGTCGGACGGCCGACCGGCCCCCTGGTCGCCGTCGCCGCGGACGAATCGGTGCCGACCGGACGCCGCGTCGACCCGCACCTGTGGGCCGACGCCGTGCGTGCGCTCGGCTGGGTCCTGCAGCCGCAGCCCGGCCTCGCCCAGGAGGACGGGACGCGTCTGCCGCACACGACCCACCTCACCGTCACGCCCGTCACCGAGGCGGGGCTCGAGGACCTCGTCCCCGCGCTCGTGCAGGGCGCCGACGCCGTCCGTGGCGAGCCGCGCCCCGACGTCTCCGGGGTGCTCGGGACCCTCACGGGCGCGGCCGGTGCGACGGCGCCCGGCGACGCCACGCCCGACGCTCCCGCGCCCGGTGGTCCCGCGTCCGACGACCTCTGGGCGGCGCTGCTCGTGGCGCTCGCCGCCGACGGCGGCGAGGAGCGCCGGGCGACCGGTGCCGTCCTTCCCGACCGGCTCGCCCCGCTCATGGCCGTCATGGAGGTCCTGCCCGGCCCGCTCGCCGAGCGCGCGCTCGTCGAGATCGTCGCGCGGGTCTCGCAACCTCTCGACGACCCGGTCGCCGGGTCACCCGACGCCACCCCACCGGCCGCGTGAACTCGCTCCCGCACACGCCAGGGGGTAGAACAGTCGCGTGACCGACACCGCCGACTTCCCGCCCGACGACTTCTCGCACGAGAACCCGCACCCCGCGGGGTGGCTCAGCCCGGAGGAGATCGCGGTCGCTCGCGCGCAGCTGCCGCTCGTCTACGTCGACGCCGTGCCGGTGCGGGTCGACGACTCGGGGGACGTCGTCGCCGTCGGGCTCCTGCTGCGGGTGACGCCCGAGGGGATGATGACGCGGGCACTCGTCTCAGGGCGCGTCATGTTCCACGAGCGCATCCGCGACGCGCTCCTGCGGCACATCGAGAAGGACCTCGGCCCGGTGGCGCTCCCCCAGGTCCCGGCGTCGCCGCAGCCGTTCACGGTCGCCGAGTACTTCCCCACGCCGGGCATCACGTCCTACCACGACCCGCGCCAGCACGCGGTGTCGCTCGCGTACGTCGTGCCGGTCACCGGCGACTGCCGACCGCAGCAGAACGCGCTCGAGCTCGCGTGGCTCACGCCCGAGCAGGCGTGCAGCGACGAGGTCCAGATCGAGATGCGCGGCGGCCAGGGAGTCCTGCTGCGCCAGGCGATGGCGTTCGTCGGCCGGCTCCCCTGAGCGGGACGGGACCAACGACCCGCCCGGACCGTCCGCTCGGCCCTGTCCGCGCCCCGCAGCGTTCCCCCAGGGTGGAGGGAGGGGACCCGTCCGGTGGGGACGGCCGAGGTGACGAAGGGGTGCGCCATGGATGCCGCAGTGGTCTACGAGTCGATGTTCGGCAACAGCGAGCGGGTCGCGCGCGCGGTCGCGGAGGGCCTGGGCGAGTCCGTCCGGGTGAGCGTCCTCGACGTGACCGAGCCGGGCGCGAGCCCCGAGGCGCTGCGGCACGTCGGGCTGGTCGTCGCCGGCGGCCCGACCCACGCCCTCGGGATGACACGCCCCATGACGCGCGCCGAGGCCGTGCAGCGCGCCACGGGAACCGTCTCCGACCGGGCGACGGGGCTGCGCGAGTGGGTCGAGTCGATCCCGCGTCAGGACGAGACACGACTCGCCGCGACGTTCGACACGCGCGTCACCAAGGTCAAGCCGCTGCCCGGCTCGGCCGCCCGGGGTGCGGCCAAGGTCATGCGCCGCGCGGGCTTCCGCCTCGTCGTACCGCCCGCGTCGTTCTACGTCGGCGACGTCGAGGGTCCGCTGGACGACGGCGAGCTCGACCGGGCGCGCGCGTGGGGCCGGGGGCTCGGCGCCGTCGTCGCCCCCGCGGCGAGCCCGGCCGAGGGCGGCTGAGCCACGTCCAGCGCCCGCGGACCTGTCCGGCGGGTCCGTCACCCGCGGGTGCCGGGATCGCCGGGCGGCGAGGTCAGCCGGCGAGGTCGAGGCGCGGCCAGTCCTCGAGGTCCTCACGCATGCGGCGGTCGTGCGTCGCGACGACGACCGCCGCGGGCGTGACCCGCAGCGCCTGCGTGAGCTCGTCCACCAGGTCGATCGACAGGTGGTTGGTCGGCTCGTCGAGGAGCAGCACGTGCGGCGCGGCGAGCAGCGCCCGCGCGAGGTCGAACCGGCGGCGCTGACCCGCGGACAGCTCGCGCAGCGGCCGCTCCAGGTCCTCCTCGGTGAGCAGACCGAGGAACGCGACCGGCACGAGGTGGTCCGGGTCGAGACGTCCGGAGTCGAGCAGCTCGAGCGCCTCGCGCGCGTACTCGTCGAAGCCCGTGCGCTCCTGGGCGCCCGGCGCCGGCTCCGGGCCCTCCTGCGCGACGACGCCCAGCCGCACGCCGTCGACCACGGTGTAGACGTCGTCGCCTGTTTCGAGCACGAGC
>CAZFUQ010000090.1:11088-12095 GCA_964521905.1 uncultured Cellulosimicrobium sp.
CGCCGTCGACCACGGACCGTGAACCCCGCTCCAGGGCGACCTGCCCCGCGAGCGCCGCGAGGAACGTCGACTTGCCGCTCCCGTTCGGCCCCGTGACCAGCAGCCGGCCCGACGGCGGGATCGCCACCCGGGTGCCGGGCAGGTCGAGGCGCGGGCCGTCGTCGGGCACGTCGCCCGGCCCGGGCACGACGACGGAGCTCCCCACGCGCGGGCTGCGCAGCTCGACCACGGGGTCGCTCGGGTCCCATCCCGGGGACATCGCGGGCAGCTCCGGGAACACGAGCTGGAGCGGGGGGACGGGCACCTCGACCGCCTCGGCCTCGAGCTGCTGCAGGCGGCGGTCCGCGGCCTTCACGTGGATGCGTGCCCGCGTCGCACGGCGGTGCTTCTGGCTGCCCTTGGGCGGGCGCCACTCGTCGGACAGCCCCTCGTACGACGCGTCGAGGACCGCGGCGAGCTTCTCCGCGCGCTTCTGCTCGGCGCGGAAGCGCTGACGCCAGCGGTGCAGCGCCTGGTTCTTGGCGAACCGGTAGGACAGGTAGCCGGGCTCCCCGTACAGCACGGGCCTGCCGTCCATCGAGGGGTCGAGGTCGAGGATCTCGGTCGCGACGTCGTCGAGCAGCTGGCGGTCGTGGGTGACCATCACCACACCGCCGCGCCACGCGACGAGCTCGCCCGTGAGGAAGTCGATGCCGCCCGTGTCGAGGTGGTTCGTGGGCTCGTCGAGCAGCAGCAGGTCCGAGCGCTCCGCGAGCCGGCACGCGAGGCGCACGCGGTAGCGCTCGCCGACGGACAGCGTCGCGAGCTCGCGGTCGCGGTCCCGGCACGCGCCGAGGCGGGACAGCGCGACGTCGACACGGCGGTCGGCGTCCCACACCGCGAGGTGCTCGGCGCGCGCGAGGATCTCGGTGAGCTCCGCGAGGTCCCCTGCCTCGTGGTCGAAGTCCCGCGCCGCCGCGTCGAGCTCCGCGGCGACGGTCCGCAGCCCGCTCAGCGTCGCGGCGACG
>CAZFUQ010000090.1:12105-13826 GCA_964521905.1 uncultured Cellulosimicrobium sp.
GCCCCGGCGCGCCGCCGAGCCCCTGCTCGACGAGCGCGAGCGAGCCCGCGCGCCGCACCGCACCGCGGCTCGGCAGCAGCGCGCCGGCCAGGACGTGCAGGAGCGTCGACTTGCCCGTCCCGTTCTCCCCCACGACCCCGAGGCGCGTGCCCGTCGCGACACGCACGCTCACGCCGTCGAGGACGGGTCGTCCGGGATAGGCGAAGGCGAGGTCGTCGGCGGCGAGGTGCACGGGACCACCCTAGGTGTACCCGGCCGAGCCCCGTGCGCGGGCCGGGTACGGTCGTGGCCATGAGCACCGCGCCCGACGGACCGAGCAGCCCCACCCCCGCCGAGGCGCCCGACGCCGGCTCACCGGGCCGCGCGTCCGGCGCGGTGGCGCTCGCGATCGTGCTGGACGTCGTGAGCGTCGTCGCCTTCGCCGCGGGCGGGCGGGCGTCGCACGCCGCCGACAGCCCGCTCTCCGCGGTCGCGGGCATCGCCTGGCCGTTCCTCGTGGGTCTCGCCGTGGCGTGGGTCGTGCTGCGCGCGTGGCGCCGCCCGCTCGCCCCGTGGCCCGTCGGCGTCGGCACGTGGGCGCTCACCTGGGGCGTCGGGATGGCCCTGCGCACCGCGACCGACGCGGGCCTCGCCGTCCCGTTCCTCGTCGTCTCCGCGCTCTTCCTCGCCGCGACGCTCGTCGGCTGGCGCCTCGTCGCGGCCCTGGTGCTCCACCTGCGCCACCGCGCCGCCCCGCCGAGGTAGCGCCCCCGTCGGACACGACCAGAGCCCTACCTCGGCGAGAGGGCCGCGACGATCGCCGGGGCCAGGGCGCGGAACGCCTTGCCACGGTGGCTGATCGCGTTCTTCTCGGCCGGGCTCAGCTCCGCGGCGGACCGCGGGGTGCCGGGCGCTCCGGGCTGCTCGTCCGGCTGCAGGATCGGGTCGTAGCCGAAGCCGTTCTCGCCGCGCGGCGCGGTGAGCAGCGTCCCGCGCATCTCACCGGTGCGCACGACCTCGGTGCCGTCCGGGGTGACGAGCGCGGCCGCGCAGACGAACCCGGCGGCGCGGTGCCCGGCCGGCACGTCGCCGAGCTGAGCGAGCAGGAGCTCGAGGTTCGCGACGTCGTCGCCGTGCCGCCCGGCCCAGCGCGCCGAGAAGATCCCGGGCGCGCCACCGAGGACGTCGACGGCGAGGCCCGAGTCGTCCGCGACCGCGGGCAGACCTGTGGCGGCGACGAGCGCACGCGCCTTGATGAGCGCGTTCTCCGCGAACGTCACGCCGTCCTCCACGGGCTCGGGCGCGCCGACGTCACCGGCACCGACGATCGCCTCGGGCGCGAGCTCGAGGCCCGGGTGCGCGTCGAGCTCCGCGGCGAGGATGGCGCGCAGCTCGGCGATCTTGCCGCGAGCGCCGCTCGCTGGATCGCGGTGAGGTCGGCGGTCCCGGCGACGGCGAGGTCGAGCAGCGCGTCGAGCTCGGCACGGTCGAACGGGGCGTGCTCGGCGGTGCCCTGCACCTCGACGAACGTGCCCGACCCGGTGACGACGACGTTCATGTCCGTCTCGGCGCGCACGTCCTCGACGTACGGGAGGTCGAGCATCGGGGTGCCGTCGATGATGCCGACGCTCACCGCGGCGACCGAGTCGGTCAGCACCGGCTTGCCGCCCTTGATGTGACCGTGCCGCTGGCCCCACGCGACGGCGTCGCTCCCCCATGAGGTCCTACCGGTCCGTAGCCAG
>CAZFUQ010000091.1:0-13711 GCA_964521905.1 uncultured Cellulosimicrobium sp.
CCATGAGCGCATAGGAGAGGTTGTTGACGTCCTCGCTCGTGCACGCGAAGTGGACGAGCTCGCCGACGCCGGGGAGCACGGTGTCCGCGCCCAGGGCCTCGGGGGCCGCGGCGAGGCGGCGCTTGACGAAGTACTCGACGGCCTTGACGTCGTGGACGGTCTCGCGCTCGATCGCGGCGAGCTCGGCGATCTCGTCGGCACCGAACGTCGCGGGGACCTCGCGCAGGTACGCGACCTCGGCGTCGCTCAGCGCCGGTGCGCCGGGCACGACCGGGCCGTCGGTGACGCCCGGGACGCCGTTGCACAGCGTGATCAGCCACTCGACCTCGACGTGGATGCGCTCGCGGTTGAGCGCGGCCTCGCTGAGGTGGTCGACGAGCGGGGCGACCGCGGCGCGGTACCGGCCGTCGAGCGGGCCGAGCGCGATGGGCGGGGTCACCTCGGCGAGGCTCACGCGCGGCGGGGCGGCCAGGGGCTGAGGAGCTGCTGCGGGGTTCTCGGGCACGCCCCTGATTCTCCCACGCGCGCCCGACGGCGGCCCGCGCCTCCCGCAGTGCGGGCAGCCGGGTCGTCGCGCGGGTCCTGGCCGTGCACAGTCCCGGATCCCGAGGGTCCCGTCCACAGCCCGACGCGGGACCGGGCGCCGTCGTGCACGCGGCTCCTACGGTCGTGCCATGACGACCGACTCCCCGCCGCAGTGCGTCGCCGCACCCTTCAGCGTCACCCAGGCCCGCGCCCGCCTCCTGGCCGGGGCCGAGGACGTCGCGCGGGCCGCGCGCGACCTGCAGGACCCCGGGCTCGCGTGGGACGGCCCGGCGCACGACGCCTACGAGGACGCCGTGCTCGCGGAGCGCACCGGGCTGGGCCGGGTCGGGGCGGCGATCGACCGCTGCGTGGTGCTGCTCGACGCGTTCACGGTCGCGGCCGAGCAGGACGTCGCCCGGTCCGCCGCCCGGCAGGGCACGGGAGGGCTGTCGTGAGCGACCCGGGTGTCTCCGTCGTCATCCGGGGAGGGACGGGACCCACCGCGGTCGACACCGAGACGGTCACCGCGAAGGCCCGCGTCGTGCTGGGGGCGGCCGACGCGATCGACGCCGCCGCGACGGGCCTGCGCCTCGCCCGGGGCTCGGTCGAGGGGGTGGTCCCCGGGACGTTCGGCGCGCGTCCGCTCGGCCTGGCGGACCCGCCGCCCCTGAGCGCGCCGTCGGGCTGGAGCACCCCGTCGGTCGCGTTCTGGTCGGCCGACGTCGCGCGGGCCAAGGCTGCCGTGCTCGCGGAGCTGGACGCCGCCGTCACGGGCGCGCAGGAGCACGGGAAGGCGGTGCGCGTGCTCGGGCAGCGCATGCTGCAGGCGGTCGCGGTCTACGACGACGCGGAGCTCGCCGCGGTGGCCCGCGCCGAGGACGCGTGGCTCACGAGGATGGGCATGCTCCTGCTCCCCGGAGGGGGACCGTTCGGCACGGCCGTCGTCGGTGCGGGGATGCTCGTCGTCGGCGGCACGGGTTCGCTCGTGGACTCGGCGTTCCGCGGCCGGTTCTCGGGGGAGACGTTCGTCACCGGCAGCGGTGCCGTCCACCCGGCGACGATCCGCGCGCTGAGCCGCGCGATCGGGATCTTCGACGTCGACCGGGCCTGGTACGCGCAGCCGACCGTCGGGAACGGGGCGTCGGTGCTGCGCGGGCTCCTCGCGCCGCTGCGCGGACGATTCCTGCCGGACCCGGACGTCCACCGCGTCGACGCCTCCGCCTACGACCTCCCGCGCCCCACGGACATGGACGGCGCCCTCGCGGCGGTCGTGGCGCTCGGCAGCGAGGACTCGGTCCTCAGCGTGCAGAAGATCGTCAAGGAGGACGGGACGCCGACATGGCTCGTCGCCGTCCCCGGCACCCAGCCCGGCAACCTCCGGTCGGTCTTCAACATGACGTCCAACTACGACCTCATGGACGACGACCCGGACCGCCGGGCCCAGGCGGACAGCGCCCGCGCGGTGCTCGACGCCATGGCGCAGTCGGGCATCGGGCCGCAGGACGACGTCGTGCTCGTGGGGCACAGCCAGGGCGGGATGGTCGCCGCCACCGTCGCGGCGGCGACGGCCGGGACGTACCACGTGCGGCACGTCGTGACGGCGGGTTCGCCGATCGCCGGCCACGACCTCCCGCCGGGGGTGAAGGGCACGCACCTGGAGACGCGGGGTGAGGGGGTGTCCGCCACCGACGGCGCGGAGAACCCCGCCACGGCGGACCGTGTCACGGTGACCGGGACGCTCCCGGCGCCCGACGGCGGCCCCGCCCCTCACGTCCCGCACGGCGTCGGGTACCACCGTCAGGTGCTCGAGGCCGCGACCGCCGTCGGCGACCGTGGTCTGGAGGAGCACCTGGCGGACGTCGAGGAGCTCCTCGACGGGGAGGCGGAGGAACCCCTGGTCTACGAGGCGCGCCTCGTCCCGGACCCGGAGACGACGTTCTGCATCGACGACCTGGCGTTGCCGAAGCCCTCCTGGCCCACC
This sequence comes from uncultured Cellulosimicrobium sp., assembly GCA_964521905.1. GTDB lineage: Bacteria > Actinomycetota > Actinomycetes > Actinomycetales > Cellulomonadaceae > Cellulosimicrobium. The sequence goes on from CAZFUQ010000091.1 coordinate 2,507, forward strand.
CGGCCCACCTGGCCCACCTGGCCCACCTGGCCCGCCTGGACCACCGGGACCGGGGCGGCGGGCGGTGCGTGACCGCGGCGCGCTCGGGTCAGCGGTCCTTGGCCCGGGGGACGACGGCGGAGATCGCGAAGTTGATCAACCCGATGACGAGCGCGGCCAGCAGTGCCCACCAGAACCCGCCGACGATGCGGATGCCCCAGTCGGTCTGCTCGGTGATCCACGCGGTGAGCATGAGCATCAGCGCGTTGACGACGAGCGAGAACAGCCCGAGCGTGAGGATGTAGAGCGGGATCGACAGGATCTGCACGACCGGCTTGATGATCGCGTTCACGAGCGAGTAGAGCAGGGCCACCACGAGGACGACGACGACCTGTCCCCCGGGGGTCTCCGAGCCGACGATCTGGAAGTGCTCGTCGAGGAACAGGCTCGTGAGCCAGATCGCGAGGCCGGTGACGAGGACGCGGACGACGAAGCTCATACCGGGCATCCTGCCATCCGTCGGGCCCGCGAGCACGGTACGGGTCCCGGGCGCGCCGTCGGGCCGGCTCCACGGGGTGGCATGCTTGAGGACCGTGGCCCACGAACCTCGCGTCCCCCTGCGTCCTGCCGTCGCCGCACTGCCGGCCTACGTCCCGGGAGCGCGCGTCGCCCCCGGCGCGGCGGCGTTCAAGCTCTCCTCCAACGAGAACCCGTACCCGCCGCTGCCGTCCGTCGTGGCGGCGATCGCGGACGCCGCGGCGGACGTGAACCGCTACCCGGACATGTACGCGACGGAGCTCACGGAGGCGCTCGCGGCCGAGCTCGGCGTGGGCGCGGCCGAGGTCGTCGTCGGCAACGGCTCGGTCGCGGTGCTCGCGCACGTGCTCCAGACCGTCGTCGAGCCGGGCGACGAGGTCGTCTACCCGTGGCGGTCGTTCGAGGCCTACCCGATCGCGGTGGCGGTCGCGGGCGGCACGTCGGTCCAGGTCCCGCTGCTGACCGGCGAGAGCACCGGGCGCCTCGACCTGCCCGCGATGGCGGCGGCGGTCACGGAGCGCACGCGCGTCGTGATGGTCTGCACGCCGAACAACCCCACCGGGCCGGCGGTGCACCGCGACGAGCTCGACGCGTTCCTCGCGGCGGTCCCGTCCGACGTGCTCGTCGTGCTCGACGAGGCCTATCTCGAGTTCGTGCGCGACCCCGAGGCCCCCGACGGCCTCGCCGTGTACGCGCAGCACCCGAACGTCGTGCTGCTGCGCACGCTCTCCAAGGCGTACGGGCTCGCGGGCCTGCGCGTGGGGTACGCCGTCGCGCGCCCCCGGCTCGCGACGGGCATCCGCGCGGTGTCGACGCCGTTCGGCGTCTCGCACGTCGCGCAGCGCGCCGCGATCGCGTCCCTTGCGGCGCGTGACGAGCTGCTCCAGCGCGTCGAGCACCTCGTGGCGGACCGGTCGCGCCTCGTCGAGGGCCTGCGCGACCAGGGCTGGGTGCTGCCCGAGTCGCAGGCGAACTTCGTGTGGTTCGACCTCGGCGAGCGCACGATGCGGCACGCGGAGGAGGCGCGCGCCGCCGGGGCGATCGTGCGGCCGTTCGCGGGCGAGGGCCTGCGGGTGAGCGTCGGCGAGCCCGAGGCGACGGACCTCTTCCTGCGCGTGAGCGCCACCTGGCGCTGACCCGCGCGGCGCGCCGCGCGGACCCGCGTGGCACGTGCGGCCCGCGTGGGAGACTGAGCCGTCCCGTGCCCGCGACCCGTCCGACGTGCCCGGACGGCGCGGGACCCGACCCGACAGACAGGGGGCACCCGTGCTCGTCGCGGAACGCAGGGCCCGCATCATGGCGGAGGTGCGCCGACGCGGCGCGGTGAGCATCACCGAGCTGTCGAGCGTGCTCGGCGTGAGCAGCATGACCGTGCGGCGGGACATCGAGGCCCTCGCCGACGACGGCCGGCTCGACAAGGTGCGCGGCGGCGCCACGGCACGCCGCTCCGCGAGCGCGCAGGAGCTCGGCTTCACGTCGCGCACGGGCCGTCAGCTCCGGGAGAAGCGCGCGATCGCGCGCCGCGCGGCGACGCTCGTCGGGCCGGGCATGTCCGTGGGCCTGTCCGGCGGGACGACGACGTGGGCGCTCGCCCAGGAGCTGCGCGGCGTCGCGGACCTCACGGTCGTCACCAACTCGCTGCCCATCGCCGAGCTGTTCCAGCGCCCGGGCCGCGCCGACGAGCCGTACACCCAGACCGTCGTCCTCACGGGCGGGGTGCGCACGCCGTCCGACGCGCTCGTCGGTCCGGTCGCGGTGCGCTCCCTCGAGCACCTGCACTGCGACGTCGTCTTCCTCGGGGTGCACGGCGTGGACCTGCACGCGGGCCTGACGACGCCGAACCTGCTCGAGGCCGAGACCGACCGCGCGCTCGTGGCGGCCGGTCGCGAGTCCGTGGTCCTCGCGGACCACACGAAGTGGGGCGCGGTCGGCCTCACGACGATCGTCGACCTCGACGACGTCGACCGGCTCGTGACCGACGACGGTCTCGCCGCCGAGGCGCGCGAGGTCCTGGCCGAGCACGTCGGCGAGCTGTGGGTCGTCCCGGTCGACGAGGACGCGCCCGCCGACGACGTGCCCCTCGACGACCCGCGCGACGACGGCGCCGGCGTACCGTCCGGCGCGACGGCCGGCGAGCCGATGCCGGGCTGACCCGCGGGCGGCACCGCCCGCCCGGGAGCGGCCTCAGCCCGTGGCGCGCCGCACGCAGCGCCCCAGGTGCTCGCGCGTCCCGACCCGGGCCTCCCTCCGGACCTCCTCGACCCCGGGGTACTCGGTGTGCCCCGCGGGCAGGAGGACCAGCTCGAGGTCCGCGCCCCCGTCCGCCACGCCGTTCGCGACCGCGAGCTGACCGGGCGGCGGGACCACGCGGTCACGCCGCGCGCACTCGACCCGCACCGGCACCGTGACGCGCGTGGCGGCGGTCGACGCGTCGACGAACGCCAGGACGTCGCGCACCTCGGGGTGCGTCGCGGCGTGACGACGCACGGCCTCGCCGCTGCCCTCGCACGGGAGCCCGAGGCGCAGCGCGTGGTGGCCGAAGCTGGGGACGACGAGCGTCGCGCCGACGAAGCGGCCGTCCCACGGCAGGGCGAGCGCCCCGATGCCGCCGCCGAAGCTCTCGCCGACGTAGTAGAGCGGGAGGTCCCCGGTCACGGCGAGCAGGGCCGAGGCCGCGTGCCACAGGTCGACGGCGCAGCGGCCGAGCACGGTCGTGCGCAACGACCCGATGCCGTGCAGGACGTGCTCGTCCGGGACCGACGGCGCGCCGACCCCGGCGTTGAGCGAACCCAGGCCGCGCGCGACCGCGAAGAGCACCGCCGCGTCGTCGGGCACGCGCTCGAACGACGGCGCCGCCCGGCCGCCGTACCCGTGGCCGTGCACGACCCCCACGCGTGGCGCCGTCCCGCCGACGGGCAGCGCGAGCCAGGCACGCAGCCGCAGCCCGTCGGCCGCGTCGTGCTCGACGAGGTGCACCGTCCGGCCCGCGACCTCCGACGTCGACAGGACGTGGACGTCGGAGGGCGCCCGGCGTGCCTCGGCGTGCCACGACGTCCAGACGCCGTCGAACCCGTCGGGGGCGGGCGCGGGCCGGACGGCCAGCAGGTCGTCGAGGCCGTACCCGTACGTCCCGTCGATCGTCTCGACGCCCGGCACGCGGTCCCCCGTCAGCGGGCCGTGCTGGCCCGCGCGACGACGCGTGCCTCGACGACGAGGTGCTGGACCGGGAGGTCCGCGCCGGGCGGCGAGGCGATCTGCCGCTCGAGCTCGGTGAGCGCCGCGCGGACGATGCCCTCCTTGTCCGGCGCGACGCTCGTCAGCGCGGGCGTCGCGAACCGCGCGGCGCGCACGTCGTCGATGCCGGTGACGGCGACGTCCTGCGGGACCCGCAGGCCCGCCTCGTGCAGCGCGGCGAGGACGCCGAACGCGACGGAGTCGTTCGAGCACACGACGCCGTCGAACGAGGTCCCGTCCGCGACGAGGCGTCGCGCGACCCGCAGCCCCTCCTCGGAGGTGAAGGTCTCGACCTGCGCGACGAGCGTGCGGTCGTCCGCGAGGCCGAGCTGCGCCACGGCCTCGCGGTAGCCCGCGTAGCGGCGGTCGGCCGCGTCCGAGGGCAGCGCGTCGCGCGGCCCGACGAACGCGACGCGCTCGCAGCCCACGGCGTGCAGGTGCTCGGTCGCGGCGAACGCGGCCGCCTTGTTGTCGATGGTCACGTGGGTGAACGGGCTGACGAGGATGTGCTCGCCGAGCAGCACGAGCGGTCCCGGCGCCGTCCGGCGGGTCAGGTCCGCGACCGTGAGCGAGCGCGGGATGTGGATGAGCCCGTCGGTCGGCGGCAGACCGACGCCGTTCGCGACGTCGACCTCGCGCTCGTGGTCGCCCTCGGTCTGCTGGATGAGGATCGACAGGCCGCGCTCGCCGGCGCGCCGCACGAGCAGCGCGGTGAGCTCGGCGAAGTAGGGCTCCTCGAGGTCCGGCACGGCGAGCGCCACGATGCCGGTGCGCTCCCGGTGGGGGAGCGGGGCGGTGCGCGCGGGCGCGGGACGGGAGTCGGCCACGGTGCTGCTCCTCGATGCTCGGGCGGGTCTCGGGGACATCATGGCGTGCGGGCGGCTCATGCCTGCACCCGGAGCGCGACGACACGCGCCTGCGGCGCGCCGTTGGTCGAGGAGACCACGAGCCGCGCGGCCCGCAGCGGCCCGACGCCGGCGGGCAGCGGGTGCACGCGGTGGCGCCACCGGTTGTCGGTCTCGTCCGCGACGACGACCCACGCGTCGTCGGCCGCGTCCGCCGGCAGGACCTCGACGCGGTAGTCCTTGACGAGCTCGGGCAGGATCTCGTGCGGGCTGCGGTGGTGGTGCAGCGTGTTGAGCTCGAGGTCGACGTCGTCGTCGAGGACGACGCGCACCTCGCGCGCGTCGACCGGCTCGTCCCAGTCGAGGCGCAGCCACTCGTCGTTCCCCGGCGTCATCGGTGCGGACGCCCACAGGTGCGGCCCGCCGAACGGGCGGTTGTACCCGGACGTGGCGCGCTCGGGCGCGAGCGCCTGCGTCTGCGGGCCTGCGCGGAACACGACCGAGCGGCCGCGCAGCGGCTTGGTGGGCCACTGGACGAGCAGCTCGTCCTGGGAGATCTCCACGTTCTGGTCGTCGTTGTCCGTGCGGTGCACGAGCGTGAGGACCCCGGGCGGCAGCGGGGTCGTCGTGCGGACGGTGACGTCCGGGTTGGCGCGCAGGACGACGACCGCGTTCTGCGGCACGTCGGGCGCGAACGGCACGCGCGCGGTCACCCAGGCGGGGTCGTCGCCCGCGGTGAGCTCGACGTCGGTCTTCGCCTCGAGCCGGACGGGCACCGCGTTCTGCGGCTTGCCGGTCGACCAGACCTCGACGCCGAGCGTCGTGTCGCGGCGCGCGGAGACGAGCAGCTCGACCGTCTCCAGCGCGGGGTGCACGGGCAGGACGATCCCGAGGTCGTCCACGAGGTCGTGCGGGCGCACGTCCGCGCCGCCGTCGTGCAGGGCCGCCGCGCCCGGGTCGGCCGCGATCGTCGTCGTCGTGGACGACGCCGACACGCGGGCCGTGCGGGCGAGGTCGCGCGGGTCCTCGTTCGCCACGCCGATCACGGGAGCGTCCCAGCGCAGGAGGGTCTGGCGCAGGTCGGCGAGGTGGTCGGTGTACAGGCCGCGCGGCGTCGTGCCGTGCTCGACGCACAGCGCCGCCGCGGTGCCCGCGGCCTGGCCCATCGCGCCGCACGTCGCCATGACGCGGCTCGCGCCGAACGCGATGTGCGTGGCGGACATGTCGCGACCGGCCATGAGCATGTTCTCGACGTTGACCGAGTACAGGGACCGGTAGGGGATCTCGAAGACGCCGTCGGAGAAGCGCTGGATCGCGCCCGACCCCTCGGCGTACATGCCCTGGGCGGGGTGCAGGTCGATCGACCAGCCGCCGAACGCGACGCCGTCCTCGAAGACGGTCTGCCCGACGATGTCGCCCTGGTGGAGCGTGTAGTCGCCGACGAACCGGCGGTACTCGCGCTTTCCGGGCACGTTCCCGATCCACTCGAGCGTGAGGTTGTCCGCGTCGAACTCGCCCGAGTTCTTGATGTGGTCCCAGATGCCGAGGATGACGGAGCGCAGCTCGTCGCGGATGCGCTCGTTGTCGTCGACGATGTCGAGCTCGCCGCCCCACTCGATCCACCAGTAGTGCGCACCGCTGTCCCCGCTGCGGATGACGCGGTTCAGGGGGATCGGCGTGGTCGTGATGTCCTTCGCCGACTCCGGTGCCACGTACTTCACGGGGAAGCCCATGTCGCGCGTGTAGAAGAGCAGGGTCGACCCGAGGAACTCGCGGACCGGCTCCGCGGGCGCCCAGTCCTCCCCGAACTCGTCGCGCCCCTCCTTGCCGAGGCGGTAGCGGGCGCCGGCGAGGTGACCGACGAGGCCGTCGCCGGTGCAGTCGACGAACACCGGCGCGACGAACGTCGTGAGGATCTCCGAGCCCATGGTCCAGCCCGTGACCGACTCGATGCGGCGCGCGTCGTCCGGTCCCGTGGCGACGACCTCGCGCACGTCCGTGTTGAGGAACAGCCGCAGGTTCTCCTCGCGGCGCACGGTGTCCAGCACGACGTCGTCCCAGTAGACCGGGTTGCCCTCGGGGTTGCGGTACTGGTTCTCGACGTACATCTCGCCGACGACCCCGGTCTCGCGCGCCCAGCGCTGGTTCCCGTGCGCCGTCGCGCCGCACACCCACACGCGCACCTCGGACGACGAGTTGCCGCCGAGCACGGGACGGTTGTTGACGAGCACCACCTGCCGTCCCGTGCGCGCCGCGGCGACCGCGGCGCTCACCCCCGCGAGTCCCCCTCCGACAACGACGATGTCGGCTTCGACGGTCTGCGTTCGCATGTGTCCTTCAGTCCTTCGTTCGGTGCGTGCCGGCCGGTGGCCGGTGATGCGGTGCGACGGCGGTGCCGTCGGGTCGGTGGTGCAGGCGCTCGTCCGGTCGGTGGGTCAGCCGCAGCTCGCGGCGTCGTGCTCGTGGGTCGTCGTCACGCCGCCCGCGGTGACCCGGACCGTGCCCGGACCGACCTCCGTGGAGCGCGTGGCGAACGACTGGTAGAGGCTCGTGCCGGGAGCGACGGCGCCGGAGCGCGAGCCGTGGTCGGTCGCGAGGGTGACGTCGACCGGGGCGTCGGAGGTGGCCGGGACGCTCGCGCGGACCGCGACGTATGCCGTGCCGGCGAGGCACCGCGCGTCGACCTCGACGGTGACGGGCGACGTCGGGGACGTGGTCCCGGACGTGCGGGCGAGCCACGCGACCGACTCGGCGAAGGCCGTGTTGACGTTGACCCAGCCCTCGGTGTGCCCGATGTTCCCGAGCGTCGGCTCGTACGGGTAGTGCCCGTTCTTCGGCGACCCGTCGAGCACGCCCGGCAGGCCCTGGAGGATGCCGTAGCCGCCCTGGTACTCGGAGAACCAGCCCTTGTCGAGGCCCTCGAACGCGAGGTCCGGGTCGGTCACGCGGTACTGCGCGGCGCGCCCGGTCGGGTTGCGGCCGAAGACGTTGTCGACGTGCGCGGCGGCGATCTCGCGCAGGCGGTCCGAGCGCGGGTCGTCGTCGCCGAGCAGGCTCGCGGCGGCCAGCGCGGGGGCCGCGAACCCCGCGACGTTGCCCGCCTCGTTCGGGTCCTCGCCCTGCCCGCCGCCCGTGAACGGGGGGATGGTCCAGCGGTCCGTCGCGGTGCCCGAGTCGTCGTACTTGCGGAAGTCCCACAGGTTGTCGCTGCGGTCCACGACGACGTCGGTCCAGCCGGACACGAAGTCCGCCACGGACGCGGGGGTCACGTCGGGGTGGTCCTGCGCGAGCCGGACGAGGGAGGTCACGAGGACCCACTCGGACTGGCGCTGGCCCTTGGTCACCCGCACGTCGGCGGGGTCGAGGTTCTCGGCGAGCCACGCGGCCTGCGCGACGGCGGCGTCGAGGTAGACGTCGGCGTCGGCGCGACCCTCGCGGACCGCGACGTCGTGCAGGCGCAGGTTCGGCTGGATCGAGTGGCCCGGCGCGAGCTCGCCCTTGCCGGTGCCGACCTGCGTGTAGACGCCGAGCAGGTTCCCGTCGTAGTCCGGGGTGTACGCCTGCCAGACGAAGCGGTCGCGCGGGGTGTCGGACCAGTGCGCGAACGTGTGGTCGCGGACGCGCTCGTAGGTGTCGCGCGGGACCCACTCCTCGACGGCCGGGTAGGCGGCGAGGAACGACGCGAGCTGGCCCTTGAGCTGCGGCTCCGTCACCTCCTCGCGGAGGTACACCTCCGCGCCCCAGTAGAGGAGCTGGGCGACGAGCGGCGCGTCGTCGGGCAGGTCGTGCGGCGCGTTCGTGAACAGGTCCGGGTCGCCGGGGACGGCGAGCACGCGCTCGGGGTCCGCCTCGAGCATGTCGGCCAGCGCCGTCAGCTCGAACCCGTACTGCGACGCGTCGCGCCACGCGACGGCCTTGCGGCAGTCGACGGGGCCGGTCGCCTCGGACGCGAGGGCGCCCGTGCCGACCTTCGCGAAGTCGCCCCACCAGCACAGCGAGCCCGCGAGGAAGCGCAGCGACCTGTCGGTCGCGACGCGCGCCGTCCAGTCCGGCCCGATGCCGAACTCGAAGGACGTGCCCACGCCCGCGGCGCCGTCCACCTCGACGCGGAACGGGCCGGTCGAGTCGGGGCGCAGGTCGGAGAAGTCGCCGACGTGCCCCACGACGGTCCCGGCGTGCACGGTCGCACCGGCGGGGTCGAGGACGCGGAACGCCGCGCCGTCCTCCGCGAGGGGCGCCGTGAAGCGCTTGGGCAGATCGAGGTCATAGCCCGACTGGTTGACCAGCACGGGCTGGGGGTCCGCGGGCGGCGTCCAGGTGCAGCCGACCGCCGACGTCGGGAAGCCGTCCGGCGCGTCGGTGAGCGCCGCGACCTGGACCGAGGTGACCGTGGCGTCCGCGCGGTACGCGCCGAGCGCGATCGTGCCGCCCGTGCCCTTCGCGGTGTGGACCGCGACCTGCTGCCCGTCGACGAGGAAGCGGATCAGCCCGCCCCAGCGCTGCGCCGTCACGGTGTGCTGCGCACCGAGCTCGACCGGACCCTGGCCCGAGCACAGGGTGCTGGTCACGGGTTGCGCGGTGCGGATCGCGCCCGTGCCGGAGATCTGCATCCCCGTCCCGCCGTCCTGGATGCGCGTCGCGGTCTCCGGGACGTTCGCGACGAAGGAGACGTTGCCGCTCGTCCCGAGCGCGTCGACCCGCACCTGCACGGACACCTCGAACCCGTCGGGCAGCGAGACCGCCGACCCGGGCGTCACGTAGCTGCCCGCGGCGTCCGCGCGGTTGTCGACCTCTGCCCAGTGGTTGTCGGTGTCCGCGCCCGCGGTCCACGCGGTGACCGGGGCACCGCCGACCGCCGTCCACCCGGTCAGGCCGTCGGCGAAGTCCTCCAGGTACAGGACCTCCCCGGCCGACGTGCCCGCGGTGCCGGCGGTGGCGGTCGTGCCCGTCGCGGTCGCGCCGAGCGCGACGAGCAGGGCGGTGGCGGCGAGAGCGGCGGTGCGTCGTTGCACGGTCCTCACGGTGGCTCCTTCTGGCGGGGTGGGCGACGGCGGTGCGGGGCGGGGAGGGGCGGTGCGGGGCGGGGAGGGGCGGGCGGGGCCGGTCACGGAGGAGGAGGCCGGCCCCGCCCGGGATCGTCAGCCGACGAGCTTCTGGGCCGCGGTGCCGGCGTCCTTCATCGCGGTCGCGGCGTCCTTCTGCCCGACGAGCACGGCCTGGACCTGCTCGGCGATCGCCGTCTCGATCTGGGCGTACTGCGGGTAGACCCAGAACGGGTTGGTCGTCGCGGTCGCCGTGATGCGCTCGCCGAACTGGCTGGTGAACTGGTCGTCCTGGACCGGGGCCGACGCGAGACCGGCCTCCGTCGTGGGCGGCAGCCCGAGCTCGGAGAAGAAGTCGACGGTCGTCTTCTCGTCCGACGTGAGCCACTGGGCGAACTCGGCCGCCGTGCCGGCTCCCGCGCCGTCGGCCACGACCACGGCGTGGCCCCACACGAGGGCGCGCGGGTCGTCCCCGGCGCTCACGACGGGGCGCGAGAACGGCACGAGCTTCGATGCGAGGTCCGGGTCGGGGGAGTCGGCGACGACGGCGCCGCGGCCGACGATCGCGTCGTCGTACAGCGCGGCCTTGCCCTGGGAGAAGAGCGAGCGGGCGTCGAACCGGTCGACGTCGGCGGCGATGAGCTTCTGGTCGTAGAGCTTCTTGTACCAGGTCACGGCCTCGACGCTCGCGTCGTCGCCGATGGTGACCTTGCCGTCCTCGAGCAGCGGGCTGCCGAACGTCTCCATCCAGATGAGGACGTCCTTGAGCTGGGCGACCTTCGTGGAGGCGGCGTAGGGGATGACCCCGCCGCCGATGCCCTGGAGCTCGACGAGCGCGGCCTCGAAGTCCTCGACCGACGTCGGCAGCTCGCTGATGCCGACCTGGTCGAGCAGCTCGGAGTTGCCGATGAGGCCGATCGCGCCGACCGTCCACGGGAGCCCGTACTGGGTGCCGTCGTACTGCGAGGCCTTCAGCGCCGCGCTCGTGTAGCCGCGCCCGTCGGTGAGGCCGGACAGGTCCTGGAGCTTGCCGAGCGCGGCGAGCGAGCCCAGCCACGCGACGTCGACCTGCGCCGCACCCGCGAACTGGCCGCCGCGGATCTGCAGCGTGAGCTGGTTGAGGTACTCGTTGTACGGGTAGGTGACGGGGGAGATCGTGATGCCGTCCTGCTGCGCGAACTGGTCGAGCAGGCCCTGGATGACGGGCTTGGGGTTCTCCTCGCTCAGCGACCACGACGCGAACGAGAAGTTCTCCGCGGCGGAGCCGGTCGTGGCGGCACCGGCCGACGTCGGGCTCGACGACGTGCCGCCCGACGGCGCGCACGCGGCGAGCGTGGCGACGCCGGCGCCGACGCCGAGGAGCTGGAGCAGGCTGCGGCGGCTCAGCGCGGTGCTGGTGGTGGGGACGGACATGGGGACCTCCACATCGAGGGTTCTTCCGGACGGTTCGGGGATGGTGCGGGTGGTGCTGGGGTCGTGCGCGGTGTCTCTCAGCCCTTGACCGCGCCGGCGGTGAGCCCGCCGACGAGGAAGCGCTGGAGGGCGATGAAGGCGATCGCGACGGGGAG
>CAZFUQ010000092.1:0-13660 GCA_964521905.1 uncultured Cellulosimicrobium sp.
GGTCGGGACTCCCGGAGAAGCCGCTCCGGTACGGGTCGTGTGCGGCCATGGTGCTTCCTTCGTCGTGACGCTGCGGGATCGTTCCCGGGGGAGGTGTACCACTAGGCGAGGACGAGCTCCGTGCCGTCCGTGGCGTGGTCGGTCATCGTGACGCTCCGGACCGCCGGGTCGTCGTAGGTGTTCCAGTAGTACGTCGACGTCCTGGACGAGAAGAGCCCCGTGTAGATCGTCGTCTCGAAGTCGCCCGACCCCATCGCGGCGGCGCCGTCGACCATCGCGACCTGCTGCAGCGTGTGGAAGGCGCGGCTCACGTTCTCCGCCTCGCTGCGCTTCGTCGGGTACCGGGCGTGGACGTAGGCGGCCCGGACGAACCGGGACGGGGAGTAGTAGTCCCCGGGGATCCCGCGCATGTGCGAGCCCGAGCCGAACGGGGTGAGGTGCGCCCGGCCGAGCACGGTGTCCTGCGGGAACTCGGGCGAGGTGTTGAGGTAGTTGCGCAGGTTCTCGTGGTGCCAGGCGAACCCGGGCTGGTTCGTCAGGACGTCGACGTCGTCGTCGAAGACCTGCATGCCGTCGCTCGTGTGCTCCACCACGATCGCGCGCTTCGCGTCGCCGATGATCCAGTGGAGCAGCGAGCTCGGGTACCTGTCGTTGATCGGCCTGTCGACGATCACCACGTCCCCGAGCGCGGCCTCGACCTCGTCCACGCTCGCGAACTGCGCACTCACCCACAGCGGGAACTCGTACGCGGCGACGTTGACCGCGCCGTCGACGGGGCCGGGGGAGTACGCGGCGTACCCCGGGAAGTTGAGCCCGGCGACGGCCAGGCCCGCGTCGTTGGCGCAGTCGAAGTAGAGCGGCGTGTCCTCCTCCACGATGCCCATGCCGATGGTCGCGTGCTCGATGCTGCGCACCGCGCCGAACGGCGACCTCGGCCCGTAGCCCGTGGGGGTCAGGACCACCTGCTGCCCGTATCCGCTCGTCCAGTCGAGGTTCCGTGCGAGGTAGACGCTGCCCTGACCGTCCGAGAACCTGATTCCCGTGCACATGGCGATGCCCCCGTCGTCGTCGATCCGGCCCGTACCGGCCTTCTCATGATCACCGGGAACCGCTCGGCGCGCGACCGGCGTCACGCGCTCCGGGCAGGAGGATCAGACGTCGTCCTCGTCGGGGAGGGCGACGAGGAGGTCGAGGTGCAGCCCGAGGACGGTGCCGTCGGCGGCGACGGTCCGCACGAGCGGGTAGAACCCGTCGCCCCAGCCGGAGTGGGAGAGCACGACGTTCTCGCCGTCCGGGGCTCCCGGGAGCAGGATGTTCGCCGACCCCTCGCGCAGGTGGTCGGGCGAGTCCGTCAGCGAGAACCAGCTCGAGTCGGTGCCGTCGTCGAAGACCTTCTCGTACCGGTCACCGTCGGGCATGAGCCGCGCGACGGCGTCCGCGTCGGCGAAAGCGACCGTCCCCGCGTCGACGGGCACGCCGTAGGCCGCGCCCTCCTCGGGAGGCCCGTCGGCGCCGTCGGGCACGACCGGCTCGACGGCCGCGACCTCGCCCTCGGCGAGCACGACGCTCAGGTACGCCTCGCGCAGGTGCGAGCCGTCCTGCTCGTCCGACACGTCCGCGACCGTGACCCGCACGGGGTAGCGGCCCGGTGCGACGCGCACGACGAGGCCCTCGCCGAGCATCGTGAACGGGTCGGACGCCTCGAGCCGTCCGCTCGGCACGACGAGCTCGCCCAGGTCGTGCACGGTGAGGTGCAGACCCGGGCCGTCCGGGGCGCCGGTCCCCGCAGCGGGGCCGGGGCGCAGGGCGAAGAACGTGTCGGGGGTGGGGAAGTCGCTCACGCCGACGAGCCTAACCGGCGGTGCCGCCGACGGGCGCGGCGTGCCGGGGCACGCGACGGCGCCCGGTCCGTGCGGACCGGGCGCCGTCGGTGCTGCCTGCGTCGGGAGTGCCGTGAGGGGTGCTCAGCGCACCGGGTTCACGAGCAGCTCAGCGCCTCGAAGTCGGCGTCGTAGGACGTCGTGACCTCGGTGCCGTCGACCTCGGCCGTGGCCTCGACCGTCACGGACCCGCCGTCGATCGACGCGGAGCGCGAGGCGAACGACTGGTAGGCGTTCTTTCCGTCCGCGACGTCGGCGAACGTCTTGTCGCCGTACGGCGTGGCCACCTCGACGTCGATCGTCGTGCCCGACTCGTTGAGCACGCGGACCGCGACGTAGGCCTTGCCGGCGAGGCACCGCGACTCGGCGGTGACGGTGACGTCGACCGTCGGCGCCTCGCCCGTCGTGACGTCCACGGTCTGCCAGCGCGTGGTCGGCGTCGCGTTGTGCAGGTGCAGCAGCAGGAGCTTGCCGCTGCCCGCCTCGGTGGCCGACTCCGACCGGTTCACCGTGACCGGCGCGTCGTCCGCACCGACGTACAGCAGCTGGTCGTCGCCGTCGAACCAGTACGCGGGGTCGTACGGGTCGGCGGTGAACGTCTCCGTGGCGTCGACGAGCTGGTCGGCGGCCTGCGAGTACGGCGAGTACGTGAGGACCTGGAAGGTCGGCACGGCGCCCTCCTCGATGCCGAGCGAGCCGATGCCCACCGGGATGACGACGACGTTGGCGTCGAACACCGAGGTGTCGACGTTCCCCCACACCGAGTTCACGGGCTGGAGGTCGGTGTTGTCCCCGGCCTCGTACTCCGTGCCGTCCGGAGCCGTCCAGTCCTTGAGCGTGAACGTCGCGGCGAGCGTGAGGTCGGTCTCGGCGCTGTACTTGATCACCGCGACCTCGAAGTCCGCGGACCCGTCCGAGTCGACGTCGACCTCGACCGCGGGGATCGAGACGGAGCCGAGGCTCGCCCACGGCCCGTCGACCGCGACGCCGATGCCGATGAGGCCGTCCGCGGGGTCGCCACCGCCCGCCGCGACCTGCGGCGCCGTCGACGAGAAGCCGACCGCGCGCACGTCGGCGGCCGCGATCGCCGACGCCGAGGCGCCGACCGACGCGTCCGCCTCGAGACGCGGGCTCGTCGTCTTGAGCTCGAACGGCGCGACGAGCGACGTCCAGCCGCCCTGGCTCACGCCCCGACCGTCGAGGTCGAGGACGGCCGAGGCGGCCTGCTCGCCGGGGAAGGTGACGGGCGTGCCCGTCAGGTCGCTCACGAGGCGCGGCGACGCCTGGACGGGCACGCGCAGCTCGGTGCTCCCGTCGGTCGGCGTGAGCACGACGCGACCGCTGAGCGAGGACACGAAGTCGCGCGGGACGCCCACGCCCGAGTCGGGGGACGACGTCGGGTCGAGCTCCTTGGCGAGCGTCGCCGGGTCGGCCGTGAGGGTCACGGTGACGACCGTGCGCTGACCGGCGGGGACGGTGACCGACGCGGGTGCGACGGAGACGGTCGCGCCGCCCGCGGTGCTCGACTGCGTGAAGCCCGTGGCGTACGTCTTCTCGGTGTCCCCGGTGTTCTGGACCGTGACCGTCTTGCGCACGGTCACGGTGTCCGCGCCCACCGGCACGACGCCGAACGCGACCGACACCTGCTCGGAGTCCTGCGACGCGTAGGCGAGCGTCGTGTTCGCGACCGCGTCGACGGCGTCGACCCGGCCGGAGCCCACGCGCTCGGGCCCGTACGCGACCCCCGTCCCGGAGGGACCGGTGAAGACGTCGTGCGTCGCGGTGTTCATGACCGACGCCTTGACCTCGGCCGGTGCCCAGCCCGGGTGAGCCTGCTTGACCAGGGCCGCGATGCCCGCGACGTGCGGGGTCGCCATCGACGTGCCGGACTTGATGCTCGCACCGTTCAGCCGGCCCGAGGCCGCCGACGCGATCCCCGTGCCGGGGGCGGCGACGTCGGGCTTGGCGATTCCGAGCGAGCCGTGCACGCCGCGCGAGGACCCGCTGTTGAGCGTGTCGCCGATCTCCGGCACGGACACGAACTCGGCCATCGCGAGCGACGGGCCGACGGTCGCCGTGAGCGTGCCCGCCTCGATCGCCGGGAGGAGCGCGTCGTGGCTCGGGCCCGTGAGCTGTGCGCCGGGGATGCCGGCGTTGCCGGCGATGCCCGCCTCGAACGACGAGAGCCCGGACGACAGCAGCACACCGACCGCGCCCGCGGCCTCGGCGTTGTTGAACCGTGCGGCGGAGCCGCACCAGCCCGGTGCGTTCGAGTCGTCGTCCCAGAACAGGTAGGCGATCTTGCCCGCGACGGCCGCGGCCTGCTCGGGCGTGAACGCCTGGCAGCCGCTGAAGTCGGCCGCGACGAAGCCGACGGGCGCCGTGACGTCGTCGGTCCCGGCGTAGTTCACCGAGTTCTGGGCCGGGTAGGTGCCGACGAGGTCCTCGGGCGCCTCCACGCGGACCGCGTCGAACGTCTGGGTGTTCCCGATCGAGTTCGCGACGGTGAGGGCGGTGCGCGCGTTGCCGGGCGAGCCGCCGACGTCGGTCACGTCGCCCGCGTTGCCCGACGCGATGACGGACAGCGTGCCGAGGCGCGAGAGCTGGTCGATGAAGAGGTTCTCGGGGTCGTCCGCCGGGCTGCCGTCGGAGCCGAGGGACAGGTTGACGATGTCGAGGCGGTCCGACAGGTCGCCGTCGCCGTTCGGGTCGGCCGCCCACTCGAGCGCGTCGACGACGACGCTCGTCGAGCCGCCGAGGTCGCCGAACACCTTGAGCGAGTACAGGCCGGCCTCGGGCGCCGAGCCCGGACCGACCTGCCAGTCGGAGATGTCGGTCAGCGTCGAGTAGTCGCCGCGGAACGTCTCGCCGTCGGCGGTGACGCCGTACGCGGCCGTGGTGCCGGCGACGTGCGAGCCGTGGCCGGAGCCGACCGCGTCGAGCGAGTCGATCGGGTTCTCGTCGGGCGTCGGCACGAGGGTCGTGCCGGGCACGGTCCCGCTCGCGTCGTAGTCGTACCCGGCGAAGTCGTGCCCGCCGAGGAACTTCAGCTCGTCGAAGGTGCCGTCCGGGACCGGGCCGGCGCCGCGGTCGCCGTAGGCCTCGTCGAACGCCTCCTGCGTGCCGGGGCCGCCGAACGCCGCGTGCGTGTAGTCGAGGCCGGTGTCGATGATGCCGATGCGCACGCCCTCGCCGGTGAGGCCGGTGCTCTGCCACGTCTCGAGCGCCCGCGTGAAGACGTCGGTGCCCTTGTTCGCGGGCTGCTTGGGGATGATGCGGTAGACCGTGACGACCGAGTCGTCGCGCGCGAGCTCACGGACGCGGTCGGCGTCGCCCGTGACGACGACGCCCGCGACGAGCGTGCTCGTCACGGACATCCGCTGCGGGTCGCGCGCGCCCGCGCTGCGCGCCGTGGCCTGCTGGGGGACGACGTCGTCCGCGAGCGCCGCGACCTCCTGCGCGTTGGCCTCGACCTGGTCGGGGCTCGCGCCCTGCGCCGCGAGGTCGACCGCCGACGGTGCGTCGAGCTCGACGAACGCCGTCACCGTGCCGCTCGCCGACGCGAGCGACGGGGCGACCTTGTCGGTCGGGTCGAGGCCGGCGTCGCGCTGGGCGGCGAGCCCGCTCCCCGGCTCGGGGGGCGGGTCCGCGGCGGCGGGCACGGCGGCGCCCGCGACGACCACGAGGCTCGCCGCGGCGGCGGTGAGGGACACGGGCAGAGAACGGTGCTTCATCGACACTCATCTCCCCGGCGGGGCCGGTTCGGCGAAGGGTTCGTGGATGGGCCTTCCCAATGGTCCCGCCCGGGTAGGACGGAGGCCACCCCCGCACGGTAACCAACGACCGCGTCACCTGCCCAACGACAGGCGGTGACGGGTTCGGACCGTGCCGCAGACACGGGGGACCGGGCGCCCTAGGCTGCGGTCGGGGTCACAGGACGTGGCCGTCCTGTGGGAGTCCCCTTCCCGCGTCAGGTCCACGGGGTGCGAACCCGGGGGCGTGGCCCACGCAGAAGGAGAGTCATGACCAGATCCTCGCTCCGCGTCCTGTCCGCCGCGCTCGCGGCCGGACTCCTCCTCGTCACGGCCGGGACGTCGACGTCCGCGGCCGCGGCCGAGCCCGACCTGCGGGCCGTCGACCGGGACCGCGGCGCCCCGGCCGCGCCGGCCCCCGCCGACGAGACCGTGTCCACCGGCGAGAGCTGCGCGATCCAGGGCCGGCCGCTCGCGCCCGGCCAGGACCCCGCCGAGCTCGCGCCCGCCCCGGAGGTGTGCTTCGACTCCCTCGAGGAGGCCCTCGAGTTCGTCTCCGGGGCCGACGTCGCCGCGCAGCGCCTCGTCGGGGCGTCCTCGGGCGACGTCTCGGCGCTCGTCACCGAGCTCAACGCCGGGGTCGCGCTGGAGGCGACCACGTCCCGGACCACCGCCGCCGCGGCCGCCAGCTCCCTGGTGCTCGGCGTGCTGTGGCGCGACACCGGCTTCAAGGGGACCTCGAAGGTGCTGTACGGGCAGGGCGCCAACGGCTGCTGGACGGGCTCCACGTACGGGTTCTCGAACCTCGCCAGCTACCTCATGAACAACGTCGTCTCGTCCGCGTCGACGTACGCGGGCTGCTGGGTCACGCTCTACGACTCGTACAGCTATGCCGGGGCGAAGTGGAACTGCACGCCGAACTGCTCGTCGCTGGGCACGTTCGACAACAGGGCGTCGTCCGTCGTCTACCGGCCCGCGGGCACGCTGGGCTGAGGCGTCACGCCGCGCCGCCGGGCACGTCGCTCGACCAGCGCCGTGCCCGGCCGGCGCCGAGCCGGGCAGGGCTGACCACCCGCACGGCGACCTTGCGGGCGAGCAGCTGCCCGACGGCGTCGCCCGCCGCCCGCGCAGCCCTCGCGCCGGCGTCGTCGGGGGCGTCGGGGACGACGTCGAGCACGACGCCCCCGTCCGCCTCCTGGTGCAGCCGCCACGCGGCCATGCCCTGGGCCTGGAGGTGCTGGGCGGCGTCGACGGACGGCACCCACGCGCCGTCGGGCCGCAGGTAGCGCACGGGGGAGCGGCCCTCGAGGTCGTGGAGCTCGACCCGCCGGCCGTGCCGCACGACCCGTGCGCGGTCGCCGGTGCGGTACCGCAGGAGGGGGAGGTAGGGGTTCTCGTCGACGGTGACGACGACCTCGCCGGGCTCGCCGTCGCGCACGGGCGCTCCGTCGTCGTCCAGGATCTCGACCCAGACGCGCCGACCGGCCACGACGACGAACGGACCCGTGCCGGTGCGGGCCGCCACGGCCCCGGTCTCGCGCAGCCCGTAGAGGTCCACCACCGGCACGTCCCACGTGGCGCGCAGGCGCGAGCGCGCGACGTCGGACAGGTGGGCGGCGCCGCTCACGAGCGCGACCGGGTGCAGGTCGAGGCCCTGCTCCTCGGCGAGGCGGGCGAGCGCGAGCAGCGGGAGCGGCGAGCTCGACACCACCTGCGGGTCCTGGGCGGCGAGGAACGTCTCGCGGTCGCCGGGGCGGCTCCAGGCGCGGGCGTCGAGGTTGACGCGCGCCATGCTCGGGGCGGCGACGCCCGGGCCGCGCCGGAACCCCGTCATCGCCGACGCGTACGTGAACGCGTCGCGCTGGTCCAGGAGGTTCATCAGGCCCAGGCGGCCGGGCTCGGGCTCCCACGTCGCGCCGGTGCCCGACCTCGCTCCCGCCTCCGAGACGAGGTGCTGCAGCAGCACGAGGTCCGCGGCGACGGCCACGGGGTGCAGCGGGACGCGGATCGCCGCCCCCGTGCTGCCCGAGCTCGTGCCCTCGAGCACGCGACCCAGCGGCACGTCGAGGGGGACGAACGACGCGAGGTCGTGGCGCAGGTCGTCGCGCGTGACGGGGTGGAGCGCGGTGAGCGCGGACCCGGCACGGCTCTCGCCGCGGTCGCGCGCCCGTCGGTACCGGGGCACGACGGCGTGGGCGCGGTCGACGAGCGCGCGCACCCACGGCGGGGGGTCGGTCGGGGCGGCGGGGCCGCCGGCCCCCGGGGAGGCTGGGCGGCCGGGGTGCGACGCCTCGGCGCGTCCCGCCGCGAGGCGCGCGGCGACGTCGTCGAGCGCGGGCAGGTCGTCGGGGCGGAGCCGGTCCCCGGTGACGTGGACCCAGGCGGGTGCGGCCGGGTGGTCGCGCACGGCGTCGAGCGCGTCGCGGCCCGGCGCGTCGAGCGTCGGCCAGCGCTCGGCGTCGGTGAGCGCGACGGCGGAACCGGGTGCGTACTCGTCGAGGGCGAGGTCGGGCGGGGTGCCCGGCGCGGGGCGCGGGGCGTCGTCGGTCGGCACGTCGGGTCCCGTCGTCAGTAGTTGGCGTACTGCGCCGCGGCCTCTTTGGCGCGCTTGTCGGCGAGCTCGCGTGCGAGCTGCTCCGCGCGGCGCGCCTCCTCGGCCATCTCGCGCGCGATGCGGCGCTGCTCCTCCGTGCTCACGGCGGTCCACCGGTCCTGCGCGACCTCGGGGCTCTCGCCCGCGGGCCGCAGCCCGAGCTCGCGCAGCACGGCGCGCGCGAGCTCCTCGCGCGCCGTCCGGGAGTGCAGCCACGCGTCCGCGGCCCGCAGCCGCGCGAGCGCCGGGACCAGGCGCTCGACGAGCCCGACGAGCGCGTCCGGCGTCGCGACCGCACGGAACGCGGGCGAGGCGAGCAGCCGGTCGTCGCGCAGGAGCCAGCAGAGCGTCCCGGCGAGCGTCGCGTAGGGGGCGAAGCCGCACAGCGCCTCGACCGAGGCCCACCGGGTCCCGCGCAGGACACCGACGGCGCCCGGCCCGGCGAGCAGGTCCGCGGTGTCGCCGACGAGCGCCGCGGCCGTGACGGCGGGGTGGTCGAGCACGTCGGGAGGCGTGTCGGCGAGACGACGCAGGACGTCGTCGAGCGCCGGCCCCGCGGCCGTCGTGCCGGTCCGGTCAGGGGTCACGGGTTCCTCCCGGTCGAGCGGTCGCCGGATCGGTCGCCGCCCGTCGCGCCGCCCCACAGCTCGCGGGCGAACGCGCGGGCGAAGGCGACCAGGTCTTCCTGGGTCCGCACGGCGTGGACCCGGTAGCCCACGGCGTAGCCGCGTACCTTCTGCGCACCCGCGTCCGAGACGTCCAGGACGAGCGTGCCCCCGCCCCCGGCGGCGGCCACGGCGCGCGCCGCGACGCTCTCGCCGGGCGGGACGAGCTCGGGGTCGGGGCGCGCGCCCCACCGGGTCCGGACGACGTCGTCGAACATCGAGATCACGCCGTCGTCGGAGATGACGGCGACGTGGCACGGGCGGGTGCGGGTCGGCGGGGCCCCGGTGGCCGGGTCGCCGAGGTGGGTGCGCTCGAGGAGCGGCACGGGGAACGACGTCGACCCGCCGAAGTGCGCGACCACGGCGTCGAGCACCCGGTCCTCGTCGCGCACGAACCCGTCCGTGCCGGCGATCTGCTGGGGCCCGCTCCACGTCGTGGCCTGCACGCGCGCACCGGCGCGCAGGGCCGAGAGCGCGAGCACGGCCCCGGCGAGCGCGATCGGCGCGACGCGGCGCGACGGGTCGGGCATGGACCCCGACGAGTCGAGGTAGAGGTCGAGGTCCACGGGGACGCGGTCGGGTTCGTCGCCCGCGTCGTCCTCCACGGACCGGCGCACGGTCGTGAACCCGGGCACGACGACGGGCGAGCGCAGGAGCGACCCCGTCCAGTCCACGTCCCCGAGCTCGTCGCCGACGTCCCACTGCTCGTGCGCGCCGAGGAGCGGCTCGCTGGCGCGCACGTGCTCACGCACGGGGAACGGGACGAGCAGGGGTGCCGCGTGCTCGCGGTACCAGCGCCGGGCCGACGCCGCGGCGTCGGTCGTCAGGCCGAGCAGGCGGAGCGTCGCGTCGTAGTCGGCGGGGGCGAGGCTCTGCCCGGACGCGTCGTCCACGTCCTGGCCGCCCGCCCCCGGGACGTGCGCCGCGTCCTGCGGCCCGGGGTCGTGGTCCGTGCCCACGCCGAGGTCGCCGACCACGCGCGGGTCCAGCGCGGGGTGCCGCACGGGCTCGACGGCACGCGGGTCGGTCGCGAGCCCGCCCGGCACGGCCCCGGCGGCCTCCTCCTGGCCGCAGACCACCTGGGGCAGCGTGCTCCGCCGCCGCTGCAGGTGCCCCCGACGCGTCCTGCGGTCCCCGTGCACGGGGGTTCGCCCCTGGCGCCGCGAGTCCGTCGCGGTGGCACCGGACCCGGCCTCCGCCGCGAGCAGCGTGCGCAGCAGCGCGGCGAACCCGGCCGCGCCGCCGACGGGGTCGTCCGCGTACGCGCGCACGAGGCGCGCGACGAGCGCCGCCTCGCGCTGGGCCACCGGGACGTCGGCCGAGGTCAGGTCGCCGCGCGGCAGCCCCCAGAGGATCTCGTCCGCGCGCAGCACGGTCTGCATGACGACGCTCGTGCCCGGCCCGAGCGCGCGCCACAGCGCTGCGAGGTCGATCCCGGCGCGGCGCTGCAACCGGTCGTTGATGAGCAGGTCGCTCCACAGGTTCGCGGTGAGCGGCGCGAGCTGGTCCTGGTCCACGAGCCCGGCGCGCGTGCGTGCGACGAGGAGCGCGCTCGTCGTGAGGTCGCCGGGCGAGAGCACGTGGTGCCCGACCTCGTGCGCGAGGACCGCGACCGCGTGGTCCTCGATCCCCAGGGCGACGACCTGGGCGAGGTCCACGTGGACGCTCACGCGCGTCGTCGAGAACCACGCGAACGAGCCCACGTCCTCCGGGGCCCCGCCCGGGCCGTGCAGGGTCGGCGCGCCCAGGCGCGTGAAGGGTCCCCAGGCGGCGAGCGCCTCGGGCCACGCGGCCCGCCAGCGTCTGCGCACCGTCGCGATCCGGTCCGGTGTCGCGCCGGCGTGGGCAGCCGAGGGCGCGCTCACCGCGGCCACCGTACGAGGAGCAGGTCGTACGACCCGGTCCGGCTCAGCAGTGCGAGCCGCCCTGACGGGGTGTCGACCTCCGCGGAGCCGCTCACGTCCGTCAGGTCGTCCTCGCGCTCCGGTGCGGGTCCGCCGCCCGTCGGGCCCGGGGGCCGGTCGGCCGTCCCGGCGTCGCGCCAGGCACCGGCCTCGGCGCTGCTCCCCGTGCGCGGGGTGCGCGCGACGAGGGAGCCGTGCACGTCGGCGACGAGCGTCCAGTCGACGGTCTCGGCCGTCGTCCCCCCGGCCGACCGCCCGGTCGCACCGTCGCCCGTCGTGCCGTCGCCCGTGGCGAGCAGCGCCCAGCGCAGGCCGGGGTGCCGCGCGTCGGCCCCGACGACGAGCGCGGGGGACCGCCACGGGCCGCCGAACCCGCGGAACCCGCCGAACCGGCCCAGCACGCGCGCCGGGTCGCGGAACCCGCGCAGCAGGACCGTCGTGGTGGCACGGCCACGGTCGCCGTGCTCGGGGTCCGGCCACCACCACGGGTCCGCGGCGTGCCGGTCGAGGACGTCTCGCAGGTCCGCGTCGCCGGTCCTCGCGTCGGGTCCGGAGAGCGACAGCGCCGCCCGGGCGACCGGCTCCGGGAGCGAGCGCGCGGCGTCGAGCGCGACCTGCCGGTAGCGCACCAGCCCGCTGCGCCACGCCGCGACGAGCACGGCGCCGCGGATCACCTCGGGGCTCGGCCCGTCCGCTGCGCCGGCCTGCGGCCACGGGTCGTGGGCCGCGCCCCCCGGGCCGCTCCCGGTCGCGGACCCGGTCCCGGTCCCGGCGGCGTGGACGACGCGCCGCGCCCAGGCCGTGACGTCGCCGCGCGAGCCCGGCCCCCCGCCGACCGCCCGGGCGCCGTCGACGACGGCCGCGACCGTGAGCGCGGGTGCTGCCGCGAGCCACGGCCCGAGCCGCGGGACCACCTCGAGGACCGCGTGCCGCTCCGGCCCGCCGGGACGCCAGCGCCGTGCCGCGGCGAGCCGCGCGACCGTCTCGACGAGCGCGTCGCACGTCGCCGCGAACGCGTCGGCGTCGAGCCGTTCGGCGAGGGGGCCCGCGGCCTGGCCGACCTCCCGCACCGCGTCCGCGAGCGTGTCGCGGTCCGCACCGTGCGCGAGGGAGCGCGCGAGGACCGCGTCGTACCGCTCGCGCGCCGCGAGGGCGCGAGCGGCGAAGGCGGCGGACGACCCGGGGCCGGGCGACCCGGTGGCGACGTCGTGCACCCCCGGTGACCGGACGGCGTCGGGCGGGGTCACGTGCCGCTCCAGCGCAGCCACGTGAGGTAGTTCGTGTACCGCTGGTGGGCGTACTTGAGCGCGAGCGCGTCCTCGTAGACGTGCCCGTGGAGCTTGGTGTGCTCCTGCCACGACGCGAGCACCTGCTCGATCCGGGCGAGACGGCGCAGCACCTCCGCCTCGGGGAGGTCCTCGAGCCCGACCGCGACCTCGGCGAGGATCGCGCCGACGGCGTCCTTGCGGTCCAGGCCGGCGGCGTCGTACTGGCGGCACGCCGTGTCGAACAGGTCGCGGACCCACGACACCCGGTCCGAGCGCAGCGGCTCCCGGTCGCGGTCGTCGAACGGCGCGGACTGCAGGTCGGGGAGCAGCTTGTCGTGCAGCACGAACGGGATCACCGCGCGCAGGTCCGCGAGGTCCACCTCGGTGCCGCCGCGGAAGTACGCCATCGCCTTCGCGTACGCGACGAGCGACTGCAGCGCACGCACGGACAGGCCGTTGAGCGTCTGCGCGCCGACGTCGCCCAGGCGGTCGCGGCCCGTGTCCGCCGTCGCGACGAGGTGCGGGTCCACGCCCGCGACGCGCGCCGTGTCCTTCGTCCGGTACTCGAACTGCCACCCCGCGCGCTCCAGCACCTCGAGCTGGCTCGCGAAGAACTCCAGCCGGCGACGCACCGGCTCTGGGAACGGGACGGCGAGGATCGCGGCGTGCAGCGCGTCGTGCTCGGCGGCGTCGAACACGATCTCGGGCGGCACGTTCTCCTCGGGCCGCACGCGCCGCTCCGCCCGGGCCACGAGGTCGCCGAGGAAGCGGTTGTTGAACGGCAGCGCGTGCACGACGACGTCGATGCGGTCCCGCAGCGCGTCCACCACCTGGTACGTGCCGCCGCCGGCGTCGTCGTTCGCCGTGAGGTACCAGGCGGCGTCGCCCGTCTCGTAGACCTGGTCGTAGACCTCGACGTACCCGTCGGCGAGGACCGTGAGCAGGGCCGACTGCGTGCGCGTCGGGATGCGGTTGTACTCGTCGACGATCTTCACGCGCATGCCCAGCCACGACCGCCACGCGACGTCCACGTCCGCGAGGCTGTCCGCCTGCACGAGGTCCTTCGGGAGCGGCGTGCCGAACAGGTCCGAGACGGTGAGCTGCGGGTGCCCGTGCTGCATCGCGCGGCGCACGTCGCGCACGGGGTAGCCCGCGAGCACGCCCATGAGGACGGCGCTCGCGGTCTTGCCGCGGCCCGGCCCGCCGATCATGAGGCACCGCCCGCGCACGGCGAACGTCAGGAGCGGCAGCAGCACGAAGCTCGAGTACGACTGGTCGCTCGGCAGCGTGAGCAGCGCCTTCGAGTCGCCGAGCCGGAAGCTCGTCTCCGGTGCGCCCGGCGCCGAGAACTCGACGTCGTAGTGCGGGCTGATGATCGCGTGGTTGACGACCCAGAAGTACGCCTGGCGCAGCTTCTCGTCGAGCGGCAGCCCGGGCCTGGCGGCGCCGTCGCCGGACTGCGCCTCGGCCACCGGCGTGCCGAACAGGTCGTCGACGCCCAGGGCGAACGGGTCGCGCCCGTCCGTCGGCGCCGAGGGCTGCGGCCGGGTCGGCGCCGAGGACACGTGCTCGAGATCGGTCACGGGCCGATCCTGCCA
>CAZFUQ010000093.1:0-2692 GCA_964521905.1 uncultured Cellulosimicrobium sp.
CTGTTCCGCAAGCCGGGCTTCCTCGCGCTCGCCGCGATCACCGCCGCCTACAACTTCTGCTTCTTCGTGATCCTCGGGTACACGCCCGTGTTCCTCGGGCTCGACGTCGTGCCCCTGGGGCTCGTCTTCACCGCCTGGGGCGTCGGGCTCGCGATCGGCATCCTCGTCGTGGGGCACCGCCTCGCCCATCGCGTGGGCGCGGTCCAGACCCTCGGCATCGCCGTCGTGGGCGTGCTCGTCGCGCTCGTGCTGCTGGCGCTCGACCTCGGCACGGCCTGGTCCGTCGTGGTGCTCGTCGGTGCGGGCGTCTTCATGGGTGTCGCGAACGCCAACCTCACCGACCTGTCGCTCGCGCTCGGCGACCCCGACCGTCGGGTGACGACGGGCGCGTTCAACCTCGTCCGGTGGGGCTTCGCGGCCCCCGCGCCGGTCATCGCCGGGCTCCTGCACCCCGTGTCGGCGACCGCACCCTTCTGGCTGGGCGCCGGCGTGCTCGCCCTCGGGGTGGTCGTGTTCGTCGTGTTCGGGCACCGCATGGCCGGCGAGGTCGGCGAGCGCGTGCTGTGGTCGCGCTGGAACCGCGGGGCGCGCGCTGCCGAAGGCGCCCCCGAGGAGGCCCTCGGCGAGGTCTGAGCCCCCATACGAGCGCGGCGGCCGCCGAGAAGTGGGAATGCGCCCCGGAATCGTTCGATCGCGGGGCGCATTCTCACTTCTCGGGGTCGTCGTTCCTCTCGGAGCCGGTCGCCGCCTCGGTGAGGGCGACGAGGCCCGTGGTCAGCGCGCGCAGGTCCGCGACGTCGAGCCGGTCGAGCAGGTCGGTGAGCAGCTGGTCCTCCTGCGCCGCGATCCGGCGCACCGCCGTGGCGCCGCGCGCGGTCGCGGCCACGAGCCGCACGCGTCCGTCGCGAGGGTCGGGGCGGCGGGTCGCCATCCCGGCGGCCTCGAGCCTGTCGACCATCCCGGAGAGCGTCGCGGGCGAGATGCCGAGCACCTCCGCGAGCCGGTGCGAGCTCGTCTCGCCGTCGAGCTGGAGCACCGCGAGCGCGCGCAGCTGCGGGACGGTCAACGTCGTGCGCAGCAGCGGCTCGAGGCGCTGAGCCAGGAGCAGGTCCGCGAGCAGGAGCTGGGCGTCGTGGAGGCGTCGCACGAGCGTCGCGCGCTCGTCGTCGCCCGACGGCGCGGTCTCGTCCGGGTGCGGAGCCTCCACCGCGGGAGCGTCGGGGTCCGGCTCGCCGGTGGCCGTGGGCTGCATCACGGCGCAGACTCTATCGAGATCGACCTGCCAGCACCTGCTCGCGCTCCGGCGCGACGGCGCGCCGACCGGTCGTGGGACGCCCTCGTCCTCTCGGGAACGATCCCCCGATGCTTCGCGTTAGGCTAACGAAATCTGCGACGCCGACGTCGTCTCCCCGCTGACCTGGAACCCTCTGGAGGCTCCGTGTCCCGTCTTGCCCGGCTCTCGCTGGCCAACCGTGCGCTCGTCGCGCTCGCCACGGTCGCGATCGCGATCTTCGGCGTCGTCAGCATGGGATCCCTCAAACAGGAGCTGATCCCGAGCCTGCAGATCCCCACGGCAGCCGTCGTCGGGGTGTACCCCGGCTCCGCGCCGGCCATCGTCGAGCAGCAGGTCACCGTCCCGGTCGAGACCGCGGCGCGCGGCGTCAAGGGCGTCGAGGACGTCACCTCGACGTCGTCGACCGGCATGTCCGTCACGACCGTGCAGTTCACCTACGGCACCGACATGGACTCCGCGGCCTCGCAGCTGCAGACGGCGATCACGCGCCTGCAGTCCCAGCTGCCCGAGGACGTCGAGCCGCAGGTCGTCACCGGCTCCGTCGACGACCTGCCCGTCATCCAGCTCGCGGTCTCGGGCGGCGTCGACGACGCGGCCCTCGCCGACACGGTCGGGTCGAGCCTCGTGCCCGCGCTCGAGGACGTCGAGGGCGTGCGCTCCGTCGCGGTGAGCGGCGTCGCGGACCAGCAGGTGACGATCGACCTGGACGTCGCCGCGCTCGCCGCGGCCGGGCTGAGCCCCGCGCAGGTGAGCACGATCCTCCAGGACAACGGCGTGGTCCTGCCCGCCGGCACGGTGTCCGAGGGCGACCGCACGCTCAGCGTGCAGATCGGCTCGGCCGTCACGACCGTCGACGAGCTCGCCGCTCTGCCGCTGGTGTCCCCGGCCGCCGCGCCCGGCACGCAGCCCGTCACGCTCGGCGAGGTCGCGACCGTCACGGCGGGACCCGAGCCCGCGACGTCGTACTCGCGCCTCGACGGCGAGCCCGCGCTCGCGGTGGCGATCACCAAGACGCCCGCCGGGAACACGGTCGACGTGTCCCACGCGGTCCAGGACGCGGTCGACGACCTCTCGGGCGTGCTCGACGCGCAGGACGTGCGCGTCGAGGTCGTGTTCGACCAGGCGCCGTTCATCGAGGAGTCCATCGAGGGCCTCGCGACCGAGGGGCTCCTCGGCCTCCTCTTCGCGGTCGTCGTGATCCTGCTGTTCCTCGCGTCGCTGCGCTCGACCCTCGTCTCGGCCGTGTCGATCCCGCTGTCGCTGTGCGTGACGTTCATCGTCATGAACGCCACGGGCTACACGCTGAACATCCTCACGCTCGGCGCCATGACGGTCGCGATCGGTCGCGTGGTCGACGACTCCATCGTCGTCATCGAGAACGTGGAACGGCACCTCTCA
>CAZFUQ010000093.1:2702-3375 GCA_964521905.1 uncultured Cellulosimicrobium sp.
CGCCTCGACCGTGGCGACCGTCGCCGTCTTCCTGCCCATCGCCCTCGTGGGCGACATGGTCGGCGAGCTCTTCCGGCCGTTCGCGCTCACGGTGGCCATCGCGATGCTCGCGTCGCTCTTCGTCGCGCTGACGATCGTGCCGGTGCTCGCCTACTGGTTCATCAAGTCCCCGCCCGTCCCGGCCGACCCCGAGGCCGCACGCCTCGCGGGCGAGCGCGCCCGTGCCACGGCGGAGGCCAAGGAGCGCCGTGGCCTGTGGCAGCGGGGCTACGTCCCGACGTTGCGCGCCGCGCTGCGCCACCCCGCCATCACGCTCGGCGTCTCCGTCGCGATCCTCGCGGGAACCCTCGCGCTCGTGCCGCGCCTCGAGACGAACTTCCTCGGCGACACCGGTCAGGACACGCTGACCGTCACGGAGTCGTTCGCGCCGGGCACGTCGCTCGACGCGCAGGACGACGCGGCGCGCGAGGTCGAGCAGGCGCTCCTGGACGTCGACGGCGTCGCGACCGTGCAGACCACCGTCGGCACCGCGGGCGGTCCCGAGGCCGCGTTCTTCGGCGGCGGGTCCGCGCCGACCGCGACCTTCGCCGTCACGCTCGACGCGGACACCGACGCGGTCGCCGCGCAGCAGGACGTGCGCGACGCCGTCGACGGCCTGGGTGGTGACGCGAGC
>CAZFUQ010000093.1:3385-13573 GCA_964521905.1 uncultured Cellulosimicrobium sp.
CGAGGGCATCGAGGTCGCCGGCGCGGACGCCGCGTTCGGCAGCTCGACGGTCGACCTCGTCGTCCGCGCCCCGGACACCGACACCCTCGCGGCCGCGGCGGCGGACGTGCAGGAGCTCGCCGAGGGGGCCGACGGCGCCGCGCAGGTGACCAACAACCTCGCCTCCGCGCAGTCGACGATCCAGGTGACCGTCGACCGCGAGGCCGCGGCCGCCGTCGGGCTCACCGAGACCCAGGTGGCCGGGACGGTCGCCGGGACGATGTCCCCGGCCCCGATCGGCACGGTGAACCTGGGCGACGGACCCGTCCAGGTGCGCGTCCTCGCCGGCCAGGCGCCCGCGACGGTCGCCGAGCTCGAGCAGGTCGTGCTCCCGAGCGCGGCAGGCCCGGTGCCGCTGACGCAGGTCGCCGAGATCGCCGAGGTCGAGGTGCCGACGTCGATCACCCGCGTCGACGGCGAGCGCAGCGCGACGATCTCCGTCACCCCGGCGGGCCAGGACCTCGGCTCGCTCACCACCGAGCTCACGACCGCGATCGACGGTCTCGAGCTCGACGGCGGGGCGACGGTCCAGATCGGCGGCGTCGCGTCCGACCAGGCCGACGCGTTCGCCGACCTCGGGCTCGCGCTGCTCGTCGCCATCGCGATCGTCTACCTCGTCATGGTCGCGACGTTCCGCAGCCTCCTGCAGCCGTTCATCCTGCTGGTCTCGATCCCCTTCGCCGCGACCGGCGCGCTGCTCCTGCTGCTCGCCACCTCGACGCCGCTCGGCGTGCCGGCCCTCATCGGCCTGCTCATGCTCGTCGGCATCGTCGTGTCCAACGCGATCGTCCTCATCGACCTCATCAACCAGTACCGCGAGCGAGGCCGCACGCTCGACGACGCCGTCATGGAGGGCGCGCGCAAGCGCCTGCGCCCGATCGTCATGACCGCGGCGGCGACGATCTTCGCCCTCACTCCCATGGCGATCGGCATCACCGGCGGTGGCTCGTTCATCTCGCAGCCGCTCGCGCTCGTCGTCATCGGCGGCCTGCTCAGCTCGACGCTGCTCACGCTCGTCGTCGTGCCGGTGCTCTACACCCTCGCCGAGCGCCGGGGCGAGAAGCGTGCGGCCAGGAAGGCGGCCAAGCAGGAGGCCGCGGCCCAGGTCGAGGCCGAGAGGGCGGCGGCCGCCGCCCAGGCCTGACACCCGGACCCGACCGACCACCCGAGGAGACGTGATGACCGGTGAGACCCGTCGCGTCGACCTGGGGTGGTCGGTCGTCGAGTCCGTCGTCGACGGCCCGCTCGTCCGTGCGCTCGGCATCCCGTACGCGCACGCCGACCGAGGAGGCGCGCCCGTCCCGGCGCAGGACCCGTCCGCCCAGCGGTCGGTCGCCTGCCCCCAGCCTGTGGACGCCCTCTCCGAGGATCTCCTCGGGTTCGACCCGCTGGGTGGTCTGCCGCAGGACGAGGACTGTCTCCGCCTGAGCGTGACGGCCCCGGCGGACGCCGCGGCGGGCGAGGCGCTGCCCGTCCTGGTGTGGGTCCACGGCGGTGGGTACCGCACCGGTGCCGGGGACGCTCCCGTCCACGACCCGACCGCGCTCGTCGCGGAGGGGCGCGTCGTGCACGTCGCGATCACCTACCGGCTCGGCGCGTTCGGGTTCCTGCGCTCGAGCCGCGGGCAGGACGCGAACCTCGGTCTGCTCGACGTCATGGAGGCGCTGCGGTGGGTCCACGCGAACGTCGCCGCGTTCGGCGGGGACCCGGACGCCGTGACCCTGTACGGGCAGTCGTCCGGGGCCGACCTCGTCGTCAAGGCGCTGTCCTTGGACGAGACCGCCGACCTGGTGGCGCGCGTCGTCCTGCAGAGCGCGCCGCTCGGGCTCGCGTCGCGGCCCGCAGCGCTCGACCGGGCGCTCGACGCCGTCGCCGACGAGGTTCTCGAGCGCGTCGACGCCGGGGACCTGGACGGGGGCTACGCCCTCGTGGACGTCGCCGCCCGGCCCTTCGGGCTCGCGGCCGGGATGCCCTTCTCCGCGCGGTACGGACAGCTCCCCCTCCGGCCCGAGGCCGAGGCCGTGCGGGCGACCCTCGCGAACGCGTCACGCCTCGACGTGCTCATCGGGTACACGGCCGAGGAGACCCGCTTCTTCCTCCCCGCGCTGCGCGCCGCGGACTCGCGCCTGCGGGTCCCGGTGCTCGGCGCCCTGCTCGGCCGCCTCGTCGTCCGGGTCACGAGCGAGCGGGTGTACGGCCGCGCCAACCGCGGCTTCGCGAGGGCGCTCGCGCGCGGCGGCGCCCGCGTCACGACGTACGTGCTCTCCGCGAACCGGGGTCGTGCTCCGTTCGGGGCCGGGCACACGGTCGACCTCGGGCTCCTCTTCCCGTCGGAGGGGCAGTCCGAGCGGGAGCGGCGCGACGGCGCGGCGCTGCGCGGCGCGTGGCTGGAGTTCGCGCGGACGGGCGGCGTCTCCCGGGGCGTCGTGCACCGCCGGACCCTGAGGACCAGGGAGCTGCGCCGGCCTCGGGGGAGCGCCGGACCCGTGGCTCAGGAGGGGCGGGCGACGCCGGTCTCGTAGGCGAGGACGACGGCCTGGACGCGATCGCGGAGGCCGAGCTTGCCGAGGACGCGACCGACGTGGGTCTTGACGGTCGCCTCGGACAGCACGAAGCGACCGGCGATCTCCGCGTTCGTCAGCCCCTCGCCGAGTGCCTCGAAGACCTCGAGCTCGCGGGCGGTGAGCTCGGCGAGGCGCGGGTCGTCGCGGCCGGTCGCTGCCGTGGTGGGTGCCGCACCGCCGTCCTGCGGGAGCTGGCCCGAGAACATCTCGAGCATGCGGCGCGTGATGCGCGGGGACACGGCGGCGTCGCCGCTCGCGACGGCGCGGATCGCGGCGACGAGGTCGTCCGGCTTCGCGTCCTTGAGCAGGAACCCGCTCGCGCCGGCGCGCAGGGCGGCGAAGGCGTACTCGTCGAGGTCGAACGTCGTGAGGATGATGACGCGCGAGGAGGGCTGCGCGGCGACGATGCGCTCGGTCGCCTCGATGCCGTTGGTGCCCGGCATGCGCACGTCCATGAGCACGACGTCGGGACGCAGCGCCGCGGCCTGCGCGACGCCCGTCTCCCCGTCCCCGGCCTCGCCGACGACGTCGATGTCGTCCTCGGCGGCCAGGATCATGCGGAAGCCCATGCGCAGCAGGGCCTGGTCGTCGACGAGCAGCACCCTGACCGGTACCGCGGTGTCCGTCATCTGCGTTCCTGTCCGTCGTCGCGTCCCTGGCGTCCGGGCCCCCGGCCGGGGTCCAGGTCGAGCCGCAGGCTCGCCCGCACCTCCCACCCGGTGCCGCTCGGCCCCGCGGTCACGGTACCGCCGTACACGGCGGCCCTCTCCTTCATCCCGATGATCCCGCGGCCGGTCCCGACGGGGACGCCGGGCGGGTGCTGCTCGGCGACCGACGGCGGCAGCGCACGGTCCTGCGCGGCCGGCCCCTCGCCGGGCCGACGGCCCGGCTGGTTGACGACGCGCAGCTCGAGCCAGTCCGCGCCCGGCTCGGTGCGCCGCGAGATCTCGACGAGCACCACCGGCGAGAGCGGCGCGTAGCGCAGGACGTTGGTCAGCGCCTCCTGGACGATCCGGTGCGCCGTCTGCCGCAGGGCGGGACCCGGCTCGGGCTGGGGACCGGAGCGTACGAGCCGCACGGGCAGGCCGGCGGTGCGGAACCGCTCGACGATCTCCTCGAGCCCGGGGGTCTCGTGCACGGGGGCGAGCGGGGCGGACGGCTCGCCCCCGGGCTCGCGCAGGACGCCGAGCACGCGGCGCATGTCCGCGAGCGCGGCGCGGCCGGTCTCGGTGAGCTCGTCGAGCGCGTGGCTCGCGAGCTCCGGGTTCTTGGCGCCCGACGCCTTGGCCCCGTCCGCGAGGGCGACCATGACGGTGAGGGAGTGCGCGACGACGTCGTGCATCTCGCGGGCGATGCGGGTGCGCTCCGCGGCGGCGGCGAGCTGGGCCTGCTGGTCGCGGTCGCGCGCGATGGAGTTGGCGCGCTCGACGAGGTCCGACACGTGCTGGCGCCGTGCCCGCACGTTCGTGCCGATCGCCAACGCGACGAGGCACAGGATCGTGGTGACGAGGATCCCGACGATCCGGTCGACCGTCGCGCGACCGGGTTCCACGCTCTCGCGCAGGACCTCTCCGTCGGCGGTGGTGACGACGTCGTACCAGAGCATGGTCGCGGCGGACAGCGAGAGGACGACGACGGCGAGGACCGGCCACGCGATCCGTGACGGGCGTGAGGCGGCGACAGCGTACACCGCGAACATCGCCGCGATCTCGTATCCCCCGGTGTCCCCGGTCACCACGATCACGACGACGCCGAGGACGGTCAGGGCGAGAGCCACGGTCACGGGCCGGCGGCGGCGCCAGTACAGGAGCGCTCCGCCGACGAGGAAGAACACGAGCGACAGCGGCGTCGTGTCGCGCGGCTGCTCGGCGAGGAGCGCGTAGAGCAGCCCCGGCACGACGAACACCGCGATGATCACCCAGTCCATGACGACGGGGTGGCGGGCGAAGTAGCGGCGCAGGGGGCCGAGCCGGCGCGCGTCGAGCTCGGTGAACGGCTCGGGCGCGGGCCGCATCGGCAGCGCGCCCGCCGCGTCGGGGCGTACCACGGCCGACGCCGGACGAGCGGGTTGCTCGTCCGGCGTCGGCGGGGTGGTGGACCGGGTGGTCACGCGTCCCGGCGCTTGAGCACGACGGCCGCGGCGGCGGTGAGCGCCGCGGTCCAGCCGGCGAGCACCGCGAAGCCTGGCCAGGGGCCGATCGCGTCGGGGGACGACATCCCACCGCCGAGCACGACCTGCTCGCCCGCCGACGCGGGCAGCGAGTTCATGAGCGTCTGGACCCAGTCGGCCCCCGTGACGCCCATGACGATGTTGAGCACCATCGACAGGACGAAGAACACCGCGACGAGCGTGAAGATGGCGCCGGCGGAGCTGCGGAGCAGGACGCCGATCGCGACGGAGAACAGCGCGACCGCGGTGAGGTACAGCACCACGCCGATCAGGGCGCGCTGGTCCTCGGCCGACGAGAAGTCGACCGTCATGCCCTTGCCCGACAGGATCGGGTAGGTCACGAGGTAGGACAGCCCGACGGCGACGACGGTCGAGACGGCCGTGACGACGCCGACGACGATCATCTTCGCCGCGAGCGCGGGCAGGCGGCGCGGGACGGCGGAGAGCGTGGAGCGGATCATGCCGGTCGAGTACTCACCGGTGACGGTGAGCGCGCCGAGCACCGCGACGGCGAGCTGCGCGAACGAGTAGCCGACCGTGATCACCATGACGCCGATGCCGTCGGCCGCGCCCATCCCGGCCTCCTCCGCCGAGACGCCCGCCGAGTCCATCGACGACACGACGGCGGCGAACATGAGCGAGAAGCCCACCATGACGAGGACGGTGATGCCGAGCGTCCACCAGGTGGAGCGCAGCGAGCGGAACTTGATCCACTCCGAGCGCAGCACGTGGCCGAAGGTGAGGCGGTAGGGCGAGGTGCGGGACGCCGTCGGGCTGGTGGCGCCAGGGCTGAGGGTGGTGGCGCTCATCGCTGCGCTCCTTCGAGGGAGTCGGTGGGGGCCGGCGCGCCTGCGGGCGCACCCGCCGCGCCGTGGCCGATGTGGGCTTGCGCGGACTCGGTCTGGTACTCGACGGAGTCGGCCGTGAGGGCCATGTAGGCGTCCTCGAGCGTCGACGTGACGGGCGTGAGCTCGTGCAGGACGAAGCCCTTCGCGGCGGCGAGCTCGCCGATGCCGGGCGCGTCCGCGCCGGTGACCACGAGCAGGCTCGGCTCGTCGCTCGTGACGGTCGCGCCGTCGCTCGTGAGCAGCTCGGCGAGCTGGGTCGCGTGCGGGGTCCGCACGCGGACGGTGCGCTGCTGGGCACCGTTGACGATGTCGCTCACCGGGGCGTCCGCGATGATGCGGCCCTTGCCGATGACGACGATGTGGTCGGCCGTCAGGGCGACCTCGCTCATGAGGTGGCTCGACAGGAAGACCGTGCGGCCCTCCGACGCGAGGTACCGCGCGAGGTTGCGCACCCACAGGACGCCCTCGGGGTCGAGGCCGTTGACGGGCTCGTCGAGGATGAGCGTCTTGGGGTCGCCGAGCAGCGCGGACGCGATGCCGAGGCGCTGCCCCATGCCGAGCGAGAAGCCGCCCACGCGCTTCTTCGCGACCGACTGCAGGCCGGTCATGTCGATGACCTCGTCGACGCGCTTGGTCGGGATGCCGTGCGTCGCCGCCATCGCGAGCAGGTGGTTGTAGGCGGTGCGTCCGGTGTGGACGGCCTTCGCGTCGAGCAGCGCGCCGACCTCGGTGAGGGGGGATCGGTGCTGCGCGTAGGGGCGTCCGTTGACGGTGACGGTCCCGGCGGTGGGGCGGTCCAGGCCCATGATCATGCGCATGGTCGTGGACTTGCCGGCGCCGTTGGGGCCGAGGAAGCCGGTGACGGTCCCGGGACGCACGGTGAACGAGATGCCGTCCACCGCGGTCTTGGGCCCGTATCGCTTGGTCAGGCCGCGTGCTTCGATCATGACTTCGCCCTTTCGAGGGTCGTTCGTCCTGGCTGTGGTGCTCGCACGGTCCTGCCGGGGGGCGAGGCCTGCGCGAGGTACGTGTCGAGCCTAGGGACGTGCGCGACGTCGGGCAGCCCCCTTGCGGCGTATGTTCCCCGCCACGTGGGCCGGGCGGCGTACACCGCGCGGCGTACGGCCCGCCGGGCGCCGTGGTCCGCAGGTCGGCAATCCGGTCGAGATCCGTCGAGGATCGCCGGGAACAGTGGCCGGGACTCGCACGTTCCCTAGGATGAACACACGGCCAGCGACACCCGAATCGAGGCAGACGCCGATGACGAGGCCCGCTGCGAGAGTGGATGCCGCGACCAGGAGGAGCTCATGAGCAACCCCGTCTTCAACAACAGCGCGGTCTTCGGTGAGCCGAAGAACCGCCGCGGGGGTGCGGCCACGCAGGCCGGCCCCGCCTACGGGACCCCGCCCGCCCAGGGCCAGGGCCCCGCGTACGGCACGCCGCAGCAGGCCGGGCAGTGGGGCCAGCACGGCGCCCAGGCCGCGGACGCCGCGACGCTGAACCAGATGTACGACGCGCCGTCGGCCACGACCGCCGACACCAAGCGCCTGACGTACGACGACGTCATCATGAAGACCGGCGGGCTGCTCGCGCTGCTCGTGGTCGTCGCGGCGGGGTCGTGGTACCTCACGCCGCAGATGCCGGCCCTGTGGATCGTCGGCGCGGTCGTCGGTCTGGTCCTCGGCCTGGTCAACGCGTTCCGCCGCAACCCGAGCCCGGCCCTCATCGTCGCCTACACGGTGGCGCAGGGTCTGTTCCTCGGTGGGATCAGCCTCGCGTTCGCGGGGATGACCGTCGGCAACGGCGGGAACCTGACGGACATCGTGTTCCAGGCCGTCCTCGCGACGGTCGCCACCTTCGCCGCGGCGCTGTTCCTCTTCCGGTCCGGCAAGGTGCGCGTCACGCCGAAGTTCACGCGGTGGCTGCTCATCGCGATGGTGGGCTACCTCGCGTTCTCCCTCGTCAACGTCGTCCTCATGTGGACCGGCGTCCTCGGCGGCTGGGGCATGCGCGGCGGCACGATCGGCATCATCGTCGGCCTGGTCGCCGTCGGCCTCGCCGCGGCGTCGCTCATCGTCGACTTCGACTCGATCAAGCGCGGCGTCGAGGGCGGGGTGCCGGCCAAGTTCGCGTGGTCGGCCGCGTTCGGCCTCATGGTCACGCTCATCTGGCTCTACCTCGAGTTCCTGCGCCTGTTCGCCATCCTGCAGAGCAGCGACTGACGGTGGCGCGAACGTCTCGTGAGCCGGCACCCGCGGCGGGAGAGATCCCGCCGCGGGTGCCGGTCTTCGTGGCGGGCCTCGCCGTCGCCGCCGCGGCGATGCTCGGCGTCCAGGTCCTGTACATGGTCGTGTCCGGCGCGCCGCCCGCGTGGCTGCCGTTCGCCGCCCTGCTCGTCCTCATCAGCGTCCCGACCGCGGGTGCCGCGGTCGCGTGGCTCGGGTCGAGGGTCACGCGCGACGCGACCGAGGGCCGCGCCGCGCTCGTCTTCGCTGCCCTCGGGCTCGTGGCGGGTGCGCTCTGGGGGTCGCTGCTGGCCGGTGGCCTCGCGAACCAGCTCGCGGACGTCGGCGCGAGCGGGGGCGGTGCGCTGATCGCCGGTGCGGCCGTCGTCGCCGGGATCACCGCCGCCGTCGGAGCCGGCCTCGGGCGCCTCACCGCGCGCGAGGCCGCCGGCCGCCCGGTCCTGGTGGTCGTGCTCGCCGTCGTCGTGCTCGCCGTCGCCCTCCTGGCCCTCCTCGGCTGAAGACCGCCCACCGCGGTCGGGGAGTCAGGCGGAGAGACGGGCCGTGGTCGAGGCGAAGCCGAGCCAGGTGTGGCGGTTGCCCGCCCAGCACCAGCCGACCTTCGGGGCGCCGCGGCGCTCGCGGCCGTCGCGGCCCGTGCCGTTCGAGATCCACACGGCCGGGGTGCGGGTGTCGAGGCGGCCGTCCGGCCTGCGCAGGCGTGACCCGATCGTCATGTAGCAGTGGTTGCGCGCGACGACGCCCGGCGCCTGGAGCGCCCAGTGGATGCCCTCGTGCAGGAGGAGCGGCGAGCGGCCTCGCGCGGTGAGCTCGGGCAGCGCCTCGTCGGGCGACCAGTTCGCCAGGTCGTCGCCGCGGTCGGGTGCGGCGACGACGTAGAGCGGGCCGTCGGGGACCTCGATGCCCTCGATCGGCGCGAAGCGGTCGACGTCCTGCATGTCGACGACGACGAACCCCTCCTTCTCGCCGTCGCGGGCCGGGAGGCGCAGCAGCGGGGCGAGGGTCGACGGCGGGGCGCGCCGCGGGTCGACGACGAGCAGCGCCCCGGCAGCGGCCGTCGCGGCGAGGCCGGCGGCCGCGGTGCGGAGCTCGTCCGCCGCGAGCCCCGCGACCGTGTGCAGGCCGAGCGCGACGAGGCGCTCCGCCTGGTCGGTGACGCCCGGGAGCCCGGGGACGGGCGGGCCGGCGGCGGGAACGGCGGCGGTCGTGGTCTCGGGCACTGGTCACCTCTCGGTCGGGGACGATCGAGCAGTCTAACGATGTACGCCGTACGGGAATTCCCGACGGGTCGGGCCGCCGCTCCGACGCCGCCCGGCCCGTCGCGTGGTGCTCGTCCGGATCGGGGATGATCAGGGCATGAGATACGCAGAGCACGTGTCGGAGCTCGTCGGCGGTACCCCGCTCGTCCGGCTGTCACGCGTCACCGAAGGCCTCAGCGCGACGATCCTCGCCAAGGTCGAGTACGTGAACCCCGGCGGCTCCGTCAAGGACCGCATCGCGCTGAAGATGGTCGAGGCGGCGGAGGCGTCGGGCGAGCTGCTGCCGGGAGGCACGATCGTCGAGCCCACGTCGGGAAACACCGGGGTCGGCCTCGCGCTCGTCGCGCAGCGCAAGGGGTACGACTGCGTGTTCGTGTGCCCCGACAAGGTGAGCCAGGACAAGCGGGACGTGCTGCGCGCGTACGGCGCGCGCGTCGTCGTGACGCCGACCGCCGTCGCCCCCGACCACCCCGACTCCTACTACTCCGTCTCCGACCGCCTGGTCCAGGAGATCCCGGGAGCCTGGAAGCCGAACCAGTACGCGAACCCGAACGGGCCGGCGTCGCACTACGAGTCCACCGGGCCGGAGGTCTGGGCCGACACCGACGGGCGCGTCACGCACTTCGTCGCGGGCGTCGGCACGGGCGGCACGATCACCGGCACCGGGCGCTACCTCAAGGACGTCTCCGTGGACCGCGCGGAGGGCGACGGCGGTCGCGTGCGCGTCGTCGGCGCCGACCCGGCGGGCTCGGTGTACTCGGGCGGCGACGGGCGGCCGTACCTCGTCGAGGGCGTCGGCGAGGACTTCTGGCCGGCCGCGTACGACCCGGCGGTTCCCGACGAGGTCATCCCCGTGACGGACGCCGACTCGTTCGCGATGACCCGACGCCTCGCGCGCGAGGAGGGGCTGCTCGTCGGCGGGTCGTGCGGCATGGCGGTCGAGGCGACGCTGCGCCTCGCCCGGCGGCTCGAGGAGGAGGACCCGGAGGCGGCGGCGCGCGCGGTGATCGTCGTGCTGCTGCCCGACGGCGGCCGCGGCTACCTGTCGAAGATCTTCAACGA
>CAZFUQ010000094.1:0-13385 GCA_964521905.1 uncultured Cellulosimicrobium sp.
GTTCACGACGAGCCAGAAGCAGCTCATCGTGAACGTGATCATGCCGATGGTCGTCGCGCCCGAGTCCGGGTCCTCCGAGCGGATCTCCTGGTACGGCGCACCCCGCAGCTGGGCGGTGAGCTCGTACGTCGTCGGCCCGGCGGTGAACACGATCGACGTCGTCGGGAAGACGATCGGCAGCCGGTTGCCCGGCGAGAGCCAGGACTGGACGCCGCCGCCGGAGTCGCAGACGGTCGCCGAGATGAGCGACCCGACGTTGGCGAGCCACCAGATCCCGCCCTCGTGGACGATGCGCAGGAAGCGACGGTGCAGGTACGGGTTGTCCTCGATCGACAGGTCGCCGTCGCGCCCGATGTCGAACGGGTCGCCGTCCACGGACGGGCGGAACCACTCCCCGCAGAACTCCACCGCGAGCTCGCTCATGACGCCTCCGCCCGGACGCACGACTTCTTCGGCGAGGCCGAGAACCTGCCGTCACGGTCCACGACGACCTCGACGCAGACCTCGTCGCCCGGCTTCGCGCGGAGCTCGACCGACGTCCTGTCGAAGTTGTTCTTGTAGGCCGTGTCGTTCAGCGGGTCGAGCTTCTTCCACCAGAACGCGTCGCCGTCCTGCGCGCTCTCGCTGTCGTACGCCCAGGTGAACTCCGCGACCTCGCGCTCGGGGTCCCAGGTACCCACGAGGTCGTTCACGGGCGGGACGAGGTCGCCGAGGTTGTCCGACGGCGTGAAGGACGTGTCGCTCGACGGCTCGACCTGCTCCCCGTCGGCCGTCGGGTCGCGCTGCTCCTCGTCGCCTGCGCCACGGAACGCGAAGAACCCGCCGACCGCCACGCCGACCACGACGACGGCGGCGACCGTCGCCCACAGCGCCCCGCGGCCCTTCTGCGGCTCGGGCTCGGGCGCGCCGTCGGGCGT
Source organism: uncultured Cellulosimicrobium sp. (assembly GCA_964521905.1). GTDB lineage: Bacteria > Actinomycetota > Actinomycetes > Actinomycetales > Cellulomonadaceae > Cellulosimicrobium. The sequence continues at coordinate 918 of CAZFUQ010000094.1, forward strand.
CTGCGCCGGTCCGACCGTGCGCTGCACGGTGTCCTCGACCGGGGGCGTGCCCCAGGCACCGGGACGCCCCGCCCCCGGGTACATCCGGGACGGGTCGGTGAGCTCGGCCACGGGGGCGTGCCCGGCCGGTCCCGCGGGCCCGACGCCGGTCGTCGGCACGGTCCCGACGGTCCCGACGGGCGTCGCCCCGCTCCACGCGGCCGGCGCGTAGGGCGACTGCGGGCCAGGGACCGGAGCGGGGGCCGGCTGCGGTTCCTGCTGCCCGGGGTGCAGGGTCTGCCCGGGCCAGGGCGTCGTCGGCTGCGCGGGCCGCAGCGGCGTCGTCGGACGGGTCGGGCGCTGTGCCCCGGGTCCCGAGGACGTCCCGGCGGGACCCGCGGGGTCGATCGAGACCACCTGGCGCAGCCGCGTGCCGGCGTCGTCGTCGGGCTCCTCCTCCTGGACGTGCCCGGAGTCGTCGAGCAGGTCGATCGGCGTCACGCCGAAGGACAGCTCGTTCTGCACCTGCTGCAGGGCACGCGCGAAGTCGAGCATCGTCGGGTAGCGCGAGGTCGGGCTCTTCGACATCGCGGTCGCGAGCACCCGCTCGAGCGAGGCGGGCACGTCGGTGCGGCCGGTCCTGGGCAGCGGCGAGGACTCGATGCGCGAGATGAGGTTCGCGCTCGAGTTCGACCCGCCGGGCACCTCGAACGGCGTGCGTCCGGCGAGGAGCGTGTACGTCGTCGCGGCGAGGGCCCAGATGTCCGTCGCGATCCCGCTGCGCGGCGGCTCCGCGAACGACTCGGGCGGCGACCACGGGATCGACATGCCCTCGGCGCGCGCGGCGTCGTCGACCGTGGAGGAGATGCCGAAGTCCGTGAGGGCCGGGTGACCGTACTCGGTGACGAGGATGTTCGCGGGCTTGATGTCGCGGTGCAGGATGCCCGCGCGGTGCGCCGTCTCCACGGCCCCGGCGATCTGGACGGCCGTGCGCAGCGCCTCGGCGACCGAGAGGCGCTCGGTGCGGTACCGGGCGCCGAGGTTCGGGCGCGAGCAGAACTCCATGGCGAGGTACGGGCGGCCGTCGTCGGCGATGTCGGCCTCGTACATCGTGACGATCGACGGGTGCGTCGAGAGCGTCGCCATGAGGTCTGCCTCGGCGTCGAACGCCGCCCGCTGGGAGTGGCTTGACCACTCCTGCAGGAGGACCTTGACGGCGACCCGTCGGCGCGGTCGCTGCTGCTGGTAGAGGAAGACGTCGGAGAACCCGCCCGAGCCGATCAGCGAGACGTACTCGAACCCCTGGATCTCGGGCGGGGGTGACGGTGCGCGCTTGGGGCTCACCGGATCCCCTCGAAGACGAGCGTCACGCCGTCGCCGAGGTCGGCGACGTCGCCGTCGACGACGAGCACGGCCTCCGACGGGTGCAGCCGGCGCGGCGGCTGGCCGGCACGCAGGAGCGTCGTCCCGTTGGTCGTGGCCATGTCGCTGACGAGCACGTGCCAGCCCTCGAGCGTGATCTCGAGGTGGGAGCGCGAGATGTCCTGCTGCGGGCTCGGGACGGTGACGAGGCGCGGGAGCTCCGCCGACTGCGTCCGGGGGGTGCGCGGGCGGCGTCCGACGACGACCGGGCGGTCGAGCTCGATCGTCTGTCCGGTGGAGACCACGATCCGACCGAGCGGCGGGCGGACCGCGAGCTCGGCGTCCCCGTCGAGCGGTCCCCCGCACACGGCGCACGTCTCCCGCGACGGCGGGTTGGCGTGCCCCTGGTCGCACGTGCACGCCAGGATCTGCTGCTGCCCGGGGATCGGGGGCGCGGAGAAGGACGGGACGGCGGGCGGCGCCGGCACGGGCTCGACGTCCTGCTCCGCGTCCTGGGCGGCCGCGCGCAGGTCGGCGATGGCCGACGAGAGCACCGTGTGGCCGTCGTGGTCGAGCGCGTCGCCCGGTGCGGGGTCGGGCTCGGCGTCCTCCGGGTCGGCGATCGTCGCCGCACGGTGGGCGGCGGCGGGCGTCGCGCCGGTCCACTCGCGCGGCACCCCCGCGATGAGGCTGTCCGGGGAGGACGGCGCGAGCAGCGGCGCGGGGGCCTCGTCCCGCAGCGGAGGAGCCGGGGCGGCGGGGACGGGCGGCACGGGCGGCACCGCCGACCCGGCGGGGGCGTCGTCCTCGTCCTCGTCCTCGTCCTCCGCGCGGACCGCCGCGTCCTCGACGGTGCGCAGCACGGTCGATCCCCAGAGATGGGCGTAGTCGTCGTCCGGCTCGTCCACCGGGGCCGGGTCCTCGGGCGCCGGGGCGGCCGGGACGTCCTGGGGCACCGCGGGGACGGAGGCCTCGGGGGTCTCCGGCTCGGGCGCGATGGTCTCCTCGGGCAACCGGATCGTGGCACCGTGGAGCCCGGTCGTCGCGGGCGCGTCGTCGACGGGCACCGGCTCGAGGACCGTCTCCGCCACCGGAACCCCCACCACGAGGGGCAGGGCCGAGCCGTGCGCGGCACCCGTCTCACCGCGCGGGCCCGCCGGGAGCGCGCTCTCCTCGAGCGGCGCGCTCACGACCTCCGGCAGTACGGGCCGCTCGGCGAGGGGCCAGGCGACGGCACCGGCGAGCACGACACCGGACACGAGCGCGAGCGACGCCTCGCCGGCGAGCAGCGGCTCGCCCGCGGGCACCGTGACCGGGTCGGTGTCGGTCCGCACGAGCAGCTCGACCACGTCGTCCAGGACGCGCTCGGACCACGTGGTGACCCCGGCGCCGTCGACCCGGACGCGCTCGCCGCCGTCGAGCTCCAGCGTCGCCGAGAGGCTGCCGCGCACGGCGACGTGGACCCTCCGGTCCGCGACGACCGCGACCGCGAACGGCGGGACCGTGCGCAGGCTCGAGCCGAAGGCGCCCGTGAGGACCTGGAGGACCTCGACGACCCCCGCGTCCTCGCCGAGCTGGTCCCACACCTGCTCGACGAGCGAGTCCTCCACCGGCCCCGGCAGCACGACGACCGTGCCGCCGCGGACGACGGCACGTGCGGTTCCGGTGACGTAGCGCAGCGTCACGTCAGACCCCCGATCTGCAGACGAACATCCCTGGGCAACGTGTCCTCGTCGACGAGCGGACCTGGCTCCCCGGCCGGCTCGCGCGGCGTCGTGCTCCCACCGCTCGTGTCGTCCGACACTCCGGTCGCATCGACGACGACGACTGTGATGTTATCCCGCCCACCGGCGGCGATGGCCTCGTGGACCAGCCGCTCGGCCGCCCCCTGCGGGTCCGGGGACGCGAGCAGGACCTGGGCGATCCGCTCGTCGGAGAGCTCGCCCGTGAGCCCGTCCGAGCAGACGAGGACCCGGTCGTGACGCTCGATGGGCAGGTACCAGAAGTCCGCCTGCGGCGCGGAGCGCGAGCCGAGCGCGCGCGTGACGACGTGCCGGCGCGGGTGCGTCGCGGCCTGCTCGGGCGTGAGCAGCCCCGCGTCGACCATCTCCTGGACCTCGGAGTGGTCCACGCTCACCTGCTCCAGCCGGCCGCCCGCCAGGTGGTACGTGCGGGAGTCCCCGACGTTGACGACGAGCCAGTACGGGTTCCCGTCCTGCTCCGAGACGGCCACGCCGGTGAGGGTCGTGCCCGCCCCGCGGCCGGGCTCGGTGACGATCGCCTGGACGTTCTCCTGGGCGACCGCGATGCGGTCCCGCACCTCGTCCGGGGTCACGACGTCGAGCTCGGCCAGCGGCCGGAGCGCGTCGACCGCCGTCGCGCTCGCGACCTCGCCCGCCTCGTGCCCGCCCATCCCGTCCGCGACGAGGAAGACCGAGCGGGACACCAGGAACCGGTCCTCGTTGAGCAGCCGCCGTGCACCGCGGTGGGACGCCGCGCCCCACGACAGGTGCACCTCGGGCTGGCCGGCGGTCATGCGACACCCGTGTGGACGACGATGCGACGGTCCCCGAGGTGGATCGTCGCGCCGACCGGGACGCGGACGCGCGCGCCCGCCTCGGCGACGCGGGGCGGGGCTCCCGGGACGGAGACGACGGTGCCGTTGGTCGAGCCGCGGTCCGTGAGCCACAGGCCGCTCGGGTCGGCCCGCAGCTCCGCGTGCGTCTTCGACACGGAGCGCGTCGGGTCGTCGACCGCGACGAGGTTCCAGCCGGTGTCGTCCGGCGCCTGGGGGTTGCGTCCGAGCAGGGTGGGTCGGTCGACGGGACGACGCTCCCCCGACTCGAGCTCGAGGACGACCAGCACGTCGGGCGCGGGGTCCAGCGAGCGGACGTCGCGCGCGGTCATCCGCGTGCTGTCCCACTCGGGCTCGGGCGCCGGGGCCGGCGTCGGCGCGGGGGCCGGCGTCGGCGCGGCGGCCGGCCGTGCCGCCGGGGCGGGGGCGGACGGGACGGGGGCCGGCGCGGGGGCGGGAGCCGACGGCGCGGTGCCCGGCACCCCCGTGATGAGGCCGCCGCCCGCGGGCGCGGGCGTCTCCGGGAACGACCAGGGGTCCGCCGCAGGCGCACCCGGGACCGCCGGCCCGGCGGACGACGGCGCGGCGGACGACGGCGCGGAGGGAGCGGCGGGTGGCGCGGCCGGGGCGGGGGCGAACCCGGCCGGCGGGCCGTACCCGTGGGGCGCCGCGGGCGCCGGGGTGCCCGGGTACGGCGCAGGCGCGGTCCCACCGGGGTACGGGGCGGGAGCCGACCCGCCGGGGTACGGGGCGGGAGCCGACCCGCCCGGGTAGGGGGCCGGCGTCTGGCCGTAGCCGCCGTAGGGCGCGGGAGCGGCGGGCGCGACGAGCGAGGCGACGCCGTCGTACCCGGACGGCGCGGCGCCGCGGACGTCGAGGACGAGCGCCTTGGCCGCCTTGTCCTGCCACCCCTGCGAGCGGCCCGACGCGTCGAGCTTCGGGCTGAGGACCGCGACGAGCGCGCCGAAGGGGACGATCCCGCAGGCGCCCACGACGATCCACCGCAGCGCGGCGCGCCCGAAGCCGAGCGGGTCCCGGCTCGCGGCGTCGACCGTCCGGATCCCCGTGGCGAGGTTGCCGAGCGTCTTGCCCGTCGAGCCCTCCCAGAACCACGTGGCGACCCACCACGCGAGGACGAGGACGCCCGCCAGGGCGTAGACCCCGAAGACCTTGCCGAGGAGGTCCTCGTACTCGTCCGCGGTCACGGTCGCCACGCTGCCGAGCGGTGCGCCGACGGTCGCGAGGCCCGCGAGCAGGACGACGAGCGCGATCACCCCGGGCACGGCGGCGTCCACGAGGAACGCGACGAACCGGCGCCCGGTCGTCGCGACGGTCGCGGCGACGAGCGACGAGGTCGCCAGGACGGGGGGCGCGCCGAACGCCTTCTGCGTCGCCGCGTAGACCTCCGGCTCGGTGGTCGTGTCGAGGTCCGGGCGACCCGGGGAGGCGTAGGGGAGGTCGGACCCGGTGCCCGCGAACGCCTGGACGCTCCCGACCGGACCGGCGGGAGCCTCGGCGACCGGTCGGCCCGTCCGGGGGAAGGGCTGCCCGCACACCGCGCAGAACGCGGACCCCGCGGACTGCGCCGACCCGCACGCGGCGCACGTCACGTCGCTCATGACTCGTCTCCCTGTCGTCTCGTCGACCCCGTCGTCGTCCGCGCGGAGGTGCCCGTCCGAGCACGCGCACGACCCGGCAGCCACCGGCGCAGGCCGGACGAACCGGCGCCGGCCCGCACCGACCTCAGGGAGAGGGCGGCACGCACGCGTGCGCGGCGGTTCACGGAGGAGCGTAGCCCCCCGACGACCGTGTCCACCTCGGTCCAGAAGGCCTCGATCTCCTGCTCGGTCGGTTCCCCGGAGCCGAAGACCGTGGCGTCGGCACGGTGCGCGAGGGGGATCGTCGCCGTCGCGCCGTAGGCCTGCGAGAGCAGCCCGGCCCCCTCCCGCCGGGTCGATCCGACGGGGACCGGCGTCCCGAGGTCGGTCGCGACGTCGACGACCTCGCGCCAGCCGCCGCTCACGCGGTCGACCGGCCGCTCGGCCGCGCGGCGGCGCGCACGACGGCGCGCCTTGTACGCGAGGACGAGCACGACCGGCAGCGCGAGGAGCGCGAGCGGGACGACGACCGCGACGCCGACGAGGAACGCCTGGCCCCAGTCGAACCCGTCGGTCTCGACGTCGTCCTTGTCCTCGTCGTCGATCTTCCCGGCCTCCGCCTCGGCGGGCTCCTCCGGCGGCTCCGGGTCCTCGAGGATCGGGGGCTTGGGGACCTGCAGGCTCTTCGGCTCCGGCTGGATCTTGTTGTCCTCGTCCGGGATGGCCGTGATCGGCACCCACCCGTAGCCGACGAACGGCACCTCCGCCCACGCGTGCACGTCGGCACCCGTGGCGGTGAAGGGCTCCCCCGGCTCGAGCGGGTTCTTCTCCTGGTCGGGGTAGAAGCCCATGACGACGCGCGCGGGGATGCCCGCCTGGTTGGCCATGAGGGCGAGGGCCACGGCGAACTGCTCGTCGTCGCCGACCATCTCCTCGTCCGCGAGGAGCGTGTCGATGCGCTCCGCGGAGTGTCCCGGACGCGACGGCGGCTGCGTGTCGAGCCCGCTCGAGAACACGCCGCTCGCGACGAGGCCGTCGCGCAGCGCGAAGAGCTGGTCGACGGGCTCCGTCTCCTCGCCCATGAACTGCGCGGCCTTGCCGGCGAGCGCGGCGGGCAGCACGCCCTTGGGCGGGGTCGGCACCTCCACCTGGTCGATCGCGCCGGCGCGCAGGTCGTCCTCGCTCGGCTCGACGGTCACCAGCGTGTCGAGCGTGTACGTGTCGCCGGGCCGCAGCCCGGCGGTCGCCAGCGCGGTGCCCGTCGTCGCGTTGTAGTAGGTCGTCTCGCCGAGCTCGCGCGCGCGGTCGCTCGTGTAGGTGATGCCGGCGAGCTGACCGACGTCGGGCACCCACACGCCCGCGTAGTCGCCGACCTCGACCTGGACCTGGGTGGGCGTGCCCGCCGCGACCGTGGCGATCTCCTCGCCCGCGCGCGTGTAGACGCCCGAGCCCGGCAGCCCGCTGGAGACGTCGTAGACGACGCCGTTGTACGTGTCGAGCCCCGCGAGGCGCACCTTGGCGCCGGCCGGCAGGCCCCTCACGGTGAGCATCTCGTTCTCGCGCATGTCGTTGGCGTACTTGCGGAACGCGGTGAGGGGGCTGACGAACTCGTGCAGGTCGAGCGGCGGGACCACCGTCTCGCGCAGCACCGTCCGCGGCTCGTCCGGCAGGAGCGCCGGGGCCGCGAAGGCCGCCGCGACGCCTCCGACCGCGAGCATCGCCGCGCCCGTGCGCACGCGGTGCCACCAGAGGCGCTGCGTCGCCGCCCGGCTCGCCTCGGTCGTGACCTGGTGCGCGCCGAGCCGGGCCGCCGTGACGCGCCAGCCGGCCCACAGGAGCCCGACGCAACCGAGGACGAGACCCTGCACCACCGGGTACGCCGCGATGACCGTGCCGAGGAGGATGACGCCGACGAACGCCGCCACCACGGGCAGCAGCGCCCACACCGGGCGCCGCGACCGCCAGGCGATCGTGCCCGCGAGCAGCGCGGTGACGAGCATGAGGAGGAACGGCACGACCGCGAGCTCGGGGAACGAGTGCATCGGCGGGACCGTCGTGACGAACTCCTTCCAGCCCGTGACGGCGCCACGGAGCAGGTCGGTGAGCGTCGTGAGCGACGGGACCACGCCGCCGATCGTGTCGGCCGGCAGCGCGAGAGCGCCGCCGAGCAGCAGGTAGCCGACGACCGCGACCGCGAGGACGGTGACCGCGGGCCAGCGCCGCCAGGCGCCGAGCCAGGCGACGGCGAGCCCGAGGACGGCCCCTCCCACGGCCGGGACGAGGTAGCCGGTCGAGCCCCAGACGGGGGCGAACCCGACGAGCGTCGCGCCGAGCACGACGACGAGCGCGAGGGCGTCGACCGCGCCGAGCGCCGTGAGGGCGCGCGGGGCGTCGGCGCCGCGCAGCCGCGTCGTGTTGCGCTGGGACGTGCCCGAGTGCGGCGCGGGCGTGCCGACCGGGGTGGCGCGACGCGAGCCGCGCGTCGTGGTGCTGGGAGCACTCATCAGTCGTTCAGCCTCCGCAGGGCGAGGGGGAGCTCGCCGAGCTCGCCGATGGTGAGGACGACGAGCTCCGCGATCGCGTGCCGGCTCAGGGAGGCGCCGGGGACGCACTGGATCGCCATGACGCGCACGTCCTGCGGGAGGCGCGCCGACGCCGCCCGGAGCTCGGTCGGCGTGACCCTGCTGCCGACGATGAACGCGACGACGGACGCGTCCGAGATCGTCAGCCCCGCCACGCGCGCGACGTCCACGAGCGACGTGCGCTGCGCCGTCGTCTCGACGCGCGCCAGGTCGTCGAGCAGGCGCGTGCGGTGGTCGCCGCGCAGGTTGCCGTCGTTGACGAGCACCGTGACGCCGCGGTCCTCCTTGATGGCCTGCAGGCCGAGCGAGCCGCACGCGCTCACGGCGAGCTCGAACTCGTCGTCGTGCGCGTAGTCCTCGGTGCGTGTGGAGAGCAGCACCGCGAGGTGCGAGCGGCGCGTCTCCTCGAACTGGCGGACCATGAGCTGCCCGGTGCGGGCCGTGGTCTTCCAGTGGATGTGGCGACGGTCGTCGCCGGGGACGTAGTCGCGCAGCGCGTGGAACGAGACGTCCGAGTTGGAGATGTCGGTCGTGACGCGGCCCTCGAGGTCCTTGAGGAAGCCCGTCGACGAGCCCGAGAGGTTCTTCACGCGCGGGTGCACGAACAGCTCCTCGGGCTCCGTCCAGACGACCTCGCGCCGCAGCAGGCCCAGCGGGTCGGCACGCACCGAGCGCACCGGCCCCACCGAGATCACCGAACGCCTGTGGGTCGGCACCGTGAAGATCTCCTCGTGGCTCGCCTGCGGACGCAGGCGCGGGACGGGGAACGTCGCCATGCCCTGCCCGACGGGGAGCTCCATGACCGACGGGAGCAGCGGGCGGGCCGAGTCGTTGCGGACGTCGAGGCGACCCACCGCACGGTCGCCGACCGTCACGCGCTGCTGCGCGAGGTCGAGCACGACCGCGTAGCGGAAGCGGCCCAGGACGAACGCGATCGCCGCGAGCAGCGCCACGGTCAGCAGGACCGCGACCACGAGCAGCTCGAGCCACGCGAACGTCAGTCCCGCCCACCACGCGCCGACCGCGGCGACGACCGCGGCCCAGCCGAACGGGCTCACGGCCGAGGTCACCGGCTCGATCGTGCGTCCGACGGGCGCGAGCGCGCGTCCGATCGGCGCGGTGGCCCGGGCGAGGGGGCCCGCGAGGGGACGGAGCAGGCCGGCGAGGGCCGACGACGCGGGAGGTGCGCCGGGGGGCCCGGCGGTCGGGCTGCCGCTCGGGGGGCGTCGTGAGGCGTTCATGCGATGAGCTCTCGGTCGGGTCGGGGATGTCCGTGCGCCGGGCGGCGGACGGGAGCGGACGGCGTGGGGAGCGCCGTGCCTCCGTGTCAGGCGGAGCGACGCTCCTGCGGTGCGGCCACGTCGGCGAGGAGCCGACCGAGCACCGCCTCGTTGGTCGCGCCGGCGAACTCGGCCTCCGGGTCGAGGACGAGGCGGTGCGCCCACGCGGGCTGCGCGAGCTGCTTGACGTCGTCCGGGAGCACGTAGTTGCGGCCGTGGGCGGCGGCCCACACCTTCGCGCAGCGCACGAGGGCGAGCGCGCCACGGACGGAGACGCCGACGCGCACCTCGGGTGCGTTGCGCGTCTCCTCGGCCAGTCGCGAGACGTACTCCAGCACCGCGCCGTCGACGTGCACGCGCGCGCCGAGCTCGGCCATCTCCGTCACGGCCTGCGTCGTGATGAGCGGCTGCAGCGTCTTGCTGCGGTCACGCACCGACGCGCCCGAGAGGATCTCCACGGTGGACGCGTGGTCCGGGTAGCCGATCGACGCCTTCATGAGGAAGCGGTCGAGCTGCGCCTCGGGGAGACGGTAGGTGCCCGCCTGCTCGATCGGGTTCTGCGTCGCGATGACCATGAACGGCCGGCCGACCTCGTGACCCACGCCGTCGACCGTGACCCGCCCCTCCTCCATGACCTCGAGGAGTGCCGACTGCGTCTTCGGCGAGGCACGGTTGATCTCGTCGGCCAGGACGATCGACGCGAAGATCGGGCCCTGGTGGAACTCGAACTTGCCGGTCTTCTGGTCGTAGATCGTCACGCCCGTGACGTCGGACGGCAGGAGGTCCGGAGTGAACTGGATGCGGTTGTTCGTCCCCTGGACGCTCGCCGCGAGGGCGCGGGCGAGCGACGTCTTGCCCGTGCCCGGCGCGTCCTCGAGGAGGATGTGCCCCTCGGACAGCATGCACGTGAGCACGAGGCGCACGACGTTGGCCTTGCCGAGGACGGCCTGGCCCACGTTGCCGACGAGGCGGTCGAAGGTCTGAGCGAACCAGGTGGCCTGCTCGGGGGTCATGGTCGACATGTGTTTCCGTTTCTCGTTCGTGCCGGCAGAGGGAAGTTCCGTGGCGGGCTACCAGGTCGTCGTGGAGGTGCTCGTCCCGTCGGAGAACCGCAGCTGGACCTGCTGGCCGGACCAGCCGTAGTAGCACGGGACGCGCTGGCGCCCGGCGCCGAGGTCGATCGACCACCACTCGTTCGAGAAGTCCGAGGACGGGGAGAACCTGTGCCAGCCGCCGTCGGACGACCAGCACTGGACGTTGACGGTACCGGTCGCACCGTTCGGGTCGATGCCGAGCCAGCGGCACGAGTCGTCGCCGCAGCCCTTCTCGCCCTGCGCGTTGGAGTGCTTGTAGACCTTGGGGACGGGCCGCGCGTCGGTCTTCGCGGAGTCGCAGTGCTCGGCCGAGGACTTCCCCTCGCCGTCCCGGGCGACGGCGCACAGCTTCGCGGTCTCGCTGTACCCCAGACCGGTCACGGTGTAGGTCTTCGACCCGGAGCCGGCGGCCTGCGAGACGTCGAACGACCCGGACTGGGCACCGCTCACCGACACGGTCACGTTGCGCCCGTTCGTCGAGCCCTTCACGGTGAACGTCACCCGCCCGTCACCGCCGCTCGCGGAGACCGTCGGTCGGGGCGGCGGGCCGTACGGGGTCGCCGCGTTCGCCGTGGCGGCCTGGCCGGCCTCGTTGGCGCCGTCGACGCCGGCGACCGCCCGGACCTGGACGGAGTACGCGGTGCCGTTCTTCAGGCCGTCCACGACCTTGCTCGCCCCCAGCGCCTTCCAACCGCCCCCGACGTTGTACTGGTAGGAGATCTCGTCCTCCTTGACACCGTTGCCGGTCGCGGCGCCGAACGAGAGCTGGACCTGGTTGTTCGCCCCGTTCGCGGAGGCCTGGAGCCCCGACACCCTGCTCGGGGTGGCGAAGGCGCGCACCGGGTCGGAGGCGGGCGAGAACTCGGCGTCGCCGAGCTTGTCGGTCGCCTTGTTGTGCGCGCGGACCCGGAACGTGTAGCCCGTGGTGTCCGCGGGCACCCCGATCGTCGCCGACGTCGCGCCGCCGGAGGCGGTCGCCGTCTTGACGACGGAGCCGCCCTGCAGCGCCTCGATCGTGAAGGAGGTGATCGCGGCCCCGTTGTCGTTCGGCGCGGTCCACGCGACCTGCACCTGCGTCGTGTCACCGATCGCGGTGCGCCTGACCGACGGCTTGCCCGGCGCTGCAGGCTTGCCCGCCGGAGTCTCGGCCGTGGAGTACTCGCCCCAGTCCGAGGGGTCGTCCGCCAGGTTGTTCGCGCGGACGCGGACCTTGTACGCGACGCCGTTCTTCAGCCCGTCCCAGGTCACGCTCGTCCCGGTCAGCGCGGCCTGCTGGGTCGCGCCGCCCGGCGGGGCGGGCGAGATCTCCAGGTCGACGGTCTGGATGGGCGAGCGGTCGGTGTAGGTCTTGTTGGTCCAGGCGACGGTGAGGGACCTGTCGCCGAACTCGAGGGTCGGCGCGGCGGGCGGGTCCGGCTTCTCGTCGGGGCGCGCGACGGCGGAGGCCGGGGAGGCGGGTCCGTCGCCGACGGCGTTGGTGGCGAGCACGGTGAACGTGTACTCCACGTTGTTGGTCAGGCCGTCGAGGGTGCAGGTGGTGGTGCCGCAGGCCTTCTCGTAGCCGTTCTGGGAACGCACGGTGTAGCCCGTGATGTCCGCGCCGTTGTTGTTCGGCGGGTTCCAGGACAGCACGACGGTCCTGGACCGGACCTCCTCGACCTTCGGCGTCGGCGGCGCCTCGGGCTTGCCCAGCACGGTGAGCTGGACGCGCCCCTCGACCTCGCGGTCCGGGTCCTTCGTCGCGTCCTGGATCCGGTACCGGACCACCATGACACCGACGAAGCTGTCGCTCGGGGTCACCGAGACCTGGTCGCCCGAGACCTCGGCCGAGCCCTGGCCCGTCTCCACGACGGCGTCCACGACCTTGAGCGGCGTGTCGGGGAACGGGTTGGAGTCGTTGGCGAGCACGGGGACGGTCGTGGCCCTGCCCTGGTGGGCGTCGGGCACGGAGTCGTCGTTGGCGCGCGCGAGCGGGCGGGTGGAGGCGACGACGGTGAG
>CAZFUQ010000095.1:0-13372 GCA_964521905.1 uncultured Cellulosimicrobium sp.
GTCGACTTCGACGTGTACTTCCACGAGGACTCGCTGCACGAGTCCGGAGCGGTGGAGCGGGCCGTCGAGCGCCTGCGCGAGTCGGGCCACATGTTCGAGCAGGACGGCGCGACCTGGCTGCGCACGACCGACTTCGGCGACGACAAGGACCGCGTCGTCATCAAGTCGGACGGCGAGGCCGCCTACATCGCGGGCGACATCGCGTACTACCTCGACAAGCGCGAGCGCGGCTTCGACGAGGTCATCATCATGCTCGGCGCCGACCACCACGGGTACGTCGGCCGCATGATGGCGGTCTGCGCCGCGTTCGGCGACACCCCGGGGAAGAACCTGCAGCTCCTCATCGGGCAGATGGTCAACCTCGTCAAGGACGGCGTGCCCGTGCGCATGTCCAAGCGCGCCGGGACGGTCGTGACGCTGGAGGACCTCGTCGACGCCGTCGGGGTCGACGCCGCGCGGTACTCGCTCGCGCGCTCGTCCGCGGACCAGAACATCGACCTCGACCTCGACCTGCTCGCCCGGGCGACGAACGAGAACCCCGTCTACTACGTGCAGTACGCGCACTCGCGCACGGCGGCGGTGGACCGGAACGCGGCCGACCGCGGGGTCTCCCGCGCCGACGGCTTCGAGCCCGCGCTGCTCGACCACCCGAGCGAGGCCGCGCTGATCGGGCGCCTCACGGAGTTCCCGCGGATCGTCGCCCAGGCCGCCGAGCTGCGCGAGCCGCACCGCGTCGCGCGCTACCTCGAGGCGCTCGCCGGGGACTACCACACGTGGTACCAGCAGAAGTCGCAGCGCGTCCTGCCGTACCCCGACGAGGAGGTCACCGACACGCACCGCACGCGCCTGTGGCTCAACGACGCGGTCCGCCAGGTGCTCGCCAACGGCCTCGGCCTGCTCGGGGTGTCCGCGCCGGAGCGCATGTGAGCGCGGGGCTGCCGGGGCACCCCGGCGAGCCGTGGTCGGGCGGCGTGCGCCGGCGCGCGGACGGTGCGCTCGAGGTCGCAGGCGTCGACGTGCGCGACCTCGCGGCCGAGCACGGCACCCCGGCGTACGTGCTCGACGAGACGGACTTCCGGACCCGGGCCCGCGCCTACCGCACGGCGTTCGAGGACGCGTTCCGCGCCGTCGGCTCGGACGTGGACGTGTACTACGCGGGCAAGGCGCTGCTCACGGTCGCGGTCGCGCGCTGGGCGCGCGAGGAGGGCCTGCGCGTCGACACGGCGAGCGGGGGAGAGCTCGCCGTCGCGCTGCGCGCGGGCGTCCCCGGCGCGGAGATCGGGCTGCACGGCAACAACAAGTCGGACGCCGAGATCGAGCGTGCGCTCGAGGCGGGCGTCGGCCGCATCATCGTCGACTCGCTCGTCGAGGTGGACCGCGTGGCGCGCCTGGCCGCGGCGCGCGGCGTCGTCGCGCCCGTCATGGTGCGCGTGACGACCGGCGTGCACGCGGGCGGGCACGAGTACATCTCGACCGCGCACGAGGACCAGAAGTTCGGCCTGTCCGTCGCGCCGGGCGCCTCTGCCGCGGACGGCGCTCCCGGTGACGGCCCCGCGATGGCGGCGCTGCTCGCGGTGCTCGACCGCCCGTCGCTGCACCTGCTCGGGATCCACTCGCACATCGGCTCGCAGATCCTCGACGCGTCGGGGTTCGAGGTCGCGGCACGCGCCGTCCTGGGCCTGCGTGCCGACCTCGCCGCGCGCACCGGTGTGCTCGTCGACGAGGTCGACGTCGGTGGTGGCTACGGCATCGCCTACCTCCCCGGCGAGCGCGCGCTCGACCCGGTGCCCGTGGCCCGCGCGGTCGCCCGCGCGGTGGCCGACGCCACGAGCGAGCTGGGCACGCCCCTGCCGCGGTTCTCGATCGAGCCCGGGCGCGCGATCGTCGGGCCGGCCGGGCTCACGCTGTACACCGTGGGGACGGTCAAGCCGGTCACGGTCACCGACGACGGGGCGACGTTCGTGCGCACGTACGTCTCGGTCGACGGCGGCATGAGCGACAACATCCGGCCCGCGCTGTACGGCGCGGCCTACCACGCGGAGCTGGTGGGACGGGAGCCGGACGCGGAGCCGGTGCTCGCGCGCGTCGTCGGCAAGCACTGCGAGAGCGGCGACATCGTGGTCCACGAGGTGCGGCTCCCGGGCGACGTGCGGGCCGGGGACCTGCTCGCCGTCCCGGCGACGGGCGCTTACGGCAGGTCGATGGCGTCGAACTACAACCTGCTCACGCGCCCGCCGGTCGTCGCGGTGCGCGACGGCGCGAGCCGGGTGCTCGTCCGGCGGGAGACCGAGGACGACCTGCTCGCGCTCGACCAGGGCTGAGCCCTCCGCCCGGAGGACCCGCCCGACGGCCCGTGACCTTCCCGGTCACGGGCCGTCGTGCGTCCGGGCCGAACGTGACGGCCGCCATAGCCGCGGCGAACCGAGATCCTTGTCAGGCAAGCCTTGGCTAACATAGGTTAGGCACGGCTTACTTGAGAATTCATCTTCTGGCGCCTGCCCGACGGCGGAGCGCGGCGAACCGGAGCACTCTCCCCATGCGCATGGTCACCACCCCTCCTCCTCGTCCTGCCCCGACCCCGCGGCGCGCCCGTCGCACGGCGGCGGTCGTGCTCGGCGGTCTCCTCGCCGCGGCGCTGGCGGCGTGCTCCCTGCCGGGGACGGTCGGCGGCGGTGGTGCGGCGGCCGTCGACACGACACCGCTCGCCGAGCTCGACGCGCTGGACGACCCGAGGTCGTTCGTCGGGGCCTCGACGGCGGTCCTCGCGGACTCCGCGATCGACCCGGTGGCCGACGCGCCGCAGCCGGCGCTCCCCGCCACCGTGACGGACGTCCAGGGGACCGAGGTCACGATCACCGACACGAGCCGCGTCCTCGCGCTCGACCTGTACGGCTCGACCTCCCGCATCGTGTTCGAGCTCGGTCTGGGGGACGACGTCGTCGGACGCGACCTGTCCTCGGGCTTCGCCGAGATCGCCGACGAGCCGCTCGTCACGACGAACGGGCACGAGCTGAACGGCGAGGCGATCCTCGAGCTCGCGCCGACGGTGATCATCACCGACACGACGCTCGGGCCGTGGGACGTGGTCCTGCAGATGCGCGACGCGGGCATCCCGGTCGTCGTCGTGGACTCGCACCGCAGCATGGACAACGTCGGGACGCTGATCCAGCAGGTCGCGGACGCGCTCGGCGTCCCCGAGGAGGGGTCCGCGCTCGCGGAGCGCACGCAGACCGAGATCGACGCGAAGCTCGCCGAGATCGCCGGGCTCGTCCCGCAGGACCCGGCCGACCGGCTGCGGATCGTCTTCCTCTACGTGCGCGGCCAGGCGGGCGTCTACTACATGTTCGGCACGGGCTCGGGAGCGGACTCGCTCGTCACGGCGCTCGGCGGGGTGGACGTCGCGACCGAGATCGGCTGGGACGGCATGCGCCCCGTCAACGACGAGGGCCTCGTCTCGACCCAGCCCGACCTCATCCTCATGATGACCAAGGGGCTCGAGTCGGTCGACGGCGTGGACGGGCTCCTCGAGCAGCTCCCCGCGATCGCGCAGACGCCCGCGGGCCAGCACCGGCGCATCGTCGACATGGCCGACACCGAGATCCTCAGCTACGGGCCCAACACGCCCGGCGTGCTCGACGCCCTCGCCCGCGCGATCTACGCGCCCGTCCCCCAGGACGCCTCGTGACGACGACGCACGCCGCCCCCGACGGCACCGCCGCCACGGACGAGGCCCTGGCCACGCTCCGCGAGCTCGACGGCCCCGTCGCGCTGCCCCCGGCCCGCCCCGCGCGCGTCACCGCGCTCTTCGCGGTCCTCGCCGTGGCGCTCGTCGTGCTGGCCCTGTTCTCGGCCGGTGTGGGGCAGCTCAGCGTGCCACCGCTCGAGGTGCTCGGCTCGGTGCTGCACCGACTCGGCCTGGACCTCGGGCCGCTGCCCTCGCACCCCAACGGCGACGCGGCGCTGTGGACCATCCGGTTCCCGCGCGTCGTCATGGCGATGACCGTGGGCGCAGCGCTCGCGACGGCGGGCGCCGTCATGCAGGGCGTGTTCGGCAACCCGCTCGCCGAGCCGGGCGTCGTCGGCGTCTCCGCGGGCGCGGCCGTCGCCGCGTGCTCGACGATCGTCTTCGGGATCACGGTGCTCGGACCGTGGACGATCGCGGTGGCGGCCTTCGTCGGCGGACTGGTCACGACGCTCCTCGTCTACGCGCTGGCACGCTCCCAGGGCCGCACCGAGGTCGTGACGCTCGTGCTCACGGGTGTCGCGGTGAACGCGGTGTGCGGCGCCGGCCTGGCGTTCCTCACGTTCCTCGGCGACACCCAGGCGCGCGAGCAGATCGTGTTCTGGCAGCTCGGGAGCCTCAACGGGACGCGCTGGCCGTACGTCGCGATCGTCGCCCCGCTCGTCCTCGTCGGGATCGTCGCGGCCGTCGTGCTGGCGCGCCGGCTCGACCTCCTCTCGCTCGGCGAGCGCGCCGCCCGGCACCTCGGCGTCGACGTCGAGCGGCTGCGCGTGGTCGCGATCGTCGTGGTCGCCCTGCTCACGGCGGCGGCCGTCGCGTTCTGCGGGATCATCGCGTTCGTCGGCCTCGTGGTGCCGCACCTCGTGCGCATGGTCGTGGGGCCCGGCCACCGCGTCCTCGTCCCGGCGAGCGCGCTCGGGGGCGCGGTCCTGCTCACCGGTGCCGACCTCGTCGCGCGCACCGCCGTGCCCTACGCGGACCTGCCGATCGGCATGCTCACCGCGCTCGTGGGCGGCCCGTTCTTCTTCTGGCTCCTGCGCCGCACGCGCCGCACGGCGGGGGGCTGGGCATGAGCGCCGGGCAGCACGTCGTGCTCAGCGCCCGCGGCGTCGGGGTGCAGATCGACGGCGCCACGATCCTCGCCGACGTCGACCTCGAGGTGCACGTGGGCGAGGTCCTCGTCCTCGTCGGGCCCAACGGCGCCGGGAAGTCGACGCTGCTGGGCGTCGTCGCGGGGGACACCGTCCCGACGACCGGGACCGTCGAGTGGGAGGGGAGCCCGCTCGCCGCGCTCCGGGTCGCAGAGCTCGCCCGACGGCGCGGCGTGCTCCTGCAGGAGACGCGCCTCAGCTTCCCCTTCCGGGTCGTCGACGTCGTGCGCATGGGCCGCGCCCCGTGGCGCGGCACGGAGCGCGAGGAGCGCGACGACGAGGTGGTGGCCCGCGCGCACGTCACCGCCGACGTCCTGCACCTGGCCTCCCGCCGGTACCCGAGCCTGTCCGGCGGGGAGAAGGCGCGTGCGTCGTTCGCGCGCGTGCTCGCCCAGGAGCCGGTGCTGCTCCTGCTCGACGAGCCGACGGCGGCCCTCGACATCCGTCACCAGGAGCACGTGCTCGCGCAGGCGCGCGAGCGGGCCCGGGCCGGTGACGCCGTCGTCGTCGTGCTCCACGACCTGTCCCTCGCCGCCGCATGGGCGGACCGCGTCGTCGTGCTCGACGGCGGCCGGGTCGCCGGTGCGGGCACGCCCGACGAGGTGCTCACCGACGACCTGCTGACCCGCGTCTACCGCCACCCCGTGCGGACGCTGCGCCACCCCGGAACGGGCGAGCTGCTCGTCCTGCCCGCCCGCACCGCCACCTCGACCCCGGAGCCGTCCCTCCCATGACCACCACGACGACGATCCCGACCGCCCTCCGCGGTGCCGGAGACCTGCCGCGCGCCCAGGTGCGTGCCGCGCTCGCGGCGCTGCTCGCCGTCCTCGTGGCGGTGACGGGCGCGGTGGTCGGTGCCGCACCCGCGCAGGCCGCGGGCCGCGTCACGGTGACCAACGACCAGGGCCGCGCCGAGGCCGACACCACCTACTCGACGACGCTCACGCTCAGCGGCTCCGGCTTCCAGTCGATCCAGGGGGCGTTCGGAGGGATGTACGTGTTCTTCGGCTGGGTGTCCGACCCGTCGGGCGGCTCCTGGGCGCCGAGCCGCGGGGGCAGCACCGGCTCGGACTACCGCTACGTGCCCGACTCGGAGCAGGCCGACAACCAGGGGTTCCAGCGGTTCGTCGCGTTCCCCGGGTCGGAGACGGAGTACGCGGCGAACGGGGGGACGATCGCCGCCGACGGGACGTGGTCGACGCAGCTCGTGGTCCCCGGCCCGACGTTCCAGGCGCTCGACCGCAGCGGGAACGCCGTGACGGTCGACTGCCGCGAGGTGCAGTGCGGGGTGATCACGATCGGTGCGCACGGCGTGCCGAACGCCAACAACGAGACCTTCACGCCGGTCGCGTTCACCGACCTGCAGTCCGGTGGCGCCGGTGGCGGGACGCCGGCCGCGGCGTCGGCCGACGAGGACCAGGCGGCCGCGGCTCGGACCGACGACGCCGACGACGTGGCCGCGCCCGTGCCGGCCGCCGCAGGTACCGCGACGATCGGCGTCGACAAGGCGACCGCCGTCGCGGGGCGCGCGCTGAGCTTCGTCGCGCAGGGGTTCCAGCCGGGCGAGCAGGTGGTGGGAGTCCTCGACGACGGCGTGCTCGCCGTCGGGCCGCTGACGGCCGGGAACCAGGGTGAGGTCGCGGGCCTGCTGGAGCTCCCCGCGGACCTGCGCGTCGGGACGCACGTGCTGCGCCTGACCGGTGCGGGCTCGGGGCTCTCGCCCGAGGTCGAGGTGACCGTCCGCAAGGACCCGGCCGCGGTCGCGGCGGAGGAGGCCGCGGCCGAGGCCGCCGCGAGCACCGGGCAGGGCTGGTCGGCCGCGGAGATCGCCGTCGCCGTCGCCGCGCTCGTGCTGCTCCTCGTCGTCGTCTCGTCGTCCGTCTCCGCACGCCGCCGCCGCCGGGCGGCGCGCGCCGCCGCGCCGCCGGTCGCCGTCCCGGACGCCCGGTCGACCGCGGAACCCACCCTCGTCCCGTCGTGGCCCGAGGAGGCGCCCACGCAGAGCCTGCCGCCCGTGGTGGTCCCGCAGGGCGAGCCCGTGGGGCGGCACGCGTGAGCGGCGCGATGCGTCGCGGGCTGGCGCGCGGTGCGGTCCTCGTGGGGCTCGGGCTGCTGGCCGCGGGGCTGGTCGCCCCGGCGGCGGCGGCCGGGCTCGGCATCGACGACGACGGCCGCCCGGACACCGCGAGCCTTCCCGTCACGGTGACGGTTCCCGAGCTCGACGGCGAGGCGGGCGGCGCGTTCACCGTCTCGAACGCCCAGCTGCGCTGGGGCCTCAACCACGAGCAGGGCAGCGCCGCGTTCTTCGGCGGCTGCAACTTCCTCATGGCGGGCATCCCCGGCACGGACGGCGACACGCACGGCGGCAAGGTCTGGACCGAGGCCGACGGGTTCTACCGCGCGAGCGACGGCGACGTGCGCGTCGTGCGGACCGACGGCTCCGGGACGGACCACGCCGCGACGTTCGCCACCCGGTGCCAGGCGCCGGACGGTCAGCAGGTCTCGCTCGCGAACAACCTCAGCAACGGGGGACAGGTCGTCGTCGACGGCGGTGCCGGGACCGTGGACCCCGCGTCGGGGACGGCGACGATCCGCTGGACCGGCACCTTCACGTCGGTCTTCTACGGCGGGCTGACCTACTGGTGGGCGAGCGACCCGGTCCTCACGATCCGGGCGGACGGCACCGGGGAGCTCACCGCGACGGCGGGCGGGTTCGGGACCTCGATGGAGGACATGACGCGCTGGGAGCGGCTGCCCGCCACGCAGGTCGTCCTCGCCGACCTCGAGCGGGTCCTGCTCGGCGACCGCACCGGGTTCCGGGTCGTGCCGCGCTACGTCGGCGTCGCGACCGGCGCGGCCGGCCTGACGGTGCCGCAGGCGCAGCGCACCGACGTCAACGCCGCGTACTGGGGCGCGTTCCCGTCGAGCTTCGTGGAGTTCCAGGTGCGCACCGGGCAGGCCGCGTACTGGTACACGTCGGGCGGGCAGCGCGACTGGGCGAAGCCGGCCTCTCCGCTGTACGTGAGCTACGACGCCGACGCCCCGGTGCCTCAGGTGCCGGACGACGCGGTGACGCCCCCGGCGGGGACGGTCGTCCAGCCCGTGGTGACGGCCCCGCCGGGCCGTGCGACGGCGTCGGGCACGGGCGGCGGGACCGGGCTCGCCGCCGCGCGAGCCGCGTCGGTCCCCGCGGCCGCGCCGACGGACACCACGTCGCCGCCCGCGTTCCTCGCGACGCCGTCCGCCACGCTCGGCACCTCGCGCACCGGGCTCGTGCCCGAGCTCGCGGACGCACTGCGCGACCCGTCGCAGCGGCTCGCGCTCATGACCACCGGGCTGCTGCTCGCCTCCGCGGGCACGGTCGTCGGGTTCCGGAAGGGCTGGCTCGCCATGCCGTTCCGGGGATAGAGGTCCGTCCTGCCGTCGGGGACCGGGCTGGCACCCGCACCCGACGGCAGGACGGTCGCGCCGGCACGTCCGGCACGCGCACGCGGGCAGCGCGCGCACCCACCACTCACGAGAGCACCACTCACGGAGCACAGGAGCCGGCACCGCCGGCACGAGAGGACATCATGCACACGCACGGACAGCGGAAGCGAGCGACGAACCGGCTGACGGCCGGCGTCGCGGTCGCGACCCTCGGCCTCGGCACGATCTGGGCCGCGGCCCCCGCCCAGGCCGCCGAGGAGAGCGTCGACGGCGTCTCCCTCACCTGGCAGATGAACGACGAGACGGGCGGCGGCGCGTACTTCGGCGGCTGCAACTTCCTGTCCGCGGGCGCCGCGGGCAACGCGGGCTCGTCGCGGCTGTGGACCGAGGCGGACGGCTTCTACGCGGCCTCGGCCGGCAACGTCACGATCGTCAAGCCCACCGCCGACGGCGGCACGACGCAGCCGACCTGGGCCAGCAAGTGCCAGACGCCGGCCGGCGCGACCGTCACGCCGGCCGCCGGGAGCACGAGCGGCAACGCCGTCGTCTTCGCCGGCGGCACGGGGACCGTCGACGCCGCCGCGGGCACCGCGAGCATCTCCTGGGAGGGCTCGTACACGATCGTCTTCTACGGGGGCCTCACGTACTGGAGCGTCTCCGACCCGGAGCTCACGGTCGCGGCGGACGGCACGGCCCAGCTCGTCGGCACCGCCACGGGCTACGGCGCGAGCATGGAGGACCCGACGAAGTGGGAGCCGCTGCCGGCGGCCGAGATCGTCCTCGCCGACCTGTCGGGCGTCGAGGTCGACGCCGACGGGTTCACCGCGACGCCCGCCTACGCGGGAGTGGACAACGGCCAGGCGGGCCAGGTGAAGACCGGTACGGGCTGGGGCTCGTTCCCCGTGTCGTTCGTCGACTTCCAGACCGGGACCGGGCAGTCGTCGTACTGGTACTCCTCGGGCGGCGCCGCCGACCCGAAGAAGGTCGCCAAGGACGTGTCGGTCGCGTGGGAGCTCGACGCCACCGAGCCGGGCGGTCCGGAGGAGCCGGGCGAGCCCGAGGAGCCGGGCGAGGGCGAGGTCCCGGTCGACGTGACCGTGCCCGAGGTCGACGAGCCCGAGGAGCCGGGCGAGTTCGTCTGGACGATCGAGGGCGGCACGCCGGCCGTGAGCCTGGGCACCGCGACCGTGCGTGACGGCTCGTTCGTGGCGAGCGGGGTCCTGCCGCGCGTCACGGTCACCGACACCCGCGCGGGCCAGCCCGCGTGGGCCGTCAACGGGTCCGTGAGCGACTTCGTGTCGGGCTCGAAGACCTTCTCCGGCAAGCACCTCGGCTGGGGACCGGCGCTCGCGGGCGACAACACGGTCGGCGCCGGCAACGGGCGCGTCGTCGTCGCGGGCGAGGGCGAGGGCCTCAAGGCCTCCTCGACGCTCGCCTCGGCACCCGCGGGCCACCCGAAGGGCTCGGTCCAGGCCGAGGCCGCGATCGACCTGCGCCTGCCGCTCGACACCGAGGCCGGCGACTACACCGGCGTCCTGACGCTCACCGCGGTGGGCTGACCCCAACCATGAGGCACGACGACGCCCCCGCCCCCGTCCGCACGCACCGTCCCGCACGGGGCGCGGCGGCGCTCGTCGCCGCCCTCGCCGTCCTGCTCGCGCTCGCCCCTGCCGGGGCGGCGCGGGCAGGCGGCGCGGCACTCGCAGCGCCCGTGGCGTCCTCCCTCGCGGCGGACACCACGGGCGACCTCAGCTGGGGCCTCCTGCCCGCGGACAACGACCACGGTGCGGACCGGCCCAACTACTCCTACGCGGCCCGGCCCGGGGACACGCTGTCCGACACGGTGGTCGTGACCAACCACTCCGCGCAGCGCCTCGAGCTGCGCGCCTACGCCGCCGACGCGTTCACGACGACGTCCGGCCAGCTCGACCTGCTGCCCGCCGGCGAGACGTCCTCCGACCTCGGCGCCTGGATCGCCGTCGGCGACGGCGGCGGCGGCCCGGTGACGATCGCCGTCGACCCCGGCCAGTCCCTCGACGTGCCCTTCACCGTGGACGTCCCCGCCGACGCCGCGCCGGGCGACCACTCCGCGGGCATCATCACCTCGCTCGTGCAGCAGACGTCGTCCTCCACCGTCGCGCTCGACCGGCGCCTCGCCCTGCGCGTGCACCTGCGCGTCGAGGGCACGCTCGCCCCGGCGGTCGTGGTGGGCGACGTGGAGGTCGTCCACCACGACGTCGCGAACCCCTTCGGGACCTCGACCGCGACCGTCCGCTACACCCTGACCAACACGGGCAACGCGCGCATCGTGGCCGCCGAGTCCGTCACCGTGACCGGACCGTTCGGCTGGGCCCGCACCACCACGGGCACCGACGAGCTTCCCGAGCTGCTCCCCGGCTCCTCGCTCCAGCAGGAGGTCGAGGTCTCCGGCGTGCGGCCCCTGGGGAGGGCCGCCGCCGCCGTCGCCGTGACGGCGACCGCCGTCGGGATCGGAGGTGGCGCGACCGCGAGCGCCGACGGCGCGGCGCAGACCTGGGCGGTCCCGTGGGCGGCGCTCGTCCTCGTCGTCCTGGTCCTGCTCGCCGCACTGCGCGGCCCGGCGCTGGTCGCCGCGGCGCGGCGACGGCTCGGACCGCGACGGCCCGCCGACCCGGAGGGTGCCGCGACCGCCACCGCCACGTCGACCGTCGCCTCGCCCGCAGCGAGCGCCCGCGGGCAGGACCCGCCGGTCCTCACCGCCGCCGAGCTCGAGGAGGCGCTCGAGCGCGCGCGCTCCGAAGGCCGTGCGCAGGCGCTCGCGGAGAGCGCGGAGCGCGGCCACGAGGGCTGAGCCCCGCCCGGGTCCGAGGCGTGGGCGGCCAGCACCCGGACTCCGGGCGGCCACGTATCCTGTCGCTGCCGTTCCCTCGCCCGCCGTGCCCGCGGCCCGCGCACCGGTCCCCGGGCACGGGAGCGCGCCCCGCCCGTCCCCGAGGAAGGTCCGTCGTGCCGTCTGCCGCCGAGTCCCACCCGCCCCTGCGCGTCGCCCTGCTGGGGTGCGGCGTCGTCGGCACCCAGGTCGCGAGGCTGCTCACCGAGCAGGCCGACGACCTCGCCGCGCGCGCGGGCGCGCGCCTCGAGCTGGTGGGCATCGCGGTGCGCGACGTCGCGGCGCCGCGCGACCCGGTCGTCGACCGCGCGCTGCTCACCGACGACGCCGAGGAGCTCGTCGAGCGCGCGGACATCGTCGTCGAGGTCATGGGCGGCACCGAGCCCGCGCGCTCGCTGCTGCTGCGCGCGATCGGCGCGGGCGCCGCCGTGGTCACGGCGAACAAGGCGCTCCTCGCCGAGGACGGGCCCACGCTCTACAAGGCCGCCGACGCGGCGGGCGTCGACATCTACTTCGAGGCGGCCGTCGCGGG
The DNA here is from genome assembly GCA_964521905.1 of uncultured Cellulosimicrobium sp. Lineage (GTDB taxonomy): Bacteria > Actinomycetota > Actinomycetes > Actinomycetales > Cellulomonadaceae > Cellulosimicrobium. The sequence goes on from CAZFUQ010000095.1 coordinate 11,724, forward strand.
CGCCATCCCCATCGTGCGCCCGGTGCGCGAGTCCCTCGCGGGCGACCGCGTGCGCCGCGTGCTGGGCATCGTCAACGGGACCACGAACTACGTCCTCGACCAGATGGCGACCACGGGCGCGGGCCTCGCCGAGGCCGTCGCGGAGGCGCAGGAGCTCGGGTTCGCGGAGGCCGACCCGACCGCCGACGTCGAGGGGTACGACGCCGCGGCCAAGGCCGCCATCCTCGCGAGCCTCGCGTTCCACACACGCGTGTCGCTCGACGACGTCGCGCGCGAGGGCATCCTGTCCGTCACGGCCGACGACGTCGCGTGGGCCGCGCGGACCGGCCACGTCATCAAGCTGCTCGCGATCGCGGAGCGCCGGGACGCGGCGGACGGGAGCGCCGGCGTGTCCGTGCGCGTCCACCCGTCGCTCGTGCCGACGACGCACCCGCTCGCGAACGTGCGGGGATCCTTCAACGCGGTGTTCATCGAGGCCGAGTCGGCCGGCGAGCTCATGTTCTACGGCCGTGGGGCGGGCGGCGCGCCGACCGCCTCGGCCGTCCTGGGCGACGTCGTCTCCGCGGCGCGCCACCGCGTGCTCGGCGGCAAGGGCCCGCAGGAGTCCACGTACGCCGAGCTCGCCATCCTGCCGCCCGGCGCCGCGGTCACGCGCTTCCAGGTCCGGCTCGACGTCGACGACCGCCCCGGCGTGCTCGCGCAGGTCGCGCAGGCGCTCGCCGAGCACGGCGTGTCCATCGAGGCGGTGCGGCAGCCGACGACGTCCGACGCCGCGGGCGACGGCGTGGACCGCGAGGGCGCCGGTGTCGCGCAGATCGTCATCACCACGCACGCGGCGCCCGAGTCGGCGCTGTCCGCGACCGTCGCCGCGGTCGCCGAGCTCGAGCCCGTCCGCACGATCACGTCCGTCCGGAGAGTCGAGGGAGCCTGATGGCCCAGCAGGAGGTCCACCAGATGGCACACCAGTGGAAGGGCATCATCGCGGAGTACCGTGACCGCCTGCCCGCGCACGTGTCCGAGCGCGTCGTCACGCTCGGGGAGGGCGGCACGCCCCTCGTCGAGGCGCCCGCGCTGTCCGCGCGCACGGGGGCGCAGGTCTTCGTGAAGGTCGAGGGGATGAACCCCACGGGGTCGTTCAAGGACCGCGGCATGACGACCGCGATGTCCGCGGCCGCCGGTCGCGGTGCGAAGGCGGTCGTGTGCGCGTCGACGGGCAACACGTCGGCGTCCGCGGCCGCCTACGCGACCCGGGCGGGGATGGTCTGCGCCGTCCTCGTCCCCGACGGCAAGATCGCGATGGGCAAGCTGAGCCAGGCGATCGCGCACGGTGCGCGCCTGCTCCAGGTGGACGGCAACTTCGACGACTGCCTCGTCGCGGCGCGCAAGCTCGCCGAGGCGTACCCCATCGAGCTCGTGAACTCCGTGAACCCGGACCGCATCGAGGGCCAGAAGACGGGCGCGTTCGAGATCGTCGACGCGCTCGGGGACGCCCCGGACGTCCACGCGCTGCCCGTCGGCAACGCGGGCAACATCACGGCGTACTGGAAGGGGTTCCGCGAGTACGCCGGCCAGGGCGCCCCGGGGCACGCGGGCGAGGGCCTGGCGGCCGTCGCGACGCGCGTCCCGCAGATGTGGGGCTTCCAGGCGGC